>CAYQAJ010000020.1:2419-33894 GCA_964415245.1 uncultured Pirellulaceae bacterium | reverse complement strand
TTCTGCGGTCGGAACCGCGGCGCAGCGTGAGTTGCGCATCGAGCGCGATCAGCGCCGGCGGCAGGTCGCCGATAGGTGAGCCGTTGGCGATGTTGCCGCCGACCGTTCCCGCGTTCCTGATCTGCACGGAGGCGAAGCGGCGCAAGAGCTCGCCGAGGTCGGGGTGCAGCTTGGCGAGTGCGGCCGTCGCGTCGCGATGGCTCACGGTCGCGCCGATGGTCAGGCCCTTGTCGGTCGCCTCAATGGTGGAAAGGTCCTTGACCCGAGTGACATCGATCAGAGTCTTGAGAGACCGGTGCTGCTGGGTGACCCACAGACCGACATCCGTCGCGCCGGCGACGATGATGGCGTCCGGGTTCGCCGCATAGACCTCGGCCAGCTCGTCGGCGTTGCGCGGCGCGAAGGCCTGGCTCCCGCCACCCGTCACATGCAGCATGTCGGCGCCGGACCAGGCGTCGGGCACGCCGGGCTGCGTGCTTCCGAGTCGAACGATGGAGAAGGAATCGGCCAGCGGATCGTACGCCACCGTGCAGCCGATCTGCGCCAGCAGATGGTTGAGCGCATGCCAGGCATTGACGCCGGTGAAGCGCACATTCTCCGGCTGGCCGTCCGGCGCGTAACCGGCAGGCAGACCCGGGAACGCGCCCAGCACGTTCGACATGGTGTTCCACACGACCGCTACGGCGCTGGCCCAGGTGTGGCCCGCGCTTTCGGACAAATACGACTGCGCTTGCGCGTAACTGCGGACGTTGAAGGCCAGGCCGCCCGTGTCGCTGAAGCGATCGACCAGGATTCGCTTGTCGGCCAGCTCGACCAGATACAGCGCGTCGGGGTCGGCACTCTTCCCCGGCAACAGCCGCCGGCTCTTTTCCACGAGGAGCTTGGGAAAGGCGAGCCGCACCGTAGGCGCGTCGCCCCGCGTCTCGAGGACCAGCTCATGGTAGGAGGACGGTTTCGCGAGGACCGCGTCCAGGTCGCGCCGCAACATCAGCACCCACGCGCGACCGGGCGCCGGCCCGAGCGGACACCAGTACGAGTTGGCCAGTCGCGCCTCATCGTCGGCGTGCCCGCGATCGGCGACGACGCAGGGGAGGCCGTCGAGGGTGATGGTGATCGTATTGCGGCAAGTCATGACCATTTCCTGGTACCCAGGCTCTGCCTGGGAACCCACTGTCTGGCGGGCTCCGCCCGTTCCGGTTAACGAAGCAAGCGCACGTGGTCTTTAGCTCGCTCCCACCAACGAACTGCGCGCAGCAGCAGGCTGGAGCCTGGCAGATGCGCCGTTCCCAGGCGGAGCCTGAGAACGAGGGGCGGTCGGGCGTGGCGCTCGCGACGCGGTCGAGCCCTGCGCCTGCTCGAAGTACGTCTCCACCACTGATCGCGGGCGAATCTCGTAATCGGGCACCGTGGCGAAGTTGAGCTGGGCCAGCGGTCGCAGGATGTCGCGATCTACCGAGCGAACCAGCTCCGCCAACTCCACCTGCACGGCGCTCAGCGCCACCATGAAGGGAATCGAACGGCCGGCGTAGCCGCTGCCCACGCTCGCCGCCTCGATAATCTCAGGCGGCACTTCGAGCGCCTTCCAGATTTCCAGGTCGACGTCCTGCTTCCACTGGAACACGTGCGTGGCACCGCTCACGTCTTGCGGCGGCGTGTAGTCGACTAGCTTGTTGCCGCTAGCGTCGAACACCAGCGGCAGCGTCATGGCCCCGCCCGAGAGACGCGACTCGATGATCTCGCGGGCGATGTCGCGCCAACTCACGCTGCGTCCGCCGGGCAGCTCGATCGCGCGATCGGGCGGGTACCAGAAGATGTCGCCGATGTAGGCGTCTTTAATCATCCGCAGCCGCAGTGTCTTCTTCGCGCCGCCGTCCATCCACTTCTCGTACCACGCCGGGTACGCGCGTTCCAATAGCGCGCAGCCGTACGGATTGCCGAACTCGGAGTCGAACGTGCACACCAGCGCCTTGGGGGCGACCACCTCGACCTCGCGATCCCGCGCAACGCGCAACGCGAAGCCGACAATTTGCCCGTCGTGCACCAGAACGCGGGCATCGCGAGGATGGCGATCCTTGAGGTGATCGACCACCAGCGCCCCGTCGAGCGCTCCGCCGCGAATCTGGCGATACATGACCTCGAACGGCAGGAACCCGTACAGCTTTGTGCGCAAAAGCTGATGCGCCGAGCTCGACCAAAGCCGGTCCCACTGCGTTTGCACCCAGCGAACGACGTCGGGCTGATCGCCGACGACTTCGACCTCCGCCGCCATGAGCAGCCCGTTGCGGGCGCCCAGCGCGATGCGGACCTGTGAGTCGAACCGCATGAGATCGGCCACGCGCAGGTTGAATGGGGGTAACTCATCGACGCGGAGCGCGACGGGCTCGGGCGGTTGCGGTCGATAGTCGGCAGTGAGTGGCTTTTTGCGCAACAGCACCGATTTCAGGGCGGAGAGCAGCGACATGGCAGGTAAATCCTTTATAGAGCGGAGAGGGGAACGGGCTCGTCGAGAGTGTTCAGTTTTCAGTGTTCAGTTTTCAGTCGGACGAGGTTTGTTGTCGGTGGTTGGTTGTGCGTTGTCGGTTGCAGGCCGTCCATAGGGTCCATCTCGTCCATTCCGCTCCGGCTGAAAACTGAAAACTTAACTTGAGCCAGTCCCCGACGGTTTGGAAACATCCTCGAAATGAACGCGATCACAAGTCGATTCTCGCGGGCGAAGCTCCACCCAGGAGCGGATTGTCGGGCGCGTCGTAGCGGCCGACGTAGCCGATCACGTCGTACGTTACCGACCAGCGAAGTCGATAGGCCGGGATGCCGCAGTACCCCGCGACAGGCTGCAGCTCTTCGACGCGCTTGCGCTCGCACACGGGCCGACCGCCGACGCTGCGCAGCACCGGCACAACCGGTCGTGATGCAAGCCGCACGGCCACTCCCTCGAACACGATCTGCTGAATCGGTTCGCCGTGTCGTTCGCACACGCGGCCGGCGCGGCTGCTGGTTGCACGGAACTGCGGCCCCAACCCTTGCCCGCCGTCGGATGCGGACTGGGAAACTTGCACCTCGCGGGCCAGCGTGTGTACGCTCACGTCTTCGTGGCGGATGGCCCGTAGCCGCACCTGGTAATCGAGCCAGCTCGCCTGCGGAACGACGACCGGCAACAGCCCGAGGATCGGCGACGATGGCGAGATCGTGCCCGCGCTTCCCGCGCCGCCGCCGATCTGCATTTTGCTCACGGGGTTATCTACAAGATCGATGATCACTGCGTCCGAAGCGCTGGAGCGCAACTGCGCCGCGCCGCGATTGTTCCACAGCCGCTCGATCGACGATCGCCACTGGCGGTAGCTGGTGCCGGGCACTTCGTCCCACACGCCGCTGGCCGCCAGCAGGCTGCTCAGGCAGTGCACGATGCGCAGCTCGACCACGAACGAGGTCCGCCGCGTGAACAAATGGTGCGACACCGATATCCGCCGCGGCACCACCAGCACCGGCCCGATCGCCGCCAGCACGCCTTGCAGCCGCCGCATCTTGTCCTGGGCGATCATGAAGAACCGATTCGCCGCCACGTGCTTCGCCACATCGGGGGCCGTTTCCAAGTGGCCGCTGAGGGTGGCCCGCGTGTGGGCGAATCCCTCGCCTTCGTTTTCGACGCGGTAGACGATGGCGGCATCGATGATGCCCGGCGGGAAGGGATCGCTCCGCAGCTCTTCGTCGGTCACCACGAAGTCGATTCGCGCCTTGTCGGCCGATTCGATCCAGCGGCTGCCCACGCGGCGGAAGTTTTGGGGCACGACGATCCGCAACTGGTCGCGCACTTCGTCGGCGGTGCGGCGCGGCAACGGGTCGCCCAGCGGTTCGCGCACCTGCACGATTTGCACGTAGCCCGAAAGCACGCGGGTGGTGAAGCCCTGGTCGTCGATGTCGTAGCGAGTGGAGTAGTTGAAGGCGAGCCACTGGCCCGATGCGGCGCTGCTGCCCGAGGCCGCCTCCCGCACGTTGAATTCGCACGACCAATGAAGCTGCCACGCGAGCGTGCCGCCGATGGGTTCGAGCGACACGACGCGCGGCCGAGCGCCCCAAACCACGTCGGGATGGCTGCCCGAGCGGACGACCGTCGAATCGCCCAGCCCCAGGTCGGCTAGCACCAGCTTGCGCCCCGGACGGCTGAGCTGCTCGCGAATCGTGCGCATCTGCGTACCGAGGCTACTCTCGTCGTCGGCGTAGAGAACGGTTTCGACTTCGAGCGTGTAGGCAATATGCGTGACCGTGCGCCGCGCCTCGTCGTAGATCGGCACGCCGCGCAGACGATAGCTGGGCGGTGTACTGCCGGTAGCGCCGAAGCTATAGCCGTTGTAGCTGATGGTGCCGGAGAGCGTGGCGTCTTTGAGGGAGGTCATGAGATGGTTCGTTGGGCGAAGGGACAGGCCGATGTCGATGGGTGCGGGTTTTCAGTGTTCAGTTTTCAGTGTTCAGTCGGCGGAGTGACGGCAGATGGTTTTCCGGTATGGTTGCCGTCGGCAGTGCGATGGCGGTCACAGCAGCGGTAGCGTCGGTGTGTCGTTGGTGGATGCGTGTTCGCTTTGTCGGGAAATTGCAGCGGCGGGCGATGTTGACTCGGATGACTGTTCGTGCTGACTCGTCAGGAACTGTGAGAGCGACTCTGAATCGAGGTTTTCCACCTGCCCCATGCGCATCAGTCGTTCTTCGATCGACGCGATCTGGCGCGATGCGGCGTCCGATCGCTGCACAAGCCGCGCGAGCATCTGCTGCTGCCGATCGAGCACGGCCAACAGCGCGGGCTGCGCTGGCGGGTCGGCTGCCGGCAGCCCAGCGCCGCCGGCCGGTTGCGCCGGGGAGGCGCCGGTGCCGGGGGGAGCACCCAGGGAGTGACCGGCCGGCGGCTGTGCTGGTGCTGCTGGAATGGCGGAATCAAAGTCGTCGTCGGTTGGCATATTTGTGCTTGGTGGTATGAGTGCGGACTGGTTCGCGTTACTCGGTGCTCCGTGTGTGTCAGTTGTCTGTCGTCAGTTGTCTGTGGCGATTTGCATGTGCTCTCTCCGACTGAAAACTGAAAACTCACAGTGCAATTGTCGAAGCGGCGGAACTCACGATTCTTCAAACCACACCACTTTGCCCTGCGTCGTCACGTACGGAAAACAGCGCAGCACGATCGGCACGTCGCGCTCCTGGCTGCCGAGCGACACTTCGCTCACGTGCTCGGGCGAGAGGATGGCCTTACCGAACACCAAAGTCGCCGGGCCGTTCTGGGCCGCTGGAGTCCCGGGCACCGCCGCGAGCGTGAGCACGCCGGCCAGGTCGGTGAGCAACCGTCCTATTGCTCCGACTTCGCCGAACGTTGAACTAAAAGGCCACAGCGCTGCCCGCGCCGCCGCGCTCCACTCCTTGAACGTCATGAGGCAAAAACACTGGCCGCCGCGATACACGGCGTCGATCGCCGAGTCGCCAAAGGCGCTCGCGCGCACGTCGCGGGCCTGCATCACGCGCCGCCAACGTCGCACGCCCTCGACCAATCCCAGGTCGCGCGGACCCAGCCCCTTGCCGGGCGGATTGCCCGGCGCGGCATCGGTGTTGTACGTCGCGGTGTACGGGCCGGCGGCGAACGTGGCGAACGGCATTTTCGATATCCTTGCTGCGATCTACTGCATCACGTCCATGGCCTGTACACGATTCATGCCCGCGAACTTCAGGCGTCGGCCGAGCCATGCGGTGGGGCTGCCCGACTGACGGCGATCCTGCCAGGCCTCGGTCCGCGTGCGGCCGGCGTAGTACAGGGCAAGTTGAAACACGTCGCCTCCGCCAGGGCTCCCCGCACCAATTGCGGCGTTGGCGGCCGCGGGAATGTCCGTGTAGTTGCCGTGCAGCGCTGCGATGATCGACCGTTCCAACCGATCGAGCGTCAGCGCGCCGGCCAGATACGCGTCGTCGCGCAAGAGCGCGTCGCCCGCGCGGTCGTCGGGCCACTGCCCCACGCGGCGCCACAGCGCCACCTCGACGACGTACACTTCGCGCAGGTGGTCGCGGGCCGTGCTTTCCACTCCCAGCTCATCGACGGCCACGTATAGCTCGCCCGACGACGCGGGTGGATGCCCGCCGACGCGCACCCCGCACTGATCGGCCGACAGCGACAGAGCGGATCGCAGGTGATCGCGCACTCGCTGGAGGATTACGCCCATGCTCATGGGAAGCCTTCTTGATTTGCTGTGTGTGTTGGTACTACCGGCCGGGTTGCGATGACTGGCCGTTGGGCCAATGACCAAATCCCAAATCCAATTGACCAATGTCGACGCGCCGATACCTCCATTGGTCATTGGGACATTGCGTGATTGGTCATTCGCCGGTTTCTAGCGCGTTGCTGGTTCTGCACGCCGAAGTCAGTCCTCGATCGGGTGGCTCTTCACGTCCGACGGCGGCGGGCTGCCCGTGCTGGTTTCGGGAACGCGGCGGACCTTCGTGCGGTGCGCGGCGAGCTCGGTGTCGAAGTTGGTCACGGCCGGCGTGGTCTCATGACTGTCGGCGGCCTGCGGCACCTTGAGCCGTCCCGCGCGGATTTCCGCCAGGTCGTGTACGAAGGCGTCGTATTGCCGCTGCACGTGCTCGGGCGCCGGATTGCCGCGCCGCGTGGCCAGGAAATACGCCGCCAGCGCGGCATTACAGTCGCGGCACCAGGTGTTCGACGCCAGGTCGGCCAGCGCGTAGCGCATCTCCAAACTGGCGTTGGCCACGTTGGCCGCGCGCTCGATCGCCCGATCGATGGCCGCTTCCTCGGTGGGCGAAAGAGCGCCGTCCTCGTCGTCGTCGACGTTGCGCAACACGGCCAGCGGCGACCACATCGCCTCAACGTCGGTGCGCGTGCAGTAGGTTTGAGTGGGCATGGTCTCGTGTCCAGGTAAGGGGACAGGCGCACGTGCTCGGCGCGAGTTTTCAGTGTTCAGTGTTCAGTTTTCAGTAGGAGAAAGCAGCAACTGACCACGGACAACTGACACGCTGCTCGCACAGCGCGCCCGTCCCCGAGTGTTTGCCGATGCGCCGCTAGTACGACCCTCCCGCGATCAGTCCGTACGCCACCGCTTTGGGCGTGTACAGCGCCGGGATGCCGTTGAACACCCCGCACAGGTCCCAACCCGAGGGATCGTGCGTGGGGTAGGCGTACGGGTAGAAGCCGAATTGCTCGGCCCGCGCGCCGCCCGGCCCCTCGGTCACGATCTCGGAGCCTTCCAGGTACTCGGCCCAACGCGGCGAGGGCTCGGGCAGGAAGGCGGCGTGGTCGTCCTCGATCAATCGGGTGAACGTTTCACTCGACCCGTCCCACACTTCCAGGCCGTAGTCGACCACGTGGAACGTGATCCACGGCAGCGCTCGCAGCACGGCCGAGAACTCGCCCGCGCCCACGCGCCGCATCGACTCGAACACGGCGCTCGACGACCCGCCCTGGCTCTGCACGGACGTGTTGTTGACGATGTACTGCCAGCCCGCGCCAGTCAGAATCACATGGGCCAAGCCCATGCCGGTGAGCTGCACCATCGCCGTGTTGACGTTGTGCAGATGCAAGGGGATGTCGGTGGCCGGGTCGGCCCAGTCGGCGTCGAGAATATCGCCGCCTCCGAGCATGTCGAGCTGGCTCTTGTTGCCCACCGGGATGAGAAAGTCGATCGAGGTCTCGCCCCCCGAGAAGCCGTGCTTCAGGTCGTCACCGTCCTGATCGTAGGAATAGGCGCCGCGGAGCAGGGCCGCCGACTGGAATTCGATGAGGTTGGCGAATCGCTGGGCCAGGTACACTTCCTGATGGGTGATGTAGCTCTCGCCGCCGCGATCCAGCTCGCTCGACGGCCCGCCCAGGCGGCGACGATTCAAGAGATCCTCGTCCAGCAGCGAGATCACCTCGGCGGCGCGGGGGAAGGTCCCCTGCACGTGCCCCACCTTCTGCGGCTTCTGCCGACTGGCGGCCTGGCCGGGTACGCGCCCCGTGGCGATCTTGCGCGTGGTGTCAAAGATGTCGTACGAAAAGTGGCGGCCCGATTGCTGCTGCCGGTTGGTGCCGCCGAAGGCCCAGCCCAACAGCCGCTGCAAGGTGGTGCCGGGCAGGTCGATTTGCGAAATCGCTTGGAAAATGGTCTTGGGTGCCAAGACCTGTTGTGCCGATCGTCCCATGTTGGATATCTCCGAGATTCGAGAGGAAATCAAGTTCTGATGTCAAACGGTCGGTTAGCCGCGACGCGCTTCCGCCGGTTAGCCGCGGTACATCGCTTTCGGTTAGCCGCGACGCGCCGCGGAGCGCGAGGGGCTGCGCGACGGGTAACTACGCCACCGTGGCCGTCGTTCCGCCCAGGTTGCTCACGATCCACTTGAGCGTGCTGGTGGCGGTGTACACGCACTCGACCAGCACGTGACTGCCGATCTTTTCGCTGGCGGTCGAAAACGTGACCGAGCTGGCGGCCGCGCTGCCCTTGTGCACGATGTCCGACGAGCCGGTGATCACCAGGTTGGCGTCGGCCGTCTGCAAAAAGCGGAAGGCCAGGCCGTTCTGCTTGGTGGGCAGCGTGAAGTTGGCCGCCCCAGTGGCCAGGAACAACAGTCCGTTGTCGGCCGCCACCACGGTGTAGTTCGTGCTCTTGCGATACACGCCGCGGGGGTGCATCAGCTCGCCCGCCGCCGCCGGCTGGTCGCTGTCGAACACGAATCGCCCGGCAAGCTGCGACTTGGCCCGCGGGTCGAGCCCGATGAGCTCGCTCTCCTTGAGCAAACCGTGCACGAGCATCTGCGTGAAGCGGTCGGTGGCGACGCCGCTCACCAGCATGTCCTGGTGCTTCTCCAATACGCCCACGGCGATTTGCGTGCCGTCGTTGGCGTCGGGGTCGTACACCAGGGCCTTGCCGTCGGCATCGGCGATCGCCAACAGATTGCCGCCGCGGAGCGTGGTAGTGGGAACGTTGCCCGCGTCGACCGCCGATGCGTCGATCGTCGCTTTGCGCGTGGCGATGAGGTTCTGGCCGTGGCGGCCGCTCCACCACACTTGCGACTCTTCCGATTCGGTTTGCGGCTGGAAACCCGGTGCGTTGCCGCTGGTGAACTCTGACATGAGTGAATCTCCTGGAGGAAGTACGGGGAAGGGTTTTTGGGAGTGGTTAAGGGGTTCGTTTGACTTTGTCAGTTGTCCGTGGTCCGTTGTCAGTGGCCGAATGTTAGTCGGTAGTTGCTGGTTGATCGTGGTTCGCTGGTCGATGCGCACATTCTGCTTCCCTGCAACGGACAACTGACTACTGACAACGGACGTCGTTCAGTCAACCGCTCGACCTCGCCTCGGCAACAAGCCGACGCTGGTGAGCTGGTCGCGGGCGATTCGCGCAGCCTCTTCGTCGCTCAGGTTCAGTGCGTCGCCGGTGAAGAACGCCTCGCCATGCGGATGGCCGGGACGCTGGAGCTCGTCGGCGGCCAGCGCCAATTGCGGCGGTAGCGATTCCTCGATCATGGCCACGGCGTCGGAAACGCGAAGCGTGGGTTCTTCGCTGCCATCGTCGCTGAGCTGAACGGCCTCGACGGCGCTGACTAGCCGCTCGCGTAATCCACGGGGCAGTTTTTGCGAGGTGAGAATCCGCCGGGTGAGCTGCTGCCGATATTCCGCTCGATGGAGCTCGCGCTGCGGCGCCTCGTCGTCCTGCGCCCCGCTTGCGGTTTCGCCGGCCCCTTCGCTCGACTCATTGCCCGGTTCGTCGCGCTCCGCATCACCATCCAGCGACGCTTCCGCCGCGGGGACATATGGTGCGACACTGTCGTCCGATGCGACTTCGCTTGCGGTTTCGCTTGCGGTTTCGTTCTCCGCGTCGTTCACCGCTGCGCTTGCGGATTCGCCTTGCGCTTCTGTCACCACGCCGCTTGCGGTTTCGACAGCGCGTTCGCTCGCGGTGTCATTCTCCAGTTCACTCGCCACGTCGCTTGCGGTTTCGCGACCAACTTCGCCCAGGGTGACAGCTTGGGACATGTGTAATACTCCTTGGATGGGGGACTCGGGCAGCGGTTGGGTCTTGGATATCGAATGCCGCGGTACGGCGACGTCGTTCGCTTCCACCCGCGCCAGCGGCGCCTGATTGCGGTTGCGGGGTCGACGGGTCAGGGCAACGTGGGCGATCACCGGTCCCGAATCGCGCCCCTGCGAATCGACAAATCGCGGTCGCAGCTCGGGCGACGTGTAAACCAGGCGGCCCGACTCGATTCCCGAAGCGTCCGCATCGGGCAATTCGATCACTTGCACCAGGGCGCCGTCCGATTCCTGCCACACGTCGACGAGCCGTCCGCCGCTCGCTCCCGAATCTTCCGACGCCGCCGGACGAGGGCCCGCATCGGCCGAACCGGGAACGCCGTGCCCCGGCAGTACGGGAATGCAGTACCCGCGAGCCAGCAGCGCACGGGTGTTCTTCGCGACTTGCGCCAGGTCGGCGGGCGTGAGCGTTTCCGTTCGTCCCCCGGCCAATTCGTACCGGCCGGGGTGCAGGAAGGTTTGTCGGTAGCGGGCCATTTCGTCGGGCTCTCTTTTCTCGCGACCCGGTTGAACTTATCAACCGATCGTGATAAAGTATTAAATAAGTAGTGTTGAGATGTCAAGAGGCGGCGGCAAAGAATTTTCCTGCCCCGCCCTTTGCCCGCCGGTTCGCGCGGCTTCCGTCCGACCAGCGGCAACCGATTCGCCCGATCGAATAGCCCCTTCCCCTTTTCCGAACCCCAGCCAAGGAGCTCCCACATGGCAACCCTGCGATGGCGCGGCGACGCGCCGGCCGTGGCCCAGGTTGTGACCGCCACGCCCGCCAACATTGAAATCGGCGATACGTTCATCCTCTCCATCAACGGCAAGAGCGCGCGGTACACAGCCCAGGCCGCCACCGTGGCCGACGTGGTGGCCGGTTTGGTCGTGGCCATCGCCGCCGCCCAAGAGCCGGAATGGGCCGAGTTGATCGCCACCGACACTGGAACCGAAGTGACGCTCACTGCCGCAACGCCCGGCCGGCCCTTCACCGTCGCCGCGCAGACGATCAACGGCGGCGCCGCCGACACGCAAACGCTCACGCTGGGTGAAATCACGCCGTCCTCCGGCCCGAATCACTGGGATACTCCCGCCAACTGGTCGACCGGTTCGCTCCCAGCGGGTGGCGACGACGTGTACATCGAAGATTCCGACGTCTCGATCCTCTACGGCCTCGATCAATCGGCCGTCGCACTGGCCAGCCTGCACGTGCCCGCCAGCTTCAGCGGGCAGATCGGCCTGCCCCAGTTCAACAGCACCGGCACCGCACCATACTTCGAATACCGCGACCGTTTTCTGGCGATCGACGCAGGCGAAGTGCACGTCGGCCAAGGCCCGGGCGGCGCAAGTGCGCGGGTACAGATCGACACCGGCAGCGGCCAGACGGCGGTCACGGTGTACGCCAGCGGACTTTCGGCCGAGAGCAATCTGCCGGCCGTGCAGTGGAAGGGAACGCACGTCGCCAACACACTCGACGTGCTCGACGGCACCGTGGGCGTTGCGCTGGCCGGCGGCGAATCGGCCACCATCGCCACGCTGCGGCAGTCGGGCGGCCAGGTGCGATGCGGCAGCGGCGCCAGCCTCACCGACGTCGAGCTAGCGGGCGATGCGGGACTCGACATCCAAAGCGCGGTCGCGTCGATCCGTCAGAGCGGCGGCGTCACGCGTATCCTGGGCACGGGCGGAGCGGCCGACATCGAGCTCCGAGGCGGACGCATCCAGTACCGCTCCAGCGGAACGATCACGAGTGTGGCCCTGCGTGCCGCCGACGCCGTTCTCGATTTCTCCGCCGACCTCCGCCCGCGCACGGTCGATGCCTGCACACTGGAGAAGGGCACGGTGCTCGATCCGCACCTGACCGTGACCTGGACGACCGGCATCCAGCCACAACAAACCGTGCAGGCAGCGTAGCGATTGGCGACGGCGGGCGTTTGGCACGGGCGCGGTGGGCGACTAGAATCGAACCTGGATCGCACTGCGCCCATTGCCAAACGTTCGGCCGGAGTCATTGCATCATGATGTGCATCTTGGAATCACGCTTTCAAGCCGGAATTCTGCTACCTCTGCTTCTGCTAACCGCGCTGATCGCTGCATCGCCGACAGCGCCGATCGCTCGCGCCCAGGAGGAACCTGCGCCGAACGAAGCACAATCCGCGCCCGCCCCCACTCTCGCCGATTCGCTGAAGAGCGTTCTCAATCTGCCTCGTTACAAGCATGCCCACTGGGGGCTGTTGGTCGTCGATCTCAACACCGGCAAAACGCTGTATCGGCGTAATCCCGACAAGCTGTTTGCGCCCGCGTCGGTCACGAAGCTGTATTCGGTGGCGGCGGGGCTTGATGCGCTGGGGGCCGACTTTCGATTTGAAACGCCCATCTACGCCCGAGGCACGCGCGGCGACGACGGCACGCTCGACGGCGATCTTGTCCTCGTGGCCAGCGGCGATTTTTCGATGGGCGGACGAACCGAACCCAGCGGCCACATCGCCTACACCGACTCCGACCACATCTACGCCAGCTTCTCGGGCGATTCGACCCTCACGCGGCCCAACCCGCTCGCCGGCCTCGACGATTTGGCCCAGCAGGTGGCCGAATCGGGCATTCGCCGCGTGTCGGGGCAAGTGATGATCGATGACCGGCTGTTCGAATCGGCCGAGGGGACCGGCAGCGGACCATCGCGGCTGACGCCCATCATGATTAACGACAATCTGCTTGATTTCACCGTTACACCCACCACCGCCGGCCAACCGGCCGAGTTCAAGTGGCGGCCGCAGACAGCGCTGTTCACCGTTGAGTCGCAGGTCGGGACCGTGCCCAAGGACGGGGCACTGTCTCTGTGGATTCGCGCCGATGGCGAAGGGCGCATTGTGCTGCACGGCACCATACCCGAGAGCACGCCCCCCAAGGTTGCCGTCTACGAGGTGCCCGACCCGCCGCGGTTCGCCCGCACGCTGCTGATCGAGGCGCTCGCGCGGGCCGGCGTCGCAGTCGACGCTTCGCCCACCACCGAGAACCCCGCCGACTCACTCCCGCCGCGCGAAGAGTACGAGAAGATGGATCGCGTCGCCAATCTAGAGTCGCCGCCGTTTTCCGAATCGGCGCGGCTGATTCTGAAAGTGAGCCACAACCTGCACGCCAGCACGCTGCCGCTGTTGGTGGCCACGAAAAACGGCAAGCGCACACTCAACGACGGCATGCAGCTCTGCCGCGAGTTGTACGTGAAAGCGGGCGTCGACCCGGAAGGAATTTCATTCGGCGGCGGCGCGGGAGGCGCTCGATCGGACTACGTCACGCCGCGCGAAACCGTGCGACTGCTCAAGTACATGAGGACCCGCGACGACTTCGACGCGTACAGAGCGGGCCTGCCCATCCTGGGCGTCGATGGCACGCTGGCCACGGTGATTCCGAATGACAGCCCGGCCCGCGGACACGCCTTCGCCAAAACCGGCACGCTCGTGTGGTACGACGCGGTAAACGCCAAGCTGCTACTCACCAGCAAAGCGCTGGCCGGCTACGTGACAACCGCCAGCGGCCGCGAGCTGGCATTCGCCGTATTCGTAAACGGCGTACACCTCGGCGACACGGTCACAGCCAAAACCATCGGCTCCGACCTGGGGCACGTGGCGGAGATTCTGTACAGCGTGCCGTAACTGGCAATCCGCGGCGACTGAAACCAGACGGGGCCCACGCGGAGTATTAGGGTAGGTGGCGGTTGGGCTTGGTAGCAACCCGCGCGCATCATGCATTCGGCGCTGCTTACGATGCGCTGTCTCGCACAACCTACTTCGCTTCTCTGGGGGGGCATTCGATATGTTGCGTTTTTTCTCCATGTTCACACTGGCGGCCGTATTGTGCTTTGCGCTTTCCTCGCATGCGGTTCACGCCCAGGAGCGCAAGGCGCCGCTGGCCGAAGAGTACCTCACCAGCGGCCGGCTGACTGAAGGCGAAGCTGCTCTCCAAGCGCATCTAAAAGCCAACCCCAACGACGACGAGGCTCGGTTCGGTCTGGCGGCCGTGCAGATGGTGCGGGCCATCGAGCGGTTGGCGCAGTCGCTGTACGAGCATGGGCCGCGCGATCGGGCCGACATTTTGCCCTTCATTCGCGTCGTCGTGCCGCATAATCCCGACCCCAAGCCGATCAGCTACGAGCAGTTGCGGGAGATTCTGGCCAAGTTTCAGCGCGATGTGCTCACCTGCGACGCCACGCTGGCCGAGATGAACGACACCGACGTAAAACTCCCCCTGCACTTCGGCCGCATCCGCCTCGACGTCAACGGCGACGGCAAGGCCGGCGACGACGAAACGCTGTGGCGCATCTACGCCCAGCTCAACCGCCGTGTGAGCATCGACAAGGCGACGGCCGAGAAGTTCGTCATCACGTTCGATAAGGCCGACGTACACTGGCTCCGCGGCTACTGCCACCTGCTGGCCGCCACGTGCGACGTAGCGCTGGCGTACGACTTTCGCGAGCTGTTCGAGCGCACCGGGCACGTGGTGTTCGAGAAGGTGGAGTCGCCCTACCCGTATCTATCCACCGCCCGGCGCTTGTGGGACGTGGGGGGCGGAGTCGACATCGCCGACCTCATCGCCATGATCCACCTCGTCAACTTCCCCCTGGCTGAAGAGGAACGAATGCCCAGGGCCCTCGAGCACCTCGAAGCCGCCATCGAGCAGAGCCGCCTGAGCTGGAAGGCGATCGAGGCCGAAATGGACGACGACCACGAGTGGGTGCCCAACCACCGGCAAACGGGCGTGATCCCCGGCGTGCGCGTCACCGAGGAGATGGAGAAGGGGTGGCACGAGTTTCTGGCTGAGGCCGAGTCGATCCTGGCGGGCGATCGGCTTATTCCCTTCTGGCGGGCCGACGATCCGCGCACGGGCGTGAACCTGCGCCGCGTGTTCACCGAGCCCGAGCGATTCGACCTGGTGTTGTGGGTGCAAGGCACCGGCGTCGATTCGTACCTGGAAAAGGGCGAAGTAACGAGCCCCGACACCTGGCGCCGCCTGGGCCGCACGTTCGGCGGGCAGTTTGTTGGGTTTGCGTTCTGGTTTAACTGAAGCGAGGCCGTCGCATCCACCGCGATCGAGCTGTTCATACGGAAGCTCATCGCCGATATTTCCAGGCGCGCGGGTTGCGCCTGCCGTGAAATACGCCCACTACGATCAGTTGATCGTCAACGATCCGGTAGAACACCCCGTACGGAAAGCGTCGCACGAACGCACGACGAATGTCGCGGTGTAGAACGGCGTACATTTCCGGGTTGCGGACGATCCGGTCGAGCGTTTCCTCGACGCATAGCAGAAAGTCGGTCCCGAGCCCCACTCGCTGCCGATCGTACCACGCCTGGGCCTCTTCGAGGTCGGCTTCGGCTTCGGGACGAACGATCAGAGCGCGTTTCATTGCTTCCCTTGCAGTCGCGCTTTGACCTCCTCCCACGTCGAACCGGCGGTCGGGTCGGCTTCGTACGCTGCCAGTCGTCGGTCGAGCTCGTCTTTCTGCGCCTGTGTGAGAGGGAGAGACTCTTGTTCGGCGGCAATGCTGTCCCAGATCTGCTCTATGAGCGACATCCGATCGGCGACGCTCAGACCTTCCAGCGAAATCTGTTTGGCGTGCTCGGTCATGCAAGAGTTCCTGATTGGAAATGGCGCAGCGCTCGCGATTCAAAGAGAGCGGCATACCGAGTTTATCATAGGCCATCCGGCTGCAATCGACAACAGTTTGGTCACGCGATGAGGAGCAGCAAGCCATGGCACCCGCAACTAAAACACCCCGTCGCGGACTTGGAAGTGGGTGGGTTTGTTGAGGCTTTCGCCGCCGCGCTGGACCCAGTCGGCGGTCCAGGTGAGAAGGTCGGCGGTAGGGACTCGCGGGCGGCCGAAGAGGGAAAACGCGCGCTCGGCGTTGCTCAGGAAGGCGTCGTCGGCTTCGGTGCCGGTGATGTGTACGTCGCGATTCATCAGTCGGCCAAGCTGTTGGCATAGATCGCGCACCCGCAGCACGTCGGGACCCGCTATGTTCAGCACGCGCGGCGGTACGGCCGTGTGCTCCAGGGCCAGAAGCGACATGGCGCATGCGTCGCCTTGCCAAATGGCGTTCAAGTAGCCCATTGTCACGTCGATCGGCTCGCCGGCCAGCACCATGCGGGCCATGTCGACCAGCACGCCGTACCGCAGCTCGCACGAGTAGTTCAGCCGCAAGAGCACCACGGGAATGTTTTCGCGCCGGCTGAGAAAAGTGAACATCCGCTCGCGGCCCAGCGCGGTGACCGAGTATTCGCCGGCCGGACGGAGCGAGGCGTCTTCGCGGGAGCCGCCGCCGGCCACGCTCGTCATGCCGTACACGTTGCCGGTCGAGAACGCCGCGATGCGACTGGCGGCAAACCGCCGCGCGACCAGCGAAGGGAGATAGCAGTTGATGGCCCACGCCTGCTCGGGATGAGAATCGGCGCCGAACTTGAAGCCCGGCATGTAGACGACGTTCTCGACATCGGGGAGCGCCGCCACAGCCCGTTCGTCGAGCAGATCGCTGGGAATCGTCTCCACGCCGCACGCCTCGAGCCGCTCGCGCACGTTGGCATCGCTGAACCGCGACACGGCGATGACGCGCAAGGTCGCATTGGCCTCATCGGCCGCTCGCCGCGCCATGCGAGCCAGCGTGAGGCCCATCTTGCCGCCGGCCCCCAGCACAATGAGATTGCCGGAGAGGCGACCCATGAGCTCGACCACTTCCGGCGTGGGCACGGTGAGCAGGTCTTCCAGCTCCTGAACCGATCGCGGAGCGGCGGGCGTGTTTTCGTGTCTGTTCATCGCTTGACTACCTCGACTAAAGCGTGAGCCTACCATTTGCCCGCGCCAATTTCAGCACTGCTCTCGCCGTAGAGGCGCCAAACCGCGTACACTGTTCGCAGAGCCGGCATCGCGCAGAACCGGCGGAGCCGGTCAGACAGTGCGTGCCGAGGCGGAGCCTCGGCACGAGACGATCCTGCGGAAGCTTTGCACGCGTGTGCAACGGACAACGGACAACGGACTACTGACAGATTCCATGAAACTCCACTTTCTCGGCGCCAATCGCCAGGTGACCGGCTCGCGGTACTGCCTCGAAGTGGCCGGCCAGCGCACCATGATCGACTGCGGCATGTTCCAGGAGCGCCCGTTCCAGGACCGCAACTGGGAGTCGTGCCCCGTGCCCGCCAATCAATGCGGCTCGCTGCTCTTGACCCACGTTCACATCGACCACAGCGGCCTCATCCCGCGATTTGTCGGCGAGGGGTTCCTGGGGCCCATCTATTCCACCGGCGCGTCGGTCGATCTGGCCGAGACGATGCTCCGCGACGCCGCCAAGATTCAGGTGGAAGACGCCGCCTACAAAAAGCGCCGCCACCAGCGCGAAGGCCGACGCGGCAAGCATCCCGAGGTGCCACTGTACACCGAGGTCGAAGTCGAACAGGCCCTGCCGCTCTTTCAGCGCGTGGAGTATGGCAAGCCCGTGCAGGTGACCCCCGCCGTGACCGCCACGTTTCACGACGCCGGGCACATCCTGGGCTCGGCCATGATCGAGGTGCAAGCCACGGAGAACGGCCGCACGCGGCGGATCATCTTCTCGGGCGACATCGGCCAGTGGAACAAGCCGCTGGTGCGCGACCCCACCACGTTCGACTCGGCCGACTACGTGATCATGGAGTCGACCTACGGCGACCGCGAGCACGAGGACGGCGGCGACATCGCCACGCAGCTCGCCACGGTGATCAACGACACCAACCGCCGCGGCGGCAACGTGGTGATTCCTACCTTCGCCGTCGAGCGGGCCCAGGAACTGATGTACTTTATCGGCGGCTTGGTGCGAGCCGGGCGCATTCCCGAGATGCCCGTGTTTCTCGACAGCCCCATGGCGATCGACGTGACCGACATCTTCCGCCGCCATACCGAATGCTTCGACGAAGAAGCTCGCCGCTTGCTGGCCGAGGGCACGGCCCCCTTGCGATTCGCCGGCCTGACCATGACGCACACAACCGAGGAGTCGAAGGCCATCAACGAGGTGCGCGCTCCCGGCATCATCATGGCCACATCCGGCATGTGTACGGCCGGCCGCATCAAGCACCACCTGCGACAGAACATCACGCGGCCCGAGTGCACGATTCTGTTCGTCGGCTACCAGGCCAACGGCACGCTGGGGCGGCAGATTCTGGAAGGCCATCCCCACGTGCGCATCCACGGCAAGGACCATCCGGTGCGAGCGAAGGTGGCGCAGATCTTCGGCTTCTCCGGCCACGCCGATCGTAGCGGCCTATTGCGGTGGATCGGCAGTTTTGCGAAGAACCCTCCGCGCCACGTTTTCCTGACCCACGGCGAAGAGAGCGCGGCTATAAGTCTTGCGGGCCGCATCGGCTCCCAATTCCGCTTCTCGGTCACCGTGCCGGAGTATCAGACGGAAGTAGAGCTGGATTGAGGCTGTTGGCAGCCGCGCGGATCGCGGAGATTTGCCGTTATGGCCAAGCCGAGCGAAATAAGAATCCAATGAGGATCGTCAGAGCCGTCACATCGGCCAGCCCGATGATAGCGCAGGCGATCATCCACTTTCGCGCGTACGATCGAGTTCCCCTTGATGCCTTGATCGCCAGATAAGCGGCGGGCAGCGAAAGGAAGAGTGGCAGCGCGACGCCCGAGACATACTCCTGAAACAGGCATGCTTGGCAACGCGCGGCAAACTCCGAAATGCCGACACCCGACAATGGCTCAACCGATTCGACGCCGAAGCATCGAATCTGCGACGTGACAACGCCGATGAGCGCCACCGTCCATGCGATCGCAAAGAAACCCCATGCCAGTTCGGGCGGTCTTTCCCATCTGGCAAAATAGCATGCGGCGACGAACAGGATGCCGGGCAGAACGGCACCGTAGGGGAAGCCGCCTTCCCATCGCGTGAGCGCGCAAAGGATCGCAACCGCCGTTACAAGGCACAACGCCGTGACAACGCTGAATTGAAAACGTCGCGCCGGTTTCGAGTCCATGGAGCAAATCGCTCATCACGTCAGAATCGGCGGGGCCAGCATCAGGCTGCTGGGCTTCGCCCCGGCGGCCAGGTGCTGGCGGAAGGCGTCGTATTCCGGGCTGCGCATCATCAGGCGGTCCCTTTGTTCGCGCGAGGCGTTGCCGACTTCCGGCAGCAACACCTCCTGAATCTGCCCATATAGCTCGCACTGTGAGAAGCGGTCGCGGACGAGCTGCCCGGTGCGCCGACTAACTACGAAGTATTCGTCGGGCAAAAAGAGTCCGGCCGCCATCAGAAAGAATCGGGCCCAGGCGATCGGAATCATCTGATACAGCCGCAGCGCCAGTCTTGGGTCGCTGACGCCGGCCTGCATGATCTGGGCCATAACGGCTTGGTGATCGCGCTCGTTGGAATTCTGGAGCACACGCAGGGCCAGGCGAATCTCGTGAGTGAAGTCCGGCACCGCATCGAAAATCTCGGCGTCGGAATCGCCGCCGTGACCAGACGATTGCATGGCTTGCTTCCTCGAACGACCAACTTTTCGATCCCGGTATCTGCCCGTAGCAAGGGCGATGAGCAGCGGAAAGGAATAGTGTTCTGCGGACCCGCGGTTAACTCAGCACGAGAGTGCCAACCGACGGTTCCTTCTCGAACTGCTTGATCTCGGGCAAACGCACACGAAACACGGCCTCTACTTGCGCAGTCGTGCAGTTGCCTAACTGCACCCAAATGACCTTGGGCGGGCTCCCTCTCAGCACTCTCAAATCGTCGAACTCCTCGTCCTTTGTGACGACGACGTAATCTTGCAACCGGGCGTGCTCCCAAATCTGATCGTCGCTCGCACAGTCGAGTCCAACAGACTGCACGTGGATGGATCCCGGGAATATGTCGGCCAGGAGTGCGACCAACTTGGGAGACAGGTTCTGGTCGAAGAGCAGCTTCATTCAACCGCCACCAGCATCCCCCGCTCCCGTTCCGCGGCGAAGGCGAAGCAGGCTTGGATGTCTTCCTGCGTGAGGTACGGGAAATCGTCGAGGATTTCCGCGACCGTCATCCCTGCCGCCAAGTACGACAGAACGTCGTAAACGGTGATCCTCATCCCGCGAATGCACGGGCGGCCGCCTCGTTTGCCCGGTTCGACCGTAATCCGCGTGCGCCATGATTCGTTCATCGGAAGTCTCCCTTGCCGCCAGACAGAATGGGAAGAGACGTGGCAAGTCACCATACATCACTATTATAGCGGAATGGCTGCCACGGTGCCGACGGCCGCTCGTCGCATCCGAGTACGTGCGGACCCGGCGCAATTTGGCTGGCCCACGGCAGATGTCTCACCCCCTTTTCGCCTGGAGAGCGTTCGCTAACGCGCCGCGGCCTGTTCACCAAATGCCGGGAATGATTCGCTTGGTGCGGGCCATGTAGGCGGCGTACTCGTCGCCGAACTCGTTGAGCATCATGCGCTCCTCGGCGCCGAGGCGCAACGCGAACAGGATGCCGAAGGCCACTAACTGCGAGGGGCCGACGAACCAGTTGGGCACCACCAGCAGTTGGGCGATGGAATACAGGAACAGAGCCGTGTACATCGGATGGCGAACGTACCGGTAAACGCCGTGCGTGATCAACCGATGGTCTTCGCGAACCTCAAGCGTGACCGACCAGTTCGTGCCCAGGTCGACGTGCGATCGGCGGAACAGCCATAGACCGACGGCATAGAACACGATGCCGGCAACATACGGGCCGAGGTACAGCGTGTAATCGGCAAACGTGAATACGAACGCCGGCGAGACGACCCACACCAGCGGAGTGAAGAAGCCCAGCCAGGCCACGATCAGCAGGGCGACTTCCAGCCTGCCCTTGCAGTTTTTGGCAGTTTTGACTGTGCGGCTGCGATGCCCGTGCGGCGCGCGAATTGCAATCAAGAGAACGCTGGCCGCGAGAACCACCGATTTGGCGAACCAGGGATTCATGGAGTCGCTTCTGCCAAACTCGTGCTGCATATCACGCGAAGTGTTATGCTAATTGTAGCCGATGGCTCAACTCCATAGTTGTAGCCGACACGGCCAGTATAGCCCTCATTGGCACGGTCGGGAGACCGTGCCATAACTGGAAGAGCATCCCATAGCCAGAAGTCCGTGCCAGAATCAACTTCTTCCATCGCGGACCATCGAACTCCCCCGGAGTAGCTTCATGCACACCACGGCAACCGTCGAGCGGTTGGTTGATTTGTTGGATCCGGCCGCGAATGTCATCCTCAACATGTCGCTCGACGAGGCGCTGGCCCGCGTGGCGTCGGGTGAGCCCGAGCGGGTGCGCGGCATCGACGGCCACTTCGCCTTGATTCACAAGCAGGGAACAACGATTCGCATGGCCCGCTCGATCGGCCGGCCGATGCGGTACTTTCTGGCCAAGCGCTTGTCCAAAAACCGTCCAGAGAAGGGGACAGGCACATTTTGCTCCGCTGAGTCCGGGAATTCGGGGCAGTCTCTCGCCACTTCGCAAAATGAGCCAGTCCCCGACGGTCTTTGGACAAGCTCCCAGCGGGCCGAGGGGCCGTGCCTGGTGGTGGCTGAGCGAATCGACGAGATTCACGAGTTTTTGCGCGGCGAGGGGCTCGACGGGCAGTTTCACCCGGCGTACACGCGGATGGTGCCCGCGCATTACGTGGTCGAGCTGGCGTTGGTCGGTTGCCCCGATCCGAACCCGCAGTACACGCGGTTCTTCAGCCCCGAGCGCGACCGGTTGCCCGCGGATTTGGACGCGATCGGCGCGGCGTACATCGGCGCGGTGGCCGAGGAGACGAACCGCTGGCTCGACAGCATCGACTCGCGCGAGCCGTTGGGTGTGTTGTTCTCGGGCGGCATCGACAGCGGGGCCGTGTTGCTGGTGCTGTATCACCTGCTGCTAAAGCGGGGCGAGTCGCCGGCGCGGCTCAAGGCATTCACGCTGTCGGTCGAGGGGAGCGGCGGCGACGCCGATCAGGCTGCGCGGTTTCTGAACGAGCTGGGCCTGTCGATGTTTCTGGAGGCGATCGAAGTGCCGCGCGGCGAAGTCGACTTTCGCGAGGCGATTCGCGTGACCGAGGATTACAAACCGCTCGACGTGCAGTCGGCCACGATGGCAATGGCGCTGTGCCGCGGCATTCGCCGGCGGTACCCCGATTGGAAGTATCTGATCGACGGCGATGGCGGCGACGAGAACCTGAAAGACTACACGATCGAAGACAACGCGGAACTCACTATCCGCAGCGTGCTCAATAACCGGCTTCTCTACCACGAGGGATGGGGCGTTGACGCCGTGAAGCACTCGCTCACGTACACTGGTGGGCAGAGCCGCGGGCACGTGCGCACCTACGCGCCGGCCCGGCGATTCGGGTTCGTGGGCTTTAGCCCGTACACGCTGCCCAACGTGATCGACGTGGCTGAGGGGATTCCGTTCGTCGAGCTCACCGACTGGCAGCACGACCGGCTGTACGCACTGAAAGGCGAAGTGGTTCGCCGCGGCGTGGAGGCCGTGACGGGACTCACGATGCCCGTGTACCCCAAACGGCGATTTCAGCACGGAGCGGCCAGCGAGCGCGAAGCCGCCGCGCTGTTCCCCACCGACGAGCGCGACTACCGCCGCGCGTTTGCAGAGCTGTATGCGTAGTGGGCCGCCGTATTTCCTCGCCAACATGGTCCTCGCACGCAAGCGGCGGCTCGCGCGCTGATCGCTCCACGCTATGAGCAGCCCGCCCATCCCGTTTATGACCGCCCAGATCGTGTCGGCGCGGCCGGCGAAGAACGCCGTCGATCCGCGGCGGCCGTATGCGTTCTTCGTCGAGCCGGAGGCGACGGCCTCTGGCAGCATCGAGGACGTGGCCACGATCTTTCTCACCAACCGCGAGTGCCCTTTCCGCTGCTTGATGTGCGATTTGTGGAAGAACACGACCGACGACACGGTGCCGCCCGGCGCGATTGCCGAGCAGATCGACTACGCACTGGCCCGGCTGCCGGCGGCGCGGCACATCAAGCTCTATAACAGCGGCAACTTTTTCGACGCCAAGGCGATTCCGCCCGGCGATTATCCGGCCATCGCCGATCGCGTGCGTGCGTTTAACACGGTGATTGTCGAGAACCATCCCAACCTGTGCACCGAGGCGTGTGTGCGGTTCCGCGATGCATTGGGCACGTCGCTCGAAGTGGCGCTGGGGCTGGAGACCGTGCATCCGCGCGTGTTGCCGGCGCTGAACAAGCAGATGACGCTCGAGGATTTCGACCGCGCGGTGGAGCTGCTGTTGCGCGATTCAATCGCCGTGCGGGCGTTCATTCTGCTGCGTCCGCCAACGCTCGACGAAGAGCAAGGGGTCGAATGGGCCTTGCGCTCGATCGAGCATTGTTTTGAGATTGGAGTGGGCTGCTGTGCGGTCATCCCCACCCGCGCGGGGAACGGAATCATGGAACGGCTCCAGCGCGAGGGGCTGTTCACTCCGCCGCGGCTCGTTTCGCTCGAACGAGTTTTGGAGGCGGGCCTGCGCTTTGGCCGCGGTCGAGTGTTGGTCGACCTGTGGGATGTCGAGAAACTCGCGAGCTGCCCGCGCTGTGGGCCGCCACGCGTTGAACGGTTGCGCAGTATGAACCTGACGCAGCGCGTTGTCCCTTCGCTTGCGTGTGACTGCGGAACCTGACTGTGGCTGCTTCTACTGCCCCTGTTTCGGTCGATGTGGCGATTCTCGGTTCCGGCTTCGGAGGAAGCATCACGGCGCTCATTCTCGCGCGGCTCGGGCTGCGCGCGGTGCTTGTCGACCGCGCGAGCCATCCGCGATTTGCCATCGGCGAGTCGTCGACGCCCGTGGCCGACTATGTGCTGGCTGATTTGGCGCAACGGTACGATCTGCCACGACTGGCCCCGCTTGCCAAGTACGGCACGTGGCAGAAGGCGTACCCGCAGGTGGTGTGCGGGCTGAAGCGCGGCTTCAGCTATTTTTCGATTCCGGCGGATTCGCCATTTGTGCCTCGCGGCGATCACGCGAACGAATTGCTGGTGGCCGCCAGTAGCAACGATAAATACTCCGACACCCACTGGCTTCGGGCCGACGTCGACGCCTTTCTCGCCGCTGAAGCGCAAGAAGCCGGCGTCGAGCTGTTCGACCACGCGGACATTTTTGTATCGCGAGGTGGCGACCAATGGCTGCTTGAGGGAAAGCGATTGGGACAGGATATCCGCATCTTCGCCCGATTCGTAATCGACGCCGCGGGCGAAGCGGGCGTACTGCTGCGCACCCTCGGCATTGCCGACGAAGCCGACCGCCTCGCTACGAACTCCCGCGCTCTGTACGCTCACTTCGCCGACGTACGGCCGTGGCACGATGTATTGGTTTCAGCCGGCGCCACCGTCGGCGATCATCCTTTCTACTGCGACCATGCCGCGCTACATCATCTGCTGGAGGAAGGCTGGATGTGGCAGCTTCGGTTCAACAATGGGATCACCGGCGCGGGCTTCGCGATCGATTGTGCTCGCTCGCCGCTCGATATTTCGCTGCCGATCGCAAAAGAGTGGTCGCGACTGATGAAGCGCTACCCGTCGGTGGCCGGGCAATTCGAGTCTGCCCAAATCGTTGCGCCGCCCGGCGGTCTGCGCCGCACGGGCCGACTGCAGCGACTGGCGGCGCGGATGGCAGGCGACAACTGGGCGCTGTTGCCCAACACGGCCGGGTTCATCGACCCGCTTCACAGCACGGGCATCGCGCAAACACTGTGCGGCATCGAACGGCTGGCTGGAATACTTGAGCAGCACGGGGGCAAACCGACACTCGCGGCGCATCTCGATCGTTACGAGACAACCGTCCGGCGCGAACTGCTCCTGGTCGACAAACTGGTGAGCGGTTGCTACCTGGCCCGGCGCCATTTTCGATTGTTCACCGCGTTCTCGATGCTCTACTTCGCCGCCGCCACAACCTACGAGCGCCGCCGACACGCCGGCGAACTTGTGCCCGGTGCTGCATTCCAATGCGCCGACGACACTGCCTACTGTCGCGCAGTAGATGAGTGTTGGATTGAGCTACGGCGCTTGCTCGCGGATTACGACACGACGAATCGAAAATCCTCGGACGTGATTGCGAGTAACGCACATGTGACGGTGAGCGACGCCGACATTGCGGCGTTCGATGATTTCGTGGCCCAGCGAATCGGGCCCTTCAACACCGCCGGCCTGTGCGACCCATCCGCGCACAACATGTACCGCCACACAGCCGCACCACGGGATTAGCGGCGCCTTCGGTGGAGCTCAATCTACTCAGCTTGAACGCGATGTTAGGTGAGCGCACGGTCCGACGTCATACGACGATGTTGCCTGGCTGAATCTCGAAGGATTCATGCTCCTTCGAGCTGTCGAATACTTCAAGCCTATATCCTCCGTCGAATTCCAACACGAACGATTGCGGCGCATTGACGCGGATTGCCTGCACTGCGCGACCGAGTAGCACATGAATCCGGTAGGCCTCACGGTTGCCGTGCGGCTCAGCACGGTCGATCAAGCTGTCTTTGGAATCGCGGATCTCCCACAGGCCCTCGACGCTAATATGCGCGTAGGGCTGGAAGTTGAACTGCACTTGGTGCTCGCCCAAACTGATCTGCAAAAGAATCGCACCTCGGAACCGGTCGAGGTTGAGGTCCGCTGGCACATGGTACATTGTTTCCGCCTATAACTTGAAGGCCGCCTTGTTCCGGCCCAACGCGCAGGCAGCCCCGTTCCGCAACTCCAGGTTGGCCGCTTGGTAATCGACCCTCATGCGATTTGCGTTCGCTATCCACCTGCCGCTACAAGCTCCTCGGCGGACATTCCAATATCGCGGGCAATTTTCCGCAGCAGCACGGGCGAGATGTCGCGACCCTTGTGGAACGGCACCGTGGTCCCGCGGCCATCGGGATGGCGGAACTGTTTGTGAGCGCCGCGCTGCCGTACTTCAACGAAGCCCAGCGCTTCCAGGCGCGATACCACCTCGTGCGGTTTCAGCACCGGAAGCTTGGACATGGTCAGGTTACCTGGACCTTTTGAGTACCGATGAACTCCGACTCGAGCTGGGGCTCGCCGTCCTCCAGCAACATCTCGATGACCTCCGCCAGGTTCTCGTGCAGCTCATCGAGCGTTTCCCCTTGCGAATGCGCTCCGGGGAAGCCGGGGACATAGCCGACAAACAAACCGGTGTCCGGGCAGCGCTCGATCACAGCCGTATAAGCTCGCATGTGCACCTCCCGATTCGGCGTTTTGGATGTTGCGCGCATCGAACAACGAGTGGCGACTCGTCTACGAGAATCGCTTCCTGGTATCACCAGTATACAGCCTACGCTCCGGCATCGGCAGACAAGAATGTTTGCCCCACGACGGTCGCTCACTGCCAGAACACCTGCTGCATACGGATGGGGCCGCCGTGGGTGGTTTCCGCGACGATTTGGGCCGCGTAGGCAGCGGCGTCGATTTGGTCGCTTGTTTCTTCGTCGAGGCCGGTCCAGCACAAGAGCTCCGTTTCCAGGTCGGCCAGCCACTGGCTGTTGGCGCGGGGTAAAAACACTTCGCCCCGTTCGAGCTTCACGATGAGCGGGGCGGCCCGAGTTACTTTGTCGCGACCAGCGGTGGGAATCGTTTGGATCGGCAGTTCGCTCCCGAGCACGTCGACCGCCGCCTGGCCCAGCTTTTCGTTCTCGACGTACATCCGATCGGGCCGCCATTCGCGGCACGTTTCGCGCAGCGCGTGGCATAGCCCGTCGAAGCCGACTCGGCCTCGCCACACGTGGCGCAGAATCATAAATCGTGCCAACGCGCCGCGGGGCTGGTCCCACACTTCGATCACCGACCAGCTTGGCGGACGACCCCGTTTTTGCTTCGCGCGATCGGCACTGGTGCCAGCGGGGTCGATTGTGGCAAACCGCCGGCACGCGCGCTCGTCGAACGAAGCCAGCTCGCGGCCATTTTTGTCTAAGAGATCGAGCCGGCGCCCGACTTGTTCGTAATACCTGAGCCACTCCTGGCGGATGAGCCCCTCTTCGCCGATGGCCCAGTCGCCGTTCATGAGCCGTTGTCGCACCACCGGCGGAAGGTGGGAGAGGCTGTCGCGATAGGCCTCAGCGTCGACAGCCGGGTTGTCGTCGATGCGGGCTGGGACGTAGGCGATGCCGTTCTTCCAAAACACCTCGGGTGGCGATGTCGCGACATCCGTAACTTCCTGCGAAGGTGAACCTTCGACGCCGGTCGTTTCGGCGACATGCGATGGCCGTTCTTCTCCCGCCAAATCTACCGCTGCCAGCGCTTCGTCGCTAATGAACCGCTGCTTGACCCATGAGTGCCCTACTCCGCCCGGGTTGCTGGCCGAGCGCATTCGCAGCGGCACGGGCACCCGCACGGTGCGACGCAATCGGCTGAACAGAAACAGGTAATCGTCCTCGGGGAACTCGGTCAGCTCGTCGAAAGCGATGTACTGGTACTCGCTGCTGCCATAGCGGTACTTGTCGCTCGATTCGCGCAAGTAGCCGAAGCTGAGCGTCGCCGGGGCGCCGTCGGTGGGAAACGTCCAGCGGGAGTCGGATCCGTTCCATGTCGGCCCTTTGCCCGCCAGCCACTCGAAAGACCGGGGAATCAATCCGCCGGCGAGCTTGAGCCGCGGCGTGTCGCGACGCAGCACGAGCGCGGCGTAGCCCGGCACATGCACGTACTGGAGAGCGGCCATAAGCAGGGCTTCGCTCTTTCCTCCGGCCGCCGCGCCTCCATAGAAAGCCTCCTTGCAGGCGAGGTCGAGAAAGGCGCGCTGCTTGGGCCACGGCTTGTGCGGGCAGAACCGCTCAAGCTTCGGAGTCGCGGGAGGCGTTCGCCTCGTCCGGCCCCGGATCAGTTCCCCAATCCTCTTCCTCTCGCCAGCGGTCGCGAAGCGCATCAGCGAGCAGAGCCAGTTCCGTTCGTCGCTGGTCAACGGTAAGCGTGGAGACATCGGCAAACCCTTCGCCCGCGTCGCCGAGCGCACCGCCGGCGATCAATGCCCGGATGTCGGCCAGGATGCGGCGGGCGTTTTCGAGGTACCTCACGTCCCCCTGCTGTTCGCGGCGCGTGCGTTCGATCTTGGCCTTGTCGCTGCCGCGCTCGGTCGAATACTTGATCGTCTCCGACGGAAGGTGCGAGCGGTACCACGCGACCATCGCTTCCTGCCATTGATGTTCCAGCCGCCGCAAGTGCATCTCGCTGAGCCATCGCGGATCGGGCGCCCGCATCAACTGCCGCAGGACGAGCTGGCGCTGGGTGCGCCGCACAATGCGCTGCACGTGCCGCTGCGAAAGCGAGAAGTCGCGGGCCACATCGCTCGTGCTCCGCCCTTCGACGGCCACGATGCGAAAGATCTCGCGGTCGCGGTCAGCGAGTTCCGGATCAGGGGGCGGCGGGATGGCGTGCGACATGGCGGCGGGGGAAGCTATCAGCTCTCAGCTATCGGCTGTCAGCTTTTCGACGGCGGTTGTTTGTTGTCGGTGGTCGGTTGTTGGGCGCCCGTCATTCCGGCGCGGGCGGGAATCCAGCTTGCGACGGCGCTGGTCGGTCAATCGGGATTCGGCTGAGGGCTGACCGCTGAGAGCTGACAGCTTTTGCCCGCAACGAATTCGAACGACACGACGCTGCGGCCGAGCGAGGCCGTCATGGACTTTCCATCGAACTTGCGCGGCGGGCGATTGCCGGTCTTCTTGACGCGAATCGTCCGCCAGCGCGGCGACGACTTGCAATAGGCGATCATGGCCGGGTGGCTCGTCGTGATTGTCATTCGGAAGCCGCGGCCCGACTCGTGTTCGCATACCCGCTCCATGAGCCGCGTGCCGATGCCCAACCCCTGGTAATCGGGTAGGGTTACGGTACGGCAAATCCGCTTGCGGTTCCGATGTCCGTACATCCCCGTGACGGCGCAGAATGCCACCGGCTCTCCGTCCCACAGCGCCAGGTAGCACTGGGCGAAACACGGAATCGACCCGCTTAGATAATGATGTCGGGCAAAGAGCCGCCACGCCGATTGGCTAGAGCGAACGACTTCAAGGGTGATGCTCGGTCGCCGAAGACGCCCTCGCTTGAGAGTGCAGGTGGCCATGTCGGCCACCCAGTCGGGCTGGAGCCAAGGGAGAATATCGTAGTGGCAGGAAACGGCGACGAACCGCCGGGCGATGCGCCCGCTACGGATTGCCTTGGCCACCGCTGCCGAACCCACCTGGGCAACGGTGCGGTCGACCACGCTGGTGAACTCGTCGAACACGACGAGGCCCGCAGTCGCCTCTCGCTCCGTAGTCGCCTCTCGCTCCGCGAGAGGGCGTTCTGCCAATGAGCGCTCACCCAAACAGCGTTCTCTCGCGGAGCGAGAGACGACATTGTCGACGTCGCCGCTTGGTCCGCTGCCCAACAGCAGCGCTCGCGCCAGATCGCAGCGGAATTTCTCGCCGCCGGAAAGCACTGCATACGGCTTGATCCACGACGGCGGGCTGCTGAATCCGACGGCCGTGAGTGTGTAGGTGATCTGCTTGATGGGGAGATCGCCAAAAGCGTCGACCACAGCCCGATTGATAGGCCAGTCCGCTGCGGGCGAACTGCGGTACAGAGCGCCGCCATACGCGCGAGCGGCGATGGTCGACTTGCCGCTTCCCGACGGTCCGACGATGGCCCCGATTGTCCACTCTTCGTCCAGTGACGGCAGCTCGATGGCGAACGTCTCCTCCGCCGTTTCGGGGACCGCAAGATCGAACATTCCAGCAACCTGCTTCACGCGGAAGCTGGGCTCGATGTGGCATTGAACGGTGGCGGATACGAGGGGCATGGCGGAGTTAGTTTTCAGTGTTCAGTTTTCAGTTTTCAGTCGGACGAGGTTGGTTGTCAGTTGTTGGTGGTCGGTGGTTGGTTGTCGGTTGCCGACCGTCCATATCGTCCATAGGGTCCATCTCGTCCATTCCGCTCCGGCTGAAAACTGAAACTTCCTTCAAAGCGTCAACAGGCGGCAGCAGAATCCTTCGCTGGTGAGCCGTTCGTACAGTTCGCGTTGCACCGACTCACCGCCGCACTCGACGACGACCTGGTACGCCTCGGGCACTTCGACGTCGTGTCCGGCGCCAGTGCCGGACTTTCCCTTGTTGGAAAGTCCATCCAGCATGGCCCGAACCGCCGCATCCTCCGACTGAAGATCGCCCAGGAGCGCATCGAGTTGCTCGCGATCGGTCTCGGCCATGGCGGCGATCGGGTCGTGCGTCGCCAGAATCATGTCGGCTTCCTGCTGATTCACGTCGAGCACCAGCACAGGCACAGTTTCGTCGGGTGTTTCGGCGGCGCGCAAGTGCCCGTCGATCAGCTCCAGCGTGCCGTCGGGCAGCTCGCGGGCCAGCAGTGCGTCGGCGTAGCCGATTTCGTTCAGCAATCCGCGAAGCGCGGCCTGCTGATTCTCGGGGTGCAGCCGCCAATTGCGTGGATTGGGCTTGAGTTGGCTGGCCGGCACGCGGCGAAGTTCTCGGATACGATCGCGGATGGTCATGGGAGGAAGGCTTCAGTCGCTAGGCTTTAGGCTTCAGGGTCAAGGGTTGGAAATGGTTATTCCCGCGCAGGCGGGAATCCAGGGAATCGGCGTTTGTCTGTGTCGGTCTGTGTCGGTCCGTGTCAGTCCGTGTTCGTCGGTGTCGGCATTTCGGGCCGGAAGTCGCCTCTCGCTCCGCGAGAGGGCGTTCGGCGATTGAGCGTTATCCCAAGGGGCGTCCTCTCGCGGAGCGAGAGACGACACTTCGCGCTGCTCACCGCCCGCGGAGCGCGATCCGCTCGACCACGTTGGCTGTCGGTATGACCAAGTGGTCCATTTCGCCGGTGGTGCTGATGCCGTGGCCGAGCACGAGGCGCTCGGCGTTCTCGTGAACGATCCAGCCCACGTTCATGTTCGTGGCAAGTTGCAGCTCGGCCGCCGACTCTTGCTGGGCACGGGCCGACTGGCCGACGGCGTCTTTCCACACGACAAACACGACTTCCGATTTGCGGCAAGGGAGCTTTTGATGTTGATGGGTCATGGCGGTGGTGCCGTTCGGGGTTGAGGGGCGAATACGTGAGGAGCGCCGCCAGACGCCGAGGGCTGTGTCTCGCGGCGGCGCAGGTCTTCCTTCATCCAGCGGAGCTCCGTCTCGAGCGGCTTGAGCGCCAGGTTGCCCACGAACATCAGGCCTCCGCCGATCATGCTCATGCCGGTAAACAAGGCGAGGAACAACGCCACCACCAGCGGCCAGTTCACCTGACTCTGGCGGCTTACGCGCATGGTCAGGGACTGGAGCTGCTCGTGGGTCGACTCGTAGTATCGGTCGATCTTGCGGTCAATGTCAGCCAGCCCGCGCGCCAGATGCTCGGCGTCGCGCTCGATCGAGCTGACGCGCGCTTCGAGCGACACCGGCTGCCGCTGCGATGCCGTCATTCTTGCTGCACCTCGATCGGCTGGCCGTCCTCGCCATA
>CAYQAJ010000020.1:0-2319 GCA_964415245.1 uncultured Pirellulaceae bacterium | reverse complement strand
TGGCAATCTCCTTGGCCGCGGCGGCATCCAAGAGATCGGTCGTCGCCCACTTGTCGAGGCTTACTCGCTGTTGCAGGTCCATGACGTTGGTGTGCGACCGCGCCATCGCGGCAAGGTTCGAGGCCTGTTCTCCGAGAAGAAGCTCCTGCAGGTCAATGGCCATGTTGTGGCTCCTTGGGAAAAGGGGGGATCGTGTAGGAGAGTGTTCCGTGTTCAGTTGTCAGTTCCGGCAACGGACAAATGCCGACCGCTTCCCGCTCTCCGCTTTCGGCTTTGTTTTTGATCATTCGCGCTCGACGCGAACGCGGATCGACTTGATGATGCGTTGCTGCACCGCCTCGGCTAGCTTATCCAGGTCGACTTCGGCAGTGGCGCCGTCGCTGCCGGAAGCGCCGCGAGAACCTTGCGGGCCCATCGGACCAGGTGGACCGGTAGCGCCTGCGGGGCCAGGCGGGCCGCGGAACGATTCGTCTTCTTTCAGCCGCGCGACCACAAGATCGGCCAAGCGCTCGTAGTCGATCGTGGGGGACTGGGGGTTGGGGACTGGGGATTGGGGATATGGAATCGGGGGTGTCGGACGCGGCTCGCATGTTCCGCCCAGTCCGCACCCCTCGAAAATCTCGCGAATTCGCCCGCAATACGTTCCGTGCGTGGCGATCATGGGTCCGCGCGGGCCCGCCAGCGGCCCACCCCAAAGCACCGCCACGACCTTTCCGTTCTTCACCATGGGTCCGCCGGAGTCGCCCGATATGGTCTGCGTGGCCACGCTCAAGGTGTGGTGACGTCCGGAGCGGCTCTCGGCATAACCTTGCGCGACGGCCGACCAGTGCCGCAATCGCTCGGTGCCGGAATTCGATCCACCGTAGCCGCATAGCTCCACGGTATCGCCGGCGCGAGGCCACTCGTCGTCGCCGGCCAGCGGCAGCACCACGGCGTCGGCCGGAGGGATTACCGCGAACGCCGCGATGTCATCGCGGGTCTCCACGCACAGCACGCGGCCCGTGCTTTTGTATCCGTCAGGCCAGACGGCGGTGGCCTGGGAGTTGGACCCAATCACGTGAGCGGCGGTGAGGACAATTCCCTGCTCTCCGTCGCTTGCGATGAGCGTGCCGGTTCCGGCGCTGCGGATCGCGCCAGCGCCCGCTACCACGCGGAGCACGGCGTGATGGTACTCGGCCGGCTGCGTCGGTTGCGCAGCGGAGGTCGCCACGGGAGCGGGGCAGGAGCCACCGGGAAGGCAAAGCGACTGGGCATGGGCGCGCCAAGGGACGGCCAGCCACAGCGCCAGCACCAACGCGGCAAACACTCGCCGCCAGACAGGTGAGGTATTCATGGTCGGAATGCTCGCTGAGTTCATCACCACGCTCATGCTATCCGCGGAGTGGTTGAGATGTCAATAAGTTGTTATGAACTATTTACTAATTTCTGGGCGGCCACTACGCTCGGCTTCCAAACGGCAGGACAGGCAGGGCCAGATATACACCCGTGCCCCGCAGCCCGGGCAGCGACGGGCCCGCGACCTCACCCAGTCGTCGAAGGTGGAATCGGCGTGATCGGGCGCCGCGCGGCGGCGAGCCGCCACTCTGCGCACCGTCGATACGCTGACGCCCGCCAAAACCGCGATCCTTTCCTGACGCACGCCCTCGGCCAACAACTTTTGCACGTGCTGAGTCTGCTCTCGGGAAATGGGGGAAGGCACGGCGAGACCTCTACCGGCTGACACCACGCGATGGACCAGGTACATCCCTTTCGAGCACCCTCGCCAACTTCTTGGCGAAACCGCTCCGCGGCTTGCGTCCGCGCGGTTGAGAGGGCATGAGCAGCCCGCGAGCAATCAACTCGTCCTCGGTTACCTGACCGCCCGCCACGGCCCGCCAAGCGGCAGAGCGGCACGTGGCGCACAATCCACGCACCTTGGCGGGGCTGGCGCACGTCAGGCAGCGGGCTCGCGGCGGGGCATTCGTGGCCGATTTCGAAGCGTCTGGACACATGACAGAGCAGCCGCGAGCAGGAGGCAGCAAGCAACTCCTGTAGTATACGCATGTTCACTTATTCGTCAAGACTTCTTCACAAAATCCTTTGAGAAAGCTCCAAGCCCCTGCGCCGTGGCTAGTTACGAATTGGTGTGGAATTCGTTTACAAATCTGTGGTTCCGTGGTAGACTGCTGGGGCACTCGAAGGAGATTGACTCATGGCCAGAAAACGCGGCGGCAAGAAGGTCCCCACGCCACGGCGCGCAGCGCCCAAGCGGAATCCACGCAAAGAGCCCTACGACAGCGAGCGGATCGCCGTCGTGGTCGAAAGAATGCGCGAACAGGC
>CAYQAJ010000019.1:0-35486 GCA_964415245.1 uncultured Pirellulaceae bacterium | reverse complement strand
TCGACCCAGCGGACGGCCGAAGGAAGTGCCGCCGCGGCTGCGCCCCCCTGCCCTTGCCGCGATGCCGCCTGCCACTGCGCCAGTGCCGCGCGGGCCAGTTCCTCTTCGCCCAGCCGCTCGTGCACTACGGCCAGGTTGTGCCACGCTTCGACCGGCCCGCCCAGCGAAACCGCATGCACTAGAGCGGCGCGAGCCTCGGCAAGCTGTCCGTAGCCGGCAAGCATCACACCCAGCTCGTTGGCAGCGAGGTGGTTGGTCGAGTCAACGGCCAGCGAGGCCCGCATCAAGGCCACGGCCTTGGGGCCGTGGAGCGTTTCCGCTTCTCGCGACTCTTGGGCCAGGGCAAGGTGGGTCTTGCCCAAGGCGTAGAGTGCCAGCGACGCCGAGGGTTCATGTCCGCAGGCGGCGACAAGCTGATCCTGCGCGTAGGTGTAGTAGGCCTGCAGCGCTTCGAGCGGGGTCGGCGCGGGGTCGGTTTCCTTGAGCACCGGCGTGCGATGGGCGGAGACGATCGAGGCAACGTTCAAGTCGGCTTCCAGCGCCGAGCCCTTGGGAACGAAGTCGTCCGCCTCTTCGAGAGCGACGAGTCCGCGGGCGAGGCTATCGCTGTGGCTGCGCTTCCGCGACTGTGCGTCGAGGGCTTGTGCCAGAACTCGCAGGGCCTGGATGAAGTCGGCGCGACCCGAGTAAAAGGCGCCGCGGGACGCGACCGCCAGTCCGCTGCGCAGGTGATCGTTGGCCCGCTGGCGCACTCCCTCCATGGCCCGCTCGGTGGCGATGGTCGCGGCACGGGCGGCGGCAGAGTCGCGGTTGTCAATTGTGTTGGGGACAATTGCATCGCCGGCGCCAACCACATGGTGTGGTGCCACATCGCCATCGTCGACCGGAGTGGAAGTCGCGGGGGGCGCCAAGTCGAGCGAGCCGTGTGCATTCAGGCCTAGTGCCACTCTCGGCATCGTTGCACCCGGCTCGGAGTCGCTCGGTATGTCCGTCGGCGCTGGTTTGGCGGGCGCTGGATCGACTGGTGCGTGATCGGCAGTCGTGGGACCAGCCGGAGCTCGATCAAGCTGTGCCGTGTCGAGTGGCGGTTGTTCAACTGGTTCTTGCGACCGGGATGAATCAACCGGTGGCAATCGGCGAAGCGGTGCCCAGGGGGGTGCGTCGGCCGGTTGCAGCTCAAGCTGGGGTCCATCGCGACCGGCGGCATCTTCGACGATCTGCGTCGGGTACTCGGCGGCGGGGTCCTTCGAAGACAGCGTGGTGGAGACTGGCGGCAGCCGCCTCAGCGTCGGATTTGCACTTCCGGGCAGTCCGACATTTGGCGGTGCCATGGTGACATCCAACGGCGCAATCCTTTCAGCCGGCGCCGAATCGCTCGGATCATCGGGGTCGCCGATCGACTGTTCGTCCTCGTGCGGCACGGTCTCGACGGGCTGCGGGTCGCGGACCTCGTCCGCCGGCCAAAGCAGAATGGGCGGCTCTTGCCGCGCCGTGGCGTTGCCGATTCCGCCCGGGTGAGGCGCCGGCGGTCCGTCGAAGTGCAGCGCCACCGGCACTACCTGGTGCGGCGTGCTCAGGAGGGAGGGGGCAGAAGCGCGAGACTGCGGTGCGTCGGGCGAAGCGGTCAGGCGATCCGCGCTCGCGTCGCGATTCGCAACGGCGAGCAACTCCACGCCGGACTCCGTCGCCGCCTGTGCGCGGTCGTCCGCACGTGCGTGCGATTCGGCTGGTGACCGGAACCACTCGGGGTCGGCCGTCCACCACACCACGGCGGCGGCCAGCGGGGCCACAATCCCGGCGATAAGAAGCGCGCGAAGCAGTCGATCCATCGTGATCTTCCGTGATGGCGGCTGACGTGGGCGTCAGGGCGTGCACACTCCGTACGTTCCACGCCCGTGGAATCACCCTTAACAATCGTCCCACGGTCGAAACCGCGATCAACGAAACTGACCGTCTTCCACTGTGGCAGGGAGCCCCGCTCACGACAGCCGTCAAAAGCGTGCCCAGCGGAACGACAGAGCCCATACGTTGCATCCAGCCCCCAGGTCCGGCACGGGCCGAACGACCGGCGCGGGCCGCATCAGCGGCGCATTCGTTACGCCGCCGGGCCACTTGCCCGCCGGCAATCACCCGGCCGACAATGAAGGCAGAATCGCCCGGACCGTTCCGCGACAATCGGTTAGCCGCGACGCGCAGCGGAGCGAGAACCCCGCCCGTCGATTTGAGATACGAGACCTCCCCATTCTGCATTCCGCACTTTGCGTTCTGCATTTATCCCCGCCGCCTCGCCATGACCGACTCCGGCCCCGTTATCGCCTATCTCACCGCCGGCGCCGGGGGCATGTACTGCGGAAGCTGCATGCACGACAACACGCTGGCCCGCGCGCTGCGGCGGCGGGGCGTCGACGTGCAGTTGATCCCTACATACACGCCGATCCGCACCGACGAAGAAGACGTGAGCGTGCACCGCGTCTTCTACGGCGGCATCAACGTGTTCCTCGAGGAAAAGCTGCCGCTGTTTCGCCGCTTGCCGGCCCTGCTGGACCGCTGGCTCGCGCAGCCGTGGCTGATTCGGCTTGCCACGTCGCGGGCCATCAACACCGATGCCCGAAAGCTTGGCGCTTTGACCGTTTCGATGCTTCGCGGCACCGAAGGCCATCAGCGCAAAGAGGTGAATCGGTTGTGCGACTGGCTTGTGGCGGATGTGAAGCCGCAACTGGTCAACTTGAGCAACATGCTCATCGCCGGATGCGTACCGGAACTGAAGCGGCGGCTCGACGTGCCGGTGCTGGTGACGATTCAGGGGGACGACATCTTTCTCGACGCGCTCCCCGAACCGCACAAGGGCCGCGTGCTGGACGAGATCGCCCGACTCGTGCCGCTGATCGATGGCTTTGTGGTGCACAGCCAGTACTACGCCGACTACATGGGCAAGTATCTGGGCATACCGGCAGAACGGATCCACGTCGCTCCGCTGGGCATCGACACGAGCGACTTTGGCCGTGTTGGCGAGGGGGGCGAATCGGGCGAGGCCGTTGGTCGCGACGGGCAACCTCCCACGATCGGCTATTTGGCCCGACTCGCGCCGGAAAAGGGACTGCACAATCTGGTCGACGCCTTTATCGACCTGCGGGAGAGACCCGGCATGCAGCAGGCGCGACTGCACATCGCCGGTTGGCTGGGCGGCCAGCACAAGACCTACGCTGAGGAGCAGTTTCAGAAGCTGCGCGCCGCAGTTGGAGAGGAATCGTGGCGCTACTGGGGCTCCGTCGATCGCCACCAAAAGATCGAATTCCTGCGCGGGCTCGACGTGCTTTCCGTGCCCACGGTGTATCACGAGCCCAAAGGCATCTACGTGCTCGAAGCGCTGGCGGCGGGCGTGCCGGTGGTCCAACCCGAGCACGGCGCGTTTCCGGAACTGTTGGCGGCAACCGAAGGCGGACGGCTGGTGCGTCCCGGCGATGCGGCTCATCTAAGCGAAGTGCTGCACGAACTGTTGTCCGACCCCGAAGCTGCCGCGCAACTCGGCCGCACCGGCAGGCAGCGCGTGCTCGAACGCTTCGGCGCCGATGCCATGGCCGACGCCATGCTGGAGGTTTATGGGCCGTTCCTGCGGTAGAATTGCACGTTTCTGCTACTAAACGACTCCGGCCCAGGGTGCTTTGGGCGCGACGCCCCTTGCGGCAGTTAGTTGTTCCCCCGGGCAGGGCCTTACGTCATAATGGGACCACCAGCGGGGGCGGCCTTGGTCGTCGTCGGTCGTGCAGGTGCCATCGCCGGGCCGGCAGTCAACTGCCGCGTGTCCACGTCGGAGTGAGCAAGCGATGAACGCCGCACCGCGCAATCCGCCCACACGGTTCGACGAGAATGGAACAGCACTAGCGGCTATCTGCCATGATTGCCTGGGCATTTCCCCCCACGAACAGCCCGTCAATCACTACCGCCTGCTTGCGGTGCAACTGTTTGAAAGCGACCGCGAAGTGCTGATCGCGGCAGCCTGTCGTCGCATCGAGTTGGTCGCCGCGCACAAAACGCAGAGCCACGCGGCGAAAGAGCAACTTCTCCGCCAGCTCGGTGAAGCCCGCGACTGTTTGCTCGACCCGGCCAGCAAGGCCGAGTACGACCGCGACCTGTCGGCCGGCGCGACTGCCACATTCACGTCGGGCGCGACTTCGCCCGCGATGGTGACGGCAACCCCAGCGCCTCGTGAAGCGGCTTCGCGCGAAACCGACTTTGGCGGGATCGCTCCCTTGGAGTACCTTGGCCGCGTTATCGACGCCCGGCTCATGACCCGCAAGGAAGCCGCCGCATTCGCCCGCAAGCTGCCTAAGACGACCGACACCAAGTCGCTGGTCAAGAAGCTGATCGGCCGAGGAACGATTACGGCCTATCAGGCCGAGGTCCTGGCGAAAGACAAAGGGCAATCTCTCTGGCTGGGCGAATACCTGATTCTCGACAAAATCGGCGAAGGTGGCATGGGACAGGTATTCATGGCACGTCACCACCGCATGAAGCGTACGGTAGCCCTGAAGCTGCTCCCCGCGGCGCACACTCGCTCGCGGGACGCAATCAAGCGATTCGAGCGCGAGGTGGAGGCAGCCGCCAAACTTAACCACCCGAACGTGGTCACGGCCTACGACGCGGGGGAGTCCAGCGGACGGCACTTTCTCGTCATGGAATACGTTAGCGGATTGAATCTGTCCGACCTTGTGCAGCAAAGCGGCCCGCTTCCCGTTGCCCAGGCTGTGGACCTGGCGCTGCAAGCGGCCCGCGGCCTGCAAGTGGCGCACAGCCAGGGGATCGTGCACCGCGACATCAAACCCGCCAATATGTTGCTCGACGAGCAGGGCACCTTGAAGATTCTCGACATGGGCCTGGCGCGGCTTGACGGCGGGCTGTTGGCCCTCGATGGCGACGAGCAGGGCCTGACGCAGTCGGGCCAGATCATGGGGACCATCGATTACATTGCGCCTGAGCAAGCGATGGATACGCGGCAAGCCGACCGCCGCGCCGATATCTATAGCCTGGGTTGCACGCTGTACTTCCTGCTTACGGGTCGCGCACCATTCAAGCGCGATACGTTCGTCAAGACGATTCTGGCCCACAACCAGGACACCATCCCTTCGTTATGTGAAGTGCGCGACAACGTGCCGGCGCAGCTCGATGGCGCATTCGCCCGCATGGTGGCCAAGAAGCCGGAGGAGCGTCAGCAGTCGATGGCCGACGTGATCGCCGACCTGGAGTCGTGCCTGCCATCGAACACCGGGCAAGCTGCCGGGGGCGTCGTATCGCCCGTAGCACTGCCCCCAGCGCGGCCGCCCGTCAGTCAGGCAAGTCCACTGGTCAGCCAAACGAACGCGCTCCTCGGCGAATCGAATCCCGCAGCCACCCTGCAAGATAGGTTGCCGTCGAAGATCGACACGGTGGCCATGCCCCCTGTGGCAATCGAAACGACGAAGGGATCACGCCATTCGGCGGGGCGGCGCGGCGTATCGCCGATTGTGCTGGGAGCGATTGCCGGAGGCGCCGTCGTCGCGGCGCTGTTGGTAACGGTCGCGGTGGCAGTGGGCTACTTTGTATTCGGATTCGGCAGGAACGAACAGACCGTAGCCGACCGCGGATCGGACGCGACGAATTCGTCGGTCGCTTCGGCCGAAGCGATCGACGTCGACGGCCGCGACGCTTCCTCATCCGATAATGTCACCACGTCGAACGACGATCCGTCACCCGGTACGCCACCTTCCAACGGCACAGCCGCGGGCGGAAGAGGCTTTGGAGGAGGAACGATTGGAGGAGGAGGTTCGTCCGGCGGCGGCTCCGGCTCGTCCGGCGGTACGTTGACACTTCCCCCCGCGACGACAACCGCGAACGACGGATCGGTCACGCCGCCGTTCACGCAATCGGCTAGTCCGCCCAACAGTCCTGCCAGCGGTACGACGCCTCGTTCGGCGACTTCGGGGTCCGGGCCTGCGGCAAGCACCGGCGTAAATACGCAGCCTCCGGCAGCCACCGACGAGAAGCCGGCCTTCAAGATCACCATCACCGAGCCGGATCAGAAGCCTATCAGCTATACCGACCCCAAAGCGGCCGAGCAAAAGCTGTTGGGAGTCGATCCGGTCATGGTCATCGGCATGCGGTATTATCGCGACGATTACCTCGCCTGGATGGCCGAGCATGCCAAGAGCGGGGTCGTCCTCGGACCACAACCGCATCGCGAAATCTACAATGGTGCGGTCAAGAAGGCCAAAAAAGACAAGATGGTTGCCACCTCGTACCGCGGCAACTTCGACTCCTGGCTCCAAGAGTTCAATTCGAGGGGGAGCGACTCATCGAAAGACGTGAGAATCGACGTGATGCTGGGCAACCAGGTGGCGCAATACTGGACGCCGGCCGAGGCGATCGACGTGTGCCGCGCCGTGCAAGACGGCGCCGCTTACGACGCATCGTACCGGTTGCCGCCGGTGTTTCCGCGACTTCGCTGGGCCGCCTACTTCTACGAGATTGGCGGAAGCGGCAACGGCCGCACACCGATTCAAGGTACACCTGTGCCGATTCCCAACAGCGGTGGCTCCCCAGGCAGCAACTTTGGCGGTGCGGGAGGCGGTGCCTTCGGAGGAGGTGGAGTCGGAGGCGGGGGCGTTGGAGGGGGTGGAACGCCGATTCCCCGAGGTGGCACGCCATAGCGCAACGCACTACTCGAGCTGCGCCCCGCCTTGGTGTACGCAGGGGCACGACATCCTATTGCGATCCGGCGGGCAGTCAGGCTGCACGTTCGATCTTACTTACGACACGTAATGAACCAGCCAACGTCTCCCGATCCGCCCTGCGATCCGCAACCGCCCAAGGACCGCAGGCGCGAGAAGCTGTCCGCGCCAACACTTGCCGATCGGCAGAACGAACCGAACAGCGATCGGCGCGTGAATCGCCGCCGCGTTCTCAAGGTCCTCGCCGGACTTGGCATCGGCACGGTGGCCTTCCAGCGCGCTTTGGCCGCGCAGGTCGAGGCGTCGGGAAGCATCACCGCCGAAATGGTCGAGCAGGCCGAGTGGATCGCCGGCCTCTCGCTCAGCGACAAGGAGCGGCAGACGGCCGCCGAAGCGCTGCAAGCCACCTGCCGCAAGTTCGAGGCGGTGCGTGGTGTCGCGCTCGATTACACGGTCGATCCGGCCTTGCGATTCAGCGCGGCACCGGGCCGGACGAGCGATGCCGATGCAAGCGGCGGTCGAGAGCGCGGTCCGGCGGCCGTCGAGCCAATTGAATGGGTGGCCGGTAAGCGGCCGGAGTCGGATGACGATCTGGCATTCCTCCCGCTGACCGAGTTGGCGGCGCTCGTACGCGACGGCGCGATATCGTCGGTCGAGCTGACGAATCTCTACCTCAAGCGGCTCCGGCAGTACGATCCCGCGCTCAAGTGTGTGGTCACGCTGACCGAGGAATTGGCCCTCGAACAGGCGCACCGCGCCGACCGCGAGATCGCCGCCGGTCGGTATCGCGGTCCGCTGCACGGTATTCCCTGGGGCGCCAAGGACCTCATCTCCTGGCCTGGCTACAAGACGACGTGGGGAGCCGGGCCGTACTGCGAGCAAACGCTCGACGAGAAAGCCACCGTTGCGCGGCGTCTAGAGGAAGCGGGGGCCGTGCTAGTCGCCAAGCTCGCGCTGGGTGCGCTGGCCTGGGGCGACGAGTGGTTCGGCGGCATGACGCGCAACCCCTGGAACGTGCGCGAGGGGTCGAGCGGCTCCTCGGCCGGTTCGGCATCGGCGGTGGCGGCCGGGCTGGTCGGCTTTGCGCTGGGGAGCGAAACGCTGGGGAGCATCGTATCCCCCTGCACGCGGTGCGGTGCCACCGGGCTGCGACCCACGTTCGGCCGCGTCAGTCGATACGGCTGCATGCCGCTGGCCTGGAGCATGGACAAGATCGGGCCCATCGCGCGAAGCGTCGAAGACTGTGCGCTGGTGTTTGCCGCGATGCACGGCGCCGATGGGCTCGACGCCACGGCCATCGATCGCCCCTTCCACTGGCCGCCGAAGCGCGACATCCGCACGCTCAAAGTGGGCTACTTCGACGAGGACGTGCGCCCCGAGAGCCGCCCTGAGATTCTCGTCCTGTCCGACTTGGGCGTGAAGTTGGTGCCGATCAGCCTGCCGGATGAGATTCCCGCCTCGGCGCTGACGACCATCTTAAACGTCGAGGCGGCCGCGTCGTTCGACGAGCTCACGCGACAGGGAATCAGCGACGGCATCGGCCGCTGGGCCGACGTTTTTCCCCAAGCGCAATTCACGCCGGCGGTCGAATACCTGCGGGCCAATCGTGTGCGCACGCTGCTCATGCGGAAAATGGAAGAGATGATGGAGGGGGTCGACGCGTATTTGGACGGCGACGACCTGGTAATCACCAACCTGACAGGCCACCCCACGGTCGTGCTCCCCAACGGCCTTGTCGAGCGCGACGACGCGCTGGTGCCGACTTCGATCACGTTCACCGGACGGCTGTTCGGCGAGAGCGATCTATTGGCGCTCGCGCACGCCTACCAACAGGCGACGGGCCATCACCTCCGCCGGCCGCCCATGCAGGACTTGCGCCCGCAGGGAGCATAGTCGTGGGGCAGGCTTTCCAGCCTGCCAAAACGCCGTAGCTGAATTCGCAAGAATTCAGCGCGCTCGCCATGCTTCCGCTACGTCGCGATCAATTATTCAGCGGTTGCGAGCTCCGCAGATACGCGAATAGATCGCGCACGTCCTGATCGTTGAGCTTATCGAGCAAACCCTCGGGCATGAGCGACCGCGGCGAGGCACGCAGATCTTCGATTGCGTCGCGAGTCAGCACGATGTTCTGCCCGTCGGCGCCGCGCAATACGACCACCTGGTTGTCCTGGTCGGCCAGAAATCCGGAGAAGCGGCGGCCGTCGTCGGTGAGCACGATCGTGTCCTCGAAGCCCTCGCGGATTTCGGCGCTGGGGTTCACGACGCTTTGCAGCATCGTCGCCAGATCGTCGCGGCGGTAGGCGGTCAGCTCGGGCCCCACGCGGTTCCCCTCGCCGAACAGCACGTGGCATTTGCCGCAGTGCTCGGTAAACAGCGGCTTGCCGCGGTAGGGGTCGCCCGTGCTCTGCGACAATACGCCCGACAGCCGGTCGACCTGCGCTCGCATGGCCTCGGTCGGCGCTCCCTCGAGCGAGGCGAAGTGCTTTTGGGCCAGTGCGGCGATCTCGTCGTCGGCGTGCAAGAGCATCGTGCGGACGGTGGCAGGTGCGACTTGCTCGTTGGCAATGGTTCCCGCGTCGACGGCCGACAGCAGCAACTTCGCCCACTCACGGCGACTGGCCAATAGCGTTTGCGCGGCCGCCTGCGCGTCGGGCGAGAATCCGCCGTACAGGGAAACCACGGTGCGGCCGATCTCCGCATCGCCATAGCGCTGCAGTGCGGTGAGCACGGCCAAACGCAGGCGGTCGTCGCCCGATTCCTTTAGCACACCCAGCAATACGCCGACGCACTCGGCATGGTCGATCTGGCCGAAGAGCTGCGCCATTTCGGCGCGGCGGGTCATGTCGGCGCTGGCGTCACCCAAGGTGGCCAGCGCTTCGCCGATTGCTTCGCTTTGCCCCTGCCGTACCCGCAGTGCGAGTGAGCCACCACCCGCTTTGGCCAGCGCGGTCACCAGCTCCGGTGGGAGATCGGCGAGCGCCCTGCCTTGAAACGCTTCCTCGAATCCGGCCAGCAACAAGCGACGGCTCGCATCGTCGGGCGCGAGCTCCAACAGCTTGGCACACGTGACCAGATCGGCCCGCGTACCGGCCTGTGCGAAGCGGCGCATGAGCCGACCGGCAATGTGCTGGGCCACCAGCGGCCGTTTCCACAGCGATGCGTCGCCGAACATGTCGAGCACTGCCGCGCTCTCGCTCTGGCAGTGCGCCTCGGTAGCCCACCACAACAGCAACGGCACGTAGGGATCGGCTGCGTCTTCGTCGCGCGCGAGCAATGCCGCTATAATCGGCAGGCAATCGCCCGCGGGCAATCGTCGCGCCGAGCAGGCCAACTGGCTCCGCACTTCGACGTTTGGCTCGACCGCTGCCAAAGCCGCCATCTTTTTCCCGATCGCGGGCGAAACGGAGTGATCGTCACACGCCAGCCGCGCCGCCCAGGCCCGCACATACGGATCGACGTGCCCCAGCGCTTCGAGCGTGAATGCATCGTCGAGCCCGCCACACAGATTCACGGCCCACAGTGCTTCGAGCGCAAGCTGGCCGTTTTGTTGACGCAGCAGATCGCGCAGCTCCGGCACGAGCGAGGCGTCCTTGCGATCGCCCAGAATGCGCAGCGCCGTCTCGCGATACCAGCGGTTCTCGTGCGACAAGAGCGCGATGAGTTGCTTCCCGTCGAGCTTCGCCAGGTCGAACGCGGCGAGCGGCTCGCTCCTCTTGGGTTTGATGCGATAGATACGGCCGTTGGTTTTGTCGATCTGTCCTTCGTGGTTGCGGTAGTGATTCACCTGCGAGTCGTACCAGTCGGCCACGTACACTGCGCCATCGGGACCCAGTTTGATGTCGACCGGGCGAAACCAGGGATCGTCGCTGGCCACGGGCCGGTCGATGTCGTGCGTGGCGAACGAAGAGCCACGCGGGACGAAATCGCTCCGCACAATCTGCCCTTGCAGCGGCTCGACGCCCAGCAGCTTTCCGCGGTACGCCTCCGGCAGTGCATTGCCTTCGTAAATGAGAAAGTTGTGCGTGAACCGCGGCACGGTGTTGTGCGGCATGGGGGGGAAATAGCCGAAGGCGTACGGGTTCGACAGCGGGCCGTGCTTCGAAAAGCCCTTTTGCAGGTAGCCGCCTTGCACATAATGAAAGCCGCGCGTGTCGCCCCCGTTAAATCCCGAGAAGATGCGTCCCTTGGAGTCGATTTCGACGCCGAACGCGTTACCGCCCCCTTCGGCGAAGATCTCGTACGTGCGCGTTTCGGGCTGGTACCGCCAGATGAGTTGGCCCATCGAGAACACCGGCTTGTCGTCGAGCCCGGGGCGCGTGACGTTGCCCGTCACCGTGCTCCCCTGCGCCGCATAGAGCCAGCCGTCGGGTCCCCAGCGCAAGCTGTTGACGACCGAGTGCGTGTCTTGGAGCCCGAAGCCGGCCAGATGCACGACCGGATCGCCGTCGGGCACGTCGTCGTTGTTTGCGTCGGGATAGAAAAGGAGGTAAGGCGGGTTGAGCACCCATACGCCACCGCGTCCGCGGCACACGGCTGTGGCAATGTTCAACCCGTCGACGAAGGTGGTGTGCTTGTCGAAGCGGCCGTCGCCGTCGGTGTCTTCGTGAATGGTGATGCGGTCGGCACCGCGGACATCGTGCGGCGGCGGCTGCGGCACGCGGTCGTAAACGGCCCGCCAGTACTGGTCGCGGCTGGTGAGCACGAGACCAGCGGGATGCGGGTACTGCCGGTACTCGACCACCCACATCCGCCCGCGCTCATCGAAGTTGAGGAACACCGGCTGCACGATGTCCGGCTCGGCCAGCACCTGTTCCCACTCGACGTCGCCCGTCACGCGAAACAAGTGGGCCGAAACTTCGGGCGGAAGCGCCCTCGCCCCGCCTCCCGCGGCCAGGTTGGCCCGCAGTCCCGCGGCGTTTACGACATAGTCGAACACCACGGGAGGCGAGAGTTTTTCGGTGGCCCAGGCCGCATCGTCGCCGGTGCGAAACTGCCACGTGCCGGCCAGCGACATGCCAGAATCGCCGGCGAAGAGCGTGGGCGCGGCTCCCTTGAAGCCACCGCGTCCTTCGTGGTCGAACACGCGCACGGCGATCGTTGTCTCGCCACCGAACTCGACGTGCTCTGGTGGTATCGCGTATTCGTGCCCGGGTCCCAGGCCGTTTTGATACTCGGGCGGAAACGAACCGGCGCCGCCGACCTTCGCGCCCCCCACAAACGCCTCGTGCGCGTTGTCGACCTCGCCGACCCAAAGCGTGATCTCGCGGTCTTTCCAGCTTTCGGGGATTTTTGCCTTCGTGCGGTACCAGGCCACGCCGTCGTACGAGTCGAACCGGCCGTCGGCCTGACCATCCCAAGTGCCGGGGACGATCAGCTCGGTCCAAGGCGATTCGTCATCCTTGGCGGCCGCCGGTTCGGATTGCTCTCCGGCGTCGGACTGCACGCCACTGTCCGACACATCAGCCAACACAGCGACGATCAACACGAGCAGCGCGAGCATGCACAGCGGATGAATCGTGCGCCGCGCGCAGAACGCGAAAGCGGGGTTCTTAACTGAAAACTGAAAACTGAACACTGAAAACTCCGATATTCTGCACTCTGCAATCTGCACTCTTCACTCGAATCCTTCTATCACTATTTCGACGTTGTCTCTCGTCCCAGCGCCCACAGCACGCCGTTGGCAAGCAGGTGGTTGAACTCTTCGCTGGCAAAATCGTCGGGATGCCCCAACGAGGTAAAAAACACGCGGCTCTTGCCCACCATGCGCGTCCAGGCCACCGGCTCGGCCGGCGTATCGGGAATGGAGCCAAACAAGAGCGGCACGGTGTCGTCGGCCAACGGACTCACCTGGTACAGCGACCCATTGCCGACAAACCCGCTCACGTCGATGCCGCGAAGAATCGCGTGCTGCTCTGCTCCATCGGCCACGCGGAGCGCGGTCTTCGGCCCGTCGCCGTGATGGCCCGTGTAGTGCCCACCAAGTATCTCGGGATCGAACTCCTGCCACTCGTCGTGGCCGTCGGGATGTTCGCCGCGGGTGTGAAAAGCGTGGCAGGCGGTGCGAATTCCCACCACCGGCCGGCCACTGGCGATGTACTCGCGCACCAGGTCGAGCTGCTCCTGGGGGGGCGAGCGGCGGCGAACGCTCAAGAACAACAGGTCGGCCGACTTGAGGATTTCCAAACCGGGGAAGTTGTTGCCGTCGCTGGCGTCGGCGCTGACGATCGTCACGCGCAGACCCAGCGGCTCCAGGTACTTCTTGGCGAACACGGGCAGCGTCTCCGCCGTCTTGTACTCCCCCTCGCCGATCACAAACACCACGTGCGGCTGCTCGGCTTGGGCGAACTGGAACGGAGCTTCGTCCGTCAGGTCGGTGCTGGCGACGGTCGGGCACCAATGCTCTTCGATATGCTCGATCACCAGCCGCGTACCTTCGGTGTGCTTGACAAACGGCGCGCTGCGGGGGTTGTACATGGTGTCGGTCATGTCGCGCATCAGCACCACGTTCTGACCCTGGTACACCATCTGCCGAATCGAGAACGGCCGCCCCAGCACGCACATATTGGTATGCACGCCCATGACGATCACGTTTTCGATGCCGCGCTGCTTCATCAGGTAGTACGCTTCGGCGCTATCCGTGACCGCATCTTCGTCGTGAATCTCGATCGTTTCGATCTCGCGCCGCCAGGGAGAGCCTTGCGGGCACCGTGGCCAGCAGTCGCATCCGCCGTCGCTGTCGTCGATGGGGAGCTTGCCTTCGCGATCGTCGTTGAGCCCGCACCACGATTGCAGTGGTATCTTGGTTTCCACCGCCGGCGCCTGTTGGGCGAGTCGGCGCATGGGAGAATCGCGATACGGCTCCATGCAACTGCTGGGGCAGTGGATGATCAGCACGCCGCGGTGGCGCGCTTCGGCGATGACGCGGTTCATGTGGGGCGCCATCTCGGCCACGCGCCGCGATGCGCCGCGGCACCAGTGCTGATCCCACATATCGCACACGACGACCGCCGTTTTGCCGGCGTCCCAGCGAAGCGTTTCTTCCCGCGCTTCCCAGGGGGCATCAGGCGCGCTTTGCACGCGGCTTCGGGCGTGAAGCACCAGCACGCCGCTGTCGGCCGACTTGGCGGCCGCGTCGTCGGCCTTCTCGTCGGCGATGCCCGGCCGCGGCGAGCCGAGAAGAAGCACGGCAACGACCGCGATAAGGGGAACGATTCGATGAAGCATGGGAAGGATGCGAGCACTCATGGGCAAGCTCCTCGGTGTGGCTGGTGTCCGCGGGTTGGGGGACGTTGTTTGCGGCTGCCCGGGGTCGAGCGCAGTGACCTGCGGGCCTCAGTGCGTGCCAGTCTACCATGCCCGACGGCGCGGTACAGCTATTTGTGGCTGAGTGGCGGGGCGGCCGGCTGGACGAAAGCCCCCCGTAGCCGCTGCTCGTGGTGGCAAGCCTGATTTCGCTGGGATACCATCGTGGATGGGCCCGTCGCGAAATAGTACGTGTTCGCCGGAATCAGTCGCCGCTTACCCGTAGTCTCTCACGCTTGCCATGACCGAGAATCCTTACCAATCGACAATCCGCGCGGACGAGGCGATCGAGGCCGCCGACCTGGCCGAGCCTTCGACCAAGCGCCCGCGCGTATGGACCGTCTTCGTCGCGCTCGTGGCGGCACTCCTCGCTACGTTCGTAGCGCAAGTCGCCATCACAATAATCATCGCCGCGTTGCTCATCGCCGGTGGCACGAACCCACAGGATCTGCCACAGCAGATGCAGGGCTTCGTGGTAACTCCGATGGGGTTCATCATGCTGGCGGCCACCGGGCAGATTGTCTTCGGCATGACGGCCTACTTTGCGGCTCGGTGGTCGCCGCAGCCGACGTTATCGCGGCTTGGGCTCGTGCGGCCGCGCGTGCCGCTGGTGGCATTGCCGGTAATCATGATCGGCGCCTTGTTTCCGCTGGCCATCGGCGTTGCGCTGGCGGAGCTGATCGCGCTGGCCATTCCGCCCGATCCGTCGGTCGCGGCGCTGTACGAGAACATGACTTCGCCGATGGCCGTTCCCTTCATCCTGTTCATTGCGCTGGCGCCAGGCTTTGTCGAAGAAATGCTGTTTCGCGGCTACGTGCAAACTCGGCTGCTACAGCGGTGGCCGGCCTGGGTGGCGATCCTGGTCACGTCGACGATCTTCGGCATCTTTCACGTCACTCCGCACGCCATCGTGTTCGCGTTTGTGCTGGGGCTGTGGTTGGGAGTGCTGGCTTGGCGAACGGGTTCGATTATTCCGTCAATCGCTTGTCACGCCTTCGTCAACGGCGCTTGGAACGTGTGGCAAGTCGGCAATCGCCTGTGGGGATTTCCCGAGACGCCGCCCGTCGCCGCTATCGTGGGTGGCGGCGTCATCGTGGTAGCCTGCTTCGGTCTGTCGGTGTGGCTGGTTTGTCGAAAAGCCGATCGCATACATGAACAACCAATGGTACGTTGATGAATTGTGGCGCGGCCACCCGCGAGCTTGATCCCTAAGCGGCTAACCCCAAAAGAGAGCCTGCGAGTTATGAACCGACTTCTGTTGATTGCGTTGTGCGTCGTGGGCTTCGCGCCGCGAACCGCAATGGCCGACGACGACGGCGAGTGGGGAAACGTGCGGGGTCGATTCGTATACGACGGGCCGTTGCCGGAAGTGAAAGTGTTTCCGATCACCAAGGATCGGGCCGCGCTCGGCGACGAGATCGCCGACGAATCGCTCGTCGTCAACGAAGAGAATAAGGGCGTCGCTAATGTGATCGTGTATCTCATGCCCGACGCGGAGGCGGAACTGCCCGTTCATCCGTCGTACGACGATGCGGCCAAAGCGAAGGTCGAGTTGGCGATCGAAGGCAGCCGGTTCGCGCCCCGCGTATTGTTGCTCCGGACGTCCCAGACGCTGGCCATGCGGAACAAGGACATGGTAGCGCACGCAGTCAGGGCCCCCTTTCAGAACAACCCGGACTTCACCCTATTGATACCACGCGTCTCCCTCAAGGAGCGGAATTTGACGAAAGAAGACTCGCTGCCGAGCATCGCCACCTGCCCGATTCATCCCTGGGAGCGCGGCTACATCGTCGTGCGGGCCAATCCCTACATGGCCGTGTCGGACGAGAACGGCGAGTTCGCGATCAAAAACCTTCCCGTGGGCGAGCGCGTGTTCCGCGTATGGCACGAGCGCGTCGGCTGGCTGAAGGACGTGCAGATCGGCATGCACAAGGCCGACGCCAAGGGGCGGCTCACCGTCACGGTTGAACCCGGCGACAACGACCTCCAATACGCCGAACTGCCGCCGGAGTTGTTCGAGAAGGACGAGTGAGGTGGACGTCGCGGCATGTCAACCGCAACGCGGTCGGAATCCAGGATGCCGCACCGAACGCCCCCTTACTTCTTCGTAACCACGTACTCGTGCGGCCGTTTGCGGATGACTTCCGCTTTCACCAGCACGTCGCCGGGCACCAGCTTGCCGAAGTGCCCGATGTTGGTCGTGGTGCGACCCGGCGTGATCGCGTCGACGACTTCTTCTCCCTGGATCACGCGGCCAAACACCGTGAAGTGGCCGTTGAACGAATCGTTGGGGGCCAGCGTGATAAAGAACTGGCTGCCGGCGGTTTGCGGGCCGGTGTTGACCATGCTGAGCGAGCCGCGGAAGTGATTGCGAGCGTCGGGCCGTTCGTATTCGTCGGCGATCACATAGCCGGGCCCGCCGACGCCGTCGTCGTTGGGGTCGTCGTTGCGCGTGTTGGGGTCGCCGCCGCGGACGTAGCGAGCCGATGCGGCCTCCGGGAACAGGGTGCCGTCGTAGAAACCCTGCTCGCAAAGGCTGACGAAGTTGGCCACCGTTTGCGGCGCCTGATCCTCGAACAGCTCGAGCTCCACTTCGCCCCGGCCGGTCGATTCGATCTGCGACGTGCTGTTGCCGTCGGCGTCATGGGCGAAGCGGCGATGCTCGATGGTGAGCCTGACGCGGGGAAGGTCGTCCTTCGCCTGGTCTTCCTGGCGAAGACTCGATTCGCGTCGCGATAGGGTGGCAAACCGCTCCGCACGCTCGCGCATCTTGGCCACCCAGTTCGGGCGTTTGGGCAGTTCGGGAAATGCCGCGTCGAGCCGCGCCAGCAGCTCATCGAAGCGTTCGTTACCCCGCGCGACGCGTTCGTACGATTCCCAGGCGTACTGCGTCGGCTGCGGCGAGTCGAGAGCCTTGAGAGCAGAATCGTAGGAGGCGGCGAACTGGTTTGCCTCAAATTGAACCCGGGCCAGACTGGCGAAGAGGCGGGGTCGCTCCAGCCCGCCGTCGACCGCCCGTTGCAAGTAGGCCAGCACGTCGACCGGTTCGCCGCCGACATGCAGCAGCAGCTCGGCGGTGAGCCACTGCACGACCGAGTCGTCGGGACGGTTCTGGCGGGCCTGCCTCAATTGGCCCTGAAACTCGCCGAGCTGCTTGTTGAGCCGATCGCCGAGGGCCTGTCCTTCCGCTCGCAACTGCCGCAACTGGGCCTCGTCGTTGGCGATGATCGCCGCAGGCAGGCGAGCTTGCAGATCGTCGCGCTGTTGCATGGAGGCAAGCATGTCGCGGAACGATTGTTCCAGAGCCTCATCGCTCGGGGCCGCGGTGCTGGCGCTTTCGCCCTGCGCAGGCGCGGTAAAGTCTTCCAGAAAACTGCCGGGCTCGTCCGGGCTGGTGGTCGGATTGGCGGTCGCGTTGTTGTCGTGGGCGGCGGATGCTTGGTCGAGGGAATTGGCGGCATTGGTGTTCGTGTCGCGGGGATCGACTTTCTCGTCGTGGGCGGCGGGGCGCTCGCGCTCCTTCGCCGAGGGTTCGTCCGCGTTTCCCTTCGACGAAGAAACCTCGTCCCGCTGCGTGGCGGTTCGATCCGAGTGCGAGCGGTTCCACCAGCCAAGCACAACGACAGCCAACAGTGACAGGCCGACGACGACAACGAAAAGAGCCGGCAGTACGCGCACCAGTGCCATGGGCCGACCGCCTTCTGTCTTCGGCTGCGACGGGGGGGCGGGTTGCTGGTCGCGCTTTGGGCGCCGCTTCTTTGACATGCCGAGACATTCCTAACTGGGCGCAAGCTACCGATGGTCGAGATGGCACTTGCCGCAGGTCGTGGTGAGTCGTTCGAGAGCCTGCCGCGCGGCGGAATAGTCGCGGCGATCGGAAGCGGCGGCGATGGCCTGGGCCGCATCGCGATACGAGGCCACGTGCCGCTGCCACAAGGCCGAGTCGCCTTTAGGCGGCTTCAGCCCCATCAACAGCTCGCCCGCATCGGCCAGGAGGGCCGCACGGGCTCGTGCGTCTTTCCATTCGTTCTCCGACGTCGGCTCCTCGGTCAGCGACAGCGCGAGCGATCCACGGACACCCGCGGGCGCGTTAGCGGCCCGCATCAGATCGGCAATCGAGGCGAATTGCCGCAGCGGCGCTCCGTCGGTGGCGTTGTCCTGGTCGGCCAGCAGCTTCTTCAGCGGTACGTCTTCGACGTGTTTGCCCAGGAATTCGTAAATCTCAAACCATGCCCGGTCGGCCAGTTCCCGATCGTGCGCGTTTTGATCGTGGGCGTTCAGAAAGCCCGTCTTCGCCCGGTCGAACGGGAGAACGCGATGCTGCACGCCGGCCTCTTCCCACTGGCGCTCTAGCCGGGCGAGATACTCGTCGTCCAAAAGCGATGTACCGGCCGCGCCTCGCACTACGAGCACGGCCGTGTGTCTTAGAGGGGTCGTCAGATCGGCATCGACGGCGATGGGCAACTGTGGGTCGATGAGCACGGCAGCCTGCAAACCTCCGGCTGCTGCCGTCTCCAGAGCCCAGCGTGCGGCGGCGCTGGAGCAAAGCGTCCCGATCCGGTCGGGGAACACGTCGTCGCGTCGACGGAGCCAGCGCACGGCGGCCGACGTTTGGGCGATTACCCGCTCGCGACGCGCCTCGTGGCTGCTCTTGTTTTCGTCCTGATTCTGATTTTCGCCCGTGCCGCGCTGGTCCTCGTGCTCCGGATCGATCTCGACGATCAGCACCACGTAGCCGATTTGTGCCAATTCGAGCGCCGAGCGCTTGGCAAAGTCGCCCGACGATCCGCTTTCGATCCACAAAAGCGCCGGCAGGCGCTCGCCGGTATCGTCGCGGGTAAGCAAGCCATCGTGGGGGCCGATCGCACTGACCCAGCGGACGGGTTCGGTGACGACGGTCACCTGATGCTGCGCCAGAAATTCCTGCAGGAATGGGGATAAAGCGGGAGTGGCGACGGCAGCGCGAGTTTCGGCGGAGTCGGAATTCGCGACGATTGTATCCGTGGCGGACGTGTGAGCCGCCGGTTTTGCAACGAAGTCGTCCGAGCCGTCAGGGCGATCGGCCGCCCGAGCGCACGCGACAAGCAGCGCCAGCGACAACGAGACCGCCATCGTGCCCAACAGCCGCGGGTTCATTTCACTTCCAGATCGATGGCGGAAAAATGCTCGTGGTCGCTCTGCGTGTTCTGGGTATCGACCCGCACCACGTAGATGCCCGGCTCGTTGATTCGGAATTGCAGCCGGGCGCCGACGCGGCACTTGGGCTTCAAGTTGAGCGTGGCCGCCCCTTGCGTCACCACGCCGTCGCTGGGGTCGGGCACCTCCTTGGCGCCGAACTCCTTGGTGCGAGCGACGAAATACCGCACGGTGACGTCTTTCAGAACTCCGTGCGGGTAAACGTTCGTCAGGATGAAGTGCAGTACGAGGGGATCGCCCGCGTGGACGGTCATTCGTGGGCGCGGATTCACTCCGCCCGGTGGCGGCTCCTGATCGGCGGAGGCCTGATGCGTGCCGTCGGGTCCGATCACCTTCAGATTGATGGCCGCGTGTTCGCCATAGGCCGTCGACGTCGCCAAGCCGGCGAACAGCAAAAACAGCGGCAAGAGCCAAAGCGAAAAGCGGAGCGGGAGAAGAGGCACATAGGCACGATTCAACGCCATAAGAGCGCAGCGTAAATCGCTCGCCGACCGTGCTGTGATCCGTTCGATTGAGGCACGTCGAGGCGGTGCGTGCGAGTGGTACATTACTTTCTTCTCGCTGCGAACGTCGAAATTACTTGACGATCAGGTCCATGGCGGCGTAATGCTCGTGTCCATGCTTGTCGAGCATGCCGATGGTCTCCACGCGCAATAGATAGCTTCCCGGTTCGGGGATGGTGAGCGCGAACTGCCAGTCCGCTTTCTCATGCGGCTTGAAGTCCATGGTGAGCGCGCCTTCGTACATTACGTTCTCAGTGAGTTTCGGGACTTCAATTTGCCCGGTCTTTTCTTCTTTGACCACGAAGAAGTGCACGAGCACGTCCTCGAACTCTTTGGCCTCGCCGGTATTCTCGGCATGCCACGACACGCGCACCTCCTGGTCGTGGGTTAGTTCCGCTACGTGCCGCGGCGGGGGCGTTTTCGTCGTGGGTGATTCTGCCGTTTCTTCGGTGCGGATCTGGCGGTCGCCGGCGTTCACTTGCAACTGGAGCTCGAACTCGCCCGCTTCGACCGACGGCTGTGCTGCCAGCACAAGGCCCGGTATTGCCAAGAGCAGAGTTGTGGCCAGGCGGAGCATCGGATTTCCCCCAAGGGTCGCGCCGCACTTTTCGGCAGGCCGGCATCATCCACGGCAGGCGGCGAACCAACTCAGTATATCACACAATCGGCAGAACTCCTCCCTTCGGCCGGTACGCCTTGAATCGCCGCGGTGCACGAAATCATGCGGCCTGCGCCATGACATACAGCAATGCCCGCCGCCAAATGAAGTAGGTCCCGCCTGCCGGGCGGGACCTGCGGGAGCGTCGAAGCGGCAAAAGAAAAGGTCCTGCTCGGCAAGCAGGACCCACGATGGTTGTGGTCTATGATGCTTGTGGCCGGTCTCCCGACCGAGCCACTTCCGCCGACCGAAGGGTCTCAACGGCGGAGACCTTCGGTCGCAGATTCGGCGGGGTCGGGAGACCCGCGCCGAACGGAGTGGGAACCGGTCGTCAACTCAAGTCGAGCGCGATCAGGTAATCGTCGAGGCCCTTGCGGAGCTTCGTTTCGTTCTCGATGCTGCTGGTCACCTGGGTACGCAGGTTCTCGATGCTGTCCTCCTGCTCGGTGAACTTGGCCACGTAGCGGCGGTATAGCTCCGAGTCCCGGGGCAGCTCCTTCATGTTGTTGCGAATCCGCTCCTGCTCCTGCCCGATGATGGAAATCTGCCGCTCGAACTCTTGCCGCTGGCGGACGACCAGCTCGATGGCCAGCTTGCGCTTGACCACTTCCTGTAGCGCGGCCTTGACCTCGTCGCTCACGACCTGCGAGTTGAGATAGATGCGGATCGAGTTGTCGTCCATGTTGGTCACGGCGACCGAGTTGTTCACCGTTTGCTCTTCGGTCACTTCGACCTTGGCGGGCTTGCCGGGCTCGGCCGACACCGCGAAGCGGTACAGGTCGCGGGTCTTTTCCGACGGCTCCTTGGGCTCGACCAGCGTCCAGTTGGCGTCGACCGGGTACTCGACGAGCACCTTCTTCGCCTTGCTGCCCGAATTCTTGATCGTGTACATGCGGGTGCGGGTGTACTTGTGGCTGGTGTAGAACACGCCCTTGACCATGCGGCAGCTTACAAGCTGCGTGGGGTGGTCCTTGGCTTCGGGGGCCACCTCGGTGTCGAGGTCCATGGCGTAGCTGATGAGCCGCTCGCTGGCCGGGGGCAAATCCTGAATTTGGGCGTCGCCGGCATACGCTCCGCCGTCGAACACGGTGATCGGTCCCTGCATCAAGTGCAGGTCGGTCGAATTCTTCAGCCGCAAGCCGTTGAGCGGGTGCTTGGCGTGCACCGATTGGTTGTAGATGGAAACTTTCTCCCCCTCGACCGACTCGTTGACGATCGGCAGCATGGCCGAGCGGCTTCGCTCCAGCGTCACCGGCGTGGCGATTACATAGCGGAACAACTCACCCACGTCGCCGGCTTGCGCCACCGATTGCACGCCTTGCTGCAGGTTCCACGCTTCATTTTGTTTGCCTTCGCCACCCGCCGCGTACCCTCCTAAGCCACCGAAGGCGGGGGCACCCGGAGCGGGAGGCGGCGCGGCGCCGGAATCGGACGACTGCGCACGGCGCGAATAGGAACTGCCACTAGACAGCCTCTCCGCCTGCTCAGCCGCCTTGCGGAATTCGCCGTCGGCCGCGGCCAAATCCTGATCGTACGTACGCGGACGAAGCGAGGCATACAGTTCCGGCATGACGACGGGACGGCTCACGTACAGCGGCTGGTACAAATCCATGATGAACGAAATGGGCCGGCCGCTAACCAGCGTGAGTCCGACTTCGTTCCAGTCGGCCTCGGTGGTGTTCTCGACGATGGCCCAACCTTGCAAAAGGGGCGCCCCTTCGTCGTCGAGCACCAGGCGGTAGCTGGTCTTCCAGATGGGCGACTCCTGAATGTAGCCCACGCGCACCTGCCGCTCGCCGGCGCCGAGAAAGTTAAGCGTGACGGTTTTCTTATCCATCGACTTGCTGGCGGCCAGCACGGCCAGCGCCTGCCGCAGCTCGGCGTCGAGCTTGGCATTGGTGAGCTTGATGCGGCCGACGTTTTCGAGCGAGACGCTGCGCAGTCCGTCGTCGGTGAGCAGGTTGAGGAACGACACTTCGATCGGCTCGCCGCCGTCCTTGCCCGAGGGCTGCTTGCGCTGCTCGACGCCGACGATGGTGCCCGCGATCTTGGTGGGGGCGTCGATTTCGATGGCCTCACCCCGGATTTGCCCCAGCAGGTCGGCCAGCGTGGGGTTTTGCGTCAGGTCGATGGAGAAGGTTCGGAGCGTGCGAGTGATGGGGTCCTTCGAGGCGTAGGAGACGGTGGAAATCCGCCCGCCTCCCAAGTCTTGCAGCACCATGCTCTTCAAGAGATCGTTCACGTCGCGGACGTTGAATGTCATGTCGACTTTGGCATTTCCCTCGACCGACCCGCTGTGCTCGTAAAACGACACGCCGCTGGAAAAAATGACGACGCGCTTGATCGGGAGGTCGGCCTTCTTCTCTTCCTGGGCGCGGGCGGCGGTCGGCGCTAGCGCCGCGGCCAGACTGCCCGCCGCGAGTACCGCAAGCACGAGCGAAGACGTTTGAAGCAGAGGCATGCGTAACGGCGACGCGAATCGTGGTGCTGAGCGGTACATTGCGTTGGACTCCTGGGAGAGATTTTCGATATCGGATGCGGCTTGGCAGCGGCGGTGCGCTGTCGATAGGTGGCGCGAAGCGTGATCGTGGGACTCAAGAAAATGTAGCCCGAGGCGCTGGTACCGGGCCAGACAGCCACAGCCGGAAATCAGGCACTATCGGCCGCACAGGCCGTACAGACAGCGCCGCAGTGGTAGGACGCCGGCCGCGGGGCGGAAGTTCCGGCGGGCGAGCGAGAAAATGGGTGCTCGCCCGGTGGCCGGGCTCGAGCGGAAGGGCGGCCTCGCGACGCGGAAACGCCCACGAAAGCGGAAAGCTGACAGCGGAAAGCAGCAATCGCCGCCCCCCGCTTTCTGCTCTCCGCTCTCCGCTTTCGGACTTTGAAACGGCGCGGCGAACCCCTGACCTTGCGCTGGGTCTAGTACCCGAAAACCGGTCCGCGGTAGTACACCGCCGGGGCCGGGTACACGACAGGCGCCGGATACACGACCGGTGCCCGGTAGTACGTGACGACGGGCGCGACGGGCACTCCCACGACCGGCGAGTACACGACCACGCGGCGCCCGAACAGCCCCGGCCGGTAGACCACCGTGGGGGCGACCGCGACTGGCGCGACCACACCCGGCGCCGGCGCCACGGCGACCGGTGCATAACCCACCACGTACCGATAGCGGCCCGCTTCAGCTCGCTCGGCTGATGCCAGCACCAGCGCGACGAAGCTCAACGACGCGACGACGGCAATTCGCAGAATCCCGTTCATGGCATTACCTCTTTCTGGTGGAGACCCGAGACCGCTCAACCTATACTTTCCTTGCACCAATCAATGCTAGTTGAGGCTCCACGCGGTCGCAAGGGGCCACCGTAGCAGGCACGCTCCGTCGTGCCGTCCGCCTGGGTGCCAATGACGAGAGCCCATTTCCAAACCGTCTCGAAGAAGGGGACAGGCACATTTTGCTCCGCAGACTGCGCAAAATGAGCCAGTCCCCGACGGTTCCGAAATGGGCTCGAATGACGAAGCCCGAATGACGAAGGAAGCACGAATGTCGAATGACGAATGTCGAACTCGCGTAGCCGCCACGCATCAACGCATAACGATTCTTTTGCTGCTGGCAATGCTGGCTTGGAACGGCGCAGCGGCCGCGATCCGCGCACAAGACCGCCGCGGGCCGTTCACGCACGAGCCGCGCTCCGTGCGCAGCCGCGACGTCGATCAGCGACACATTCGCCTCGAATTGCGCTTCGACTGGGACAAGGAGCAAATGGACGGTAGGGCCGTTCTCACGCTCGTCCCCTTTCGCGAAGTGAGCCGCATCGAGCTCGACGCCGCCGGCATGCAGGTTTCGCGCGTGGCCCGCATCGCGGCCGAAGGGGAAACGACGCTCAAGTACGAGCAGCGCGGCGAAACGCTCGCGGCCGATCTCGATAGCCCCGCCCGTGCGGAGGAAGAAATCACGCTGGCCATCGACTACCGCGTGACCAAGCCGCAGCACGGCGCGCACTTTGTGCAGGCCGACGATCAGCGGCCCGACCAGGTTGCCATGGTGTGGACACAGAGCGAACCGGAATTCGCGCGGTACTGGTTCCCGTGCATCGATTCACCTTCGGACCGGCTGACGAGCGAGATCACCGCCACGGTGCCCGCCGATTACGTGGTCCTTTCCAACGGCGTGCTCGAAAGCACCACCGACAACAGCGACGGCACCCGCACCTGGCACTGGGTGCAGAAGCAGACCCACGCGCCGTACCTGATGTCGGTCGTGGCCGGCGACTTCGAAACGCTCGAGCAAGAGTGGGACGGCATCCCGATCGTCAGCTACGTGCCCCGCGGCAAGCTGGCCGAAGCCGAGCGGTCGTTCGGCAAAACGCCCGACATGGTGCGGTACTTCTCCGAGCTCATCGGCTACCGCTACCCGTGGCCCAAGTACACGCAGATTTGCGTCGACGAATATATGTGGGGGGGCATGGAGCACACCTCGGCCACCACACTCAACTCGGGCACGCTGCACGACGAGCGGGCCCATCTCGACCATACGAGCGACGACCTGGTATCGCACGAGCTGGCGCATCAATGGTTCGGCGATCTCATGACGTGCAAGGACTGGGGGGAGATTTGGCTCAACGAGAGCTTCGCCACCTATCTCGCCACGCTGTGGGAGGAGCACGACAAAGGGTGGGACGAAGCCGCCTGGTCGCGCCGCGGCGAGGCCGAGAGCTACTTCGGCGAGGATGGCCGATACCGCCGCTCGATCGTCAACTACCGCTACGACGAGCCCGACAAGATGTTCGACAGCCACTCGTACCCCAAGGGGGGGCGGGTGCTGCACATGCTGCGGTTCGAGTTGGGCGACGAGCAGTTCTTCAAGGCACTGCGGCATTACTGCGAAACGAACGCCTACGGCACCGTGGAGACGGCCGACCTCCGCCGGGCGATCGAGGACTCCACCGGCCAGGGCATGAACTGGTTCTTCGATCAGTGGTTGTACAAGGGGGGCCACCCGGAGTTTGAGGTCGAGTGGCAGTGGGACGACAAAGCCAAGAGCGTGCGCCTGACGGTGAAGCAGACGCAAAAGGTCGACGACACGACGCCGTTGTTCCGCACCGACGCCGAGATCGAGCTTGCCTGTCCCGGCGAGACGGTCACCCGCCGCGTGACGATTCGCGCCGTGCAGGAAACGTTCCATTTCGACGTACCGGCGCGGCCGACGCGAGTGTGCTTCGACCCCAACGACTGGATTCTCAAGAAGCTGGTGTTCAAGAAGAGCGAAGAGGAGCTTCTCGACCAGCTTGCCCACGACGAGCACGTAATGTGCCGCGCCCGCGCCGCCATGGACCTTGCCGAGCACGCCAAGAAGGACACGGTGCAAGAGGCAGTCCTCACCGCCGCCAAGGGGGACTCATTCTGGGCGGTGCGGCAAGAGGCGATTCGTGCGCTGGCGAGCGCCAATGGCGACGACGTGCGGCAGACAATGATCGACGTCGCCCAATCGGATGCCAAGGCCGACGTGCGGCAGGAGGCGATCCGTCAGTTGGGGCGGCTGCCGCACGACGACACGCGCGCCGTGCTGCGGCGCATCGTGGCGAACGATCCATCGTATCAGTCGGTCGCTGAGGCGCTGCGGGCTTTGCTCAAGGTCGACCGTGATCATTGTGCGGCCGACTTGTTGACGGCGCTCGAAACGCCGAGCCACCGCGACGTGATTCTGAGTGCGGCGTGCGACTGTTTGATTGACTTGAAACACGCCGAGGCGGCCGAGCGCATCCAGACGCTGCTGCGCGAAACGGCCGACCCCGACCGCAAGGTGCTGCTGATCGCCGCGGTCTCCCGGCTGCGGAGCGATGACCCGGCGACCGTCGACCTGTTGAAGGAGCAGATCGACAATCGTCGCCCGAGCGTGCGCCGCCGTGCGTTCGACGCCTTGGCCGACCTGGGCGATCCGCGAGCTATTGACTGGTTGCAAGAGCGGCGTGGGAAGGAGGAACAACCGGGCATGGTCCGTGCGGTCGACGGTGCCATCGAAAAACTGCGGGGTAAAGAACGCGACCTCGAAAAGCTCCGCGGCGAAGTCGAGAGCTTACGCCGCAAAAACGAGCAATTGGAAGAGCGGCTGAAGAAGCTGGAAGCGGCGGCGGCGAAGTGACTTTCGCTTGCCTGAGCGGTCGATTTCCGCTCTACTGGGGTTTGAAGTCGAGGGGGGCAGTCCGGCACGCGCGGCGGCTCCCAACGTCTGGCAAACTCGCTTGCGGTTTCGCGGCGCACACCGGATGAGCGCCCAACCAACAAGCCGAACGCCCCCCGCCCGCTTCGAGCGTCACCCGCGAATCCCCGCCCTTTTCTGTCCCCCGACTATGTGGCTGCACCGCCCGGGTGAAGTGTTTTGCCGCAACGAGATCTATCGCAAATTGCGCGACGTCGATTTCGCGGAGAACGTGCTTCTGTTCGACGGCGCCGACCTCTTGAACGGCCGCGATTGGCGCGTGCTCGTCCGCACCGCCATTCGCGCAGCCGGCCTGGTCGTCACTTCGCACCAAACGTGCCGGCTGCCCACGCTCATCCAGTGCCGCACGTCGCCCGAGCTGTTGCGCCGCATCGTCTCGCAGCTTCTCCCCGAAGTGCCCGAGAAAGCAGAATCGTTGCTACCGGCCCTCCATGACCGCCACGCCGGCAACCTCCGCAACGCACTGCGCGAGCTGTATGACCTGTTTGCGGAGGATATTTTCACTTTGCCGGGGAATTTGGGCGCACGCAGGCGCATCCCATTAACGGGAGCACTCCGACAATTCGTGTGCTAAGACAGCATGGGGTTGACGTTGCCAAGGGTCGGCAATCGTACGAGCGAAACGGAAATGCTCCCCATCATTAAGCGGGCGGAGCAATGATTATGCCTTCTGCATCGACACTCAGAGTTGCGGTATTGCTGACTGTTGTGCCCTTGTGTTCATGTTCCGGCCGTGGTGCGACCGTGGAGGTAGAATCGGTCGAATTCTATGCGGGCAAGCTCAAGGACGCAAGTTTTGTTTGGAAAGGCCCGGTTTCCCACGAAGACCGCATTCCCGTATTACATGCAGCACGTGCCTTGGCATACATTGGGGACGAAGCCGTTCCAGTACTATTCGATGCAATGGAGGACGAAACAATCGACAAGGTCTCGATCTTCGATGCTTTGGAAGAAATTGGGTTGCCGGTATGGGATTTCCAGGAGGATTTGTTGGATCGACGGGATACAAATCGAATCCGACAATGGTGGGAAGAGAAGGGCGTTGGGAGTAAGAGCGCGCGGACAAGATATCGAGATCAAATCGGCCTGCCGCCGTTGAATTGAAGATGCAGTTGGCGCGCAGGTGATCGGAAAAGCCAAGCAGCCTGACCTACGCTTCTGGATTCCCGCCTTCGCGGGAATGACGGCCGGCGATCACACCGCTTCCAAAATTCCCGCGCCGAATGTGAAGCCGCCGCCGAAGGCGCACAGGCCGAAGCGGTCGCCTTTTTTGGCGTTGGGGAAGACTTCGTCGAGGCACAGCGGGATGCTGGTCGACGAGGTGTTGCCGTGGCAGCGGATGTTGCTGAACACCAGGGCGCCGACGCGGCTCTGGATGGCGTCGATGATCCGCTGGTTGGCCTGGTGGGGCACGACGAGGTTCAGCTCGTCGACGTCGACCCCCTGCCGCTGGCACACGCGGTTGAGGCTGGCCACCATCGAACGCACCGCCTCGCTGAACACGCGCTGCCCCTTCATGCGGATGTACCCGCCGTGCAAGAGTGGCACCGACAGACTGCGGCCGCTGTCCCCTTTGGCCGAGAGGTTGGGCCGGTGGAGCCGACCCTTGGACCGGCTGAAGTGGTCCTCGCCGTAGAGAATCGTGGCCGAGGCGGCGTCGGCGAACAGGATGGCCGTGTCGAGGTCGCTCATGTCGAGCAGGGGCGAAAGCACCTCGGCCGTGACGACCATCACGCGCCCGGTCGGCACGCTCTGCAGGTAGTCGAACGCCGATTGCAGCGCGTACAGGTAGCCGGAGCAGGCGGCGTTGATGTCGTACGCCTGCACCATGGCGTCGGCCCGACCGCCGGTGAGCCCGTTGAGCACCTGGCAGGCCATCGACGGCGTGACCGAGGTGGGGCTCGTTGTGCTGCAGATCAAGAGGTCCAGGTCATCGGGCAGGAGGTTTTCCTTGTCCAACAATTTCCAGCTTGCCCGCACGCCCATCTCGACCGCGTTTTCGTCCTGACCGATCCAGCGCCTCTGTTCGATGCCGGTGCGGCGCAAAATGTCGGCCGAGGTGAGCGCGCCTTTGGCGCGTGGGCGGGCCTTGCCGTTGGCGGCCGCGAGCAGTTCTTCGTTGGTGACCAGTCGGCTTCCTTCGACGGCCGCCACGCCCGACATGCCCACTTCGTACTGGCGGCGCTTGCCGGTGGCCCGCGACGCGCGCTTGGCGACCGATGCCTTGCGTGCCAGCACGGGGAGTCCCGATTGTTCGGTGGTGATGGGTTTGGCCCGCTGCGCCTGCTCGCCGGTCGAGAGGCGCAGAATCGGCCCGCCGACGGCGACCGTGTCCCCTTCCTTGGCCAGGATTTCCTCGACGGTGCCGGACGAGGGGGAGTTCAGCTCGAACACGCTCTTGGTGGCTTCGAGCGTGGCGACGCGGTCGCCGCGCTTCACCTCGGAGCCTACTTGCGCGAACACTTCGACCACGACGACCGTTTCGTCCGACGGGCCGGACCCGATCGCCTCGACATAGGCCACCCCTTCCTCGGGCGCCTGGGGGGCGATCCAGGTGAGGTCGAGATCGAGCATCTCGGCCGCGACGGTGAGCACCCGCTTGAACGACGGTAGCACTTCGAGCTGGTTGGCGAAGTTGCAGGGCACGTAGGTATCGGGTCGCGTGACGCGGCGGACTGCCACGGGAATGCTGGCCCGCTCGGCGATCGTTGCGATCACCTCGGCGCCGACGCCGCACGTGTGGTTGTCTTCGTGCACGACGATGAGGCGGCCGGTCTTCTCGGCCGAGGCGATCACCGCTTGCTCGTCCCAGGGTGAGAGGGACCGGAGGTCGAGGATTTCGGCGTCGGTCCCCACCTTTTCGAGCTCGGCGGCCGCGCGTTCGCACAGCCGCACCGTGTTGCCCCAGGCCACGAGCGTCAGATCGCGGCCCGTGCGCACCTTGCGGGCCGTACCGATGGGCACAAGCTGCTCGGCGACGTCGGGCGTGGTGGTGTTCTGCGGATCGTTGAGGCAGCTCTTGGGATAGAAGAAGAGCGTGGGCCGACCCGAGCGGAAGGCGGCGTTCAACAGGCCGGCGGCATCGGCGGCCGTCGAAGGCATGAACACGTCGATGCCTGGCGTGTGGGACGCTACCGACTCGAACGTTTGGGCGTGGAAGGGCCCCAGGCCGGGGCGATATCCGCCGCAGGCGATCATGATGATGACCGGGGCCTGCCAATCGCCGTCGGTCCGCCAGTACATGCTCCCCAGCTCGGCGATGATCTGGTTGTACGCCAGCGGCAAAAAGTCGGCGAACTGCAAAAACGCCACGGGACGCTCGCCCGCCAGGGCCCGACCGATCGAAACGCCCAGGATGGTCGACTCGGTTAGGGCGGAATTGCGAACGCGCCCGGGGAATGCGTCGGTGAGCCCCTTGGTGACGCCGAACACGTCGCCCTTGGGGTCTTCGAGGTCTTCGCCGAAGAGGCTCACGCGCTGGTCGCAGCGGAGGTGATGCCGCAGCACTTCGCGCAGAGCGTCGCGCATGGTGAGCGTGGCGTCGGCCGACGATGCCCCGCGACGTTCCTTGGCGCGGTGCGACACTTCTTGCGGGAGCGGGCACTTGGCGGTGAAGACGGCTTCGGGCTCGCGCCCCGCCGCCGACTCCGCTTCCGCCTCCGCCACCTCGGCTTCGATCTCCTCACGAACGGCGGTCAGCTTCGCTTCGTCCCATCCGTTGGCGAGCAGGTGCGCTTCGTAGCGGCGGATGGGGTCGCCCGTCTCAGCCGCGGCGCGAAGGTCTTCTTCCTCGCGGTAAATCGATTGGTCGTCGGCGTTGGTGTGGTTCGAGAGCCGCTCGGCGTCGATCACCACAATCGCGGGAGCGCGCTCGCGGCGGATTTGCGCTACGACTTCCGCCAAGCCGCGCTCGACTGCCACTGCGTCGCGCCCGTCGAGCCGGTGAATGGGCAGCGAGTAGAACTCGGCCGGTTTTTTGTCGGGGAGCCAGTAAAACGTTTTGCCGGGCGTGGCGGTCGAGATGGCCCAGTGGTTGTCTTCGACCAAAAAGAGCACGGGCAAAGTGCTGCGAACGGCCTCGGCGACCGCTTCCAGGAATTCGCCCTGCTGCGTGGTGCCGTCGCCGACCGAGCACAGCACCAGCGGCCGCGACGGCTGGTCCTTGACGGCCGCCGCGACGCCCACCGCCTGCAGGGCGCTGTTGCCCACGGGACCGACGATGCTCAGCACGTGGCGGTCGCGATCGCTCATGTGAGCGCTCATCTGCCGCCCGCGGGAGTGCGAACTGTGCTTGCAGTACAGACTGTCGAAGAAGCTGCGGACCGTAACGCCCCGGGCCAGCATGAGGGCCTTGTCGCGGTAGTGGCAGTGCAGCCAGTCGTCGTCGATCAGGTGCAAGGCCAGGGCGGCGGCCGCTTCGTGGCCAGCCCCGGAGACGTGAAAGAACGCCTCGCCCCGGCGGGTGAGTTCCTCTTCCAGCCGGTCAATGCACCGCGCCGCGTACATCGCGCGGTAGAGCGCCAGTTGCTGGGAGTCGTCCATCGTCGCACGTTCGGTCGAAAACCGCGCCGCCGGAGAGGCGAATTCAGAACAGAGGATTGTACCCCAATACGAAACCCACGGATGCGCCAAATAGCGTTTCGGCGCTCTTTACGCAAGCCCTTTGTTGACCTGCGCTTGTACGCGGCCGCTGCGAACGGTCGGCCGCGCCCGTTTGATGCCCTCATGAATAAGCGAATCCGTGCCACAACTCGGCCTGCCTTCCGTGTAGCGTTCCTTTCGCAGTTCCTGATTATGCGGGCTTGGGGCCGAGTTGAAAAGGTTGGCGCGGGGCCAATGGGCAAATGCCCTCCAGTCGCGGGCGCTACGGACCTATCGCTCGGGTCCAGGCAGAAGGATTGGGCAACGCAGAAAAAGGGCGGAAGATTTGCCGACACTTATGACGCGTGTGGCACATGCTGGGATATATGCTCGCGGGCTCAAGCGCGGCGGGCAGCCCGGCGTAGCAAATCAGTCGAGACGGCAACGATCATGGCTCGAAGGAAGCCTGTAGAGGAGGCAATTCGGAGGGCCCATCCGCCTGGGTGATGGCAGGACGTGTGCCACGCCATGGGCGCGGACAACCGGCCCGAATCAGCCAACGGGCAGTTCAGCCGATGGGCAATTCAACCAATGGCCGGTTCAGCCAGGTGCCAGCGGGGCTCTGTGCACGAGCGGTGCGTCAGGCGCGCGGCGGCATCGCGGCCGAATGGCCTTCGATAAGCAGCGTCGTGGACGTGACCCGACCGCTTTGCGTGTTCCACCACGGATAGGGGCCGTAGTCGCCCAGTTCAATGAGAAGAAGCACGCAGGCCGTGACGAGCGCAAGAAACGAAATGATCAACATCATGGTGTAGACGTTGAGCCGCTGTTTCTGCACCGGTCGGGGGGCCGGGCGACTAGCTAAGTTTGGTGAGGCGGGTTGTGACAAGGTCGTCTTTCCTGATTTGTCCTCGGCGAAGATCTTTCATGATTTCGGCCACCGCGCGATTCGGGGCGGTTTCGCGAACGATCACGCGGCCCAAATACGTGCTGCCCCGAAAAACGTCGAGCTGATGACCGGGTCGCAGGCCGTCGTCCTTACCGATGGAAATCTCGATGAAATCCTTCGCGCCGACGCTGGTAACGTACCCGTCAACCGGCGGTTCTTTTGCGTCGACGTCGTCGTGAATGGTGAGACCGTGGGCATCGAAGACTTTGGTCATGAGGGCGACTTGGGTGGCAAGCTGGTCGCGTCGCTCCTCGAGCCGGCGCTGCATGCCCTCGGCCTCGTGCATCGAGTCGGTCAGCCGCACGACTTCGGCCAACTGCGTTTCGAGGTCCTGCTGCACGTTACGGACGTCGGTCCGCAGGTTCTCGACCTCGGTGGTCAGCGCCACGAGCGTATCCTGCGTTCGCTTCAACTCCGCCACGGTATCGCCGTGATCCACCTGGAGCTTGGCCAGTTGGCCTTCTTTCTGCGTTACCAGACTCTCGGCTTCTTGCACCTTCGTCTGTAGGGCTGCAACCGCCGCTTGGCGAGCGGCACGCTCCATGGCGTTACGATTGCGAGCTTCTTCCAGGTCCTGACCAAGTTGGTTGTTGGTAGCCAGTTGTTGCTCGAGTTGAATCTTCAAGCCGGTTTTGTAATTGCTGTCATAGCCCGGTGAAAGCGGATCGGGATTGAGAACCAGCGTCTTCCAGTTCTTGTGCGTCGCGAAGACCATTGCCGACAGGGTCATAAAAACGAGGCTCATAATGAGAATGAGCACCGTAAAAATCTTGCCCAGTAGCGTCATGACGAGCGCTCCTAAACGTGCGATGCTGGCCGTCTTGCCGGCGCGCAAACGTCGTTTCGATCGATAGCCTTAGTGCTGTGAGACTAGCTGATGCGAGTCGTGCGTCGCGGCGCCCGGGGTCGACCGACAAGTCGTTTACCGGGCGCTGCTTAGCGAGTGTGCACGATCTGCCAGTATAATTGCCGCCCAAAACGGGTGTCAACAAACTGCTAAGAAATTCGGGAAAGTGCGGGCTCTGGGGTGTTTTGGCCCGGCGCCGGCCGAACCGCGGGGCAAAAGAAGTATGGGCTGGCCTGGGACGGGGAGATTCCGCAGGATCCACAAGCCACAGCCGGCTCGCGGCGGATGCGTCGCCGCGGCCGTGCGTCGCGTCCACCTCGCCGGGGCCGGCCCGGTCAAGCGGGTGGCGCCGGTTGTGGCGGTTTCGCGCCGGTGGCCTCTGGCCGGTCCGCCCGACGTCGTCGCTCACGGATTACCGCGATCGCCAGCCAAGCCAATGCCACGAGCACGCAGGTGCGAGCGGGCCAGTCGCCCAGTTGCTGGTATAGGCTGAACCGGCCGTCGCGGCGGACCTCGGCATACACCACGTCGGTGTCGCGGCGCCGCCCTTTTTCGACGACCCGGCCGTTGCCGTCGATATAGGCGGAGAAGCCGGTGTTGGCCGCCACGAGATGCGGGCGGCGAAGTTCGACCGAGCGGAACACCGTACACGTCAGGTGCAAATCGAGGCATTGGGAGCCCCAGAACCACCCATCGTTGGTAATGTTCACCAGCACGTCGGGGGGCGTGCCTTCGCGGGCTAAACGCGAAGTCTGTCGCTGGAGGAAGTGCGGCACGGTGCTCTCGAAGCAGATGCTCGGCGAGAGGCGCCAACCATCGAGCTCGAACACCGTCGACGCCTCGCCCGCCGTTAACGGCTGGTCCATCGGCGACAGGCGGTAGAGCCACGGAAAGAAGTTGCCAAAGGGAATGTACTCGCCGAACACGACGCGGTGCATTTTGTAATAGCGGCCCCTCGTCTGGCCGTCGGGGTCGACGAACAACGCGGTATTGAACCGCAGCGGCTCCGCCTCGCCGAATTGCAACGTCTCCACTCCCAGCAGCAGGTGCGTGCGGTGCGGCGACTCCGACGACTGCTCGCCGCGGTTGACCCACCGCGCCACGTCGTGCACCTTCGCGCGAAACGCGGCACCATTCTTGTGCACTTTGTCGGTGAACTGCGGATTGTCGATCGCGTCGGCCAGCACGCGCGGCACGGGGATTTCCCGGCCCTCTTCGTAGAGCAGCTCCGCGTCGCCCGAGGTAAACATCGATTCGGGCCAAATGATCAAGTCCAGATCGTCGTGTGCCTGAACGGCGCGTTCGGTCAGGTCAAGATAATCGCGAAAGTTCTGCTGATACCGTTCGAGTTTCTCGCCGAAGATCGTGTCGAGCGATCCCTGGATCAGCGCCACGCGAAGCGGCTTTGACTCCGATGCCACATCGTCGTCGGTCGGTTCGCTCAGTCGAAATGTGCCGTACGCCAGCATCCCTGCCAGCACGAGCAGCGCGGGCACGAGCGGTAGCCACGACCAGCGCCGCTCACCCCAGGGCAGGGCACGCGTCAGGCCCGCTGCGACGAGCATGATGGCGAAACTCACGCCGTACGCGCCCACCAGATCGGCAATCTGGATCACGGACAGCCACGACACCTGCGTGTGCCCCAAAAGCGCCATCGATATGCCGGTGAACAGATAGCCGCGGACCAATTCCAGCGCAGTCCAGACCACCGGAGCGGCGAGCGCTAGCGGCATACCCAGCCGATGCCGCGCCAGCCGCGTCACGACCACAAACGCGGGAAAGTAGAACGCCAGGTAAAACGCCAACGCCACCCATCCAAAGTAACCCGCCCAATGCGGCAGCCGCAGAAAACTAAACATCAGCAGCCAATACACAAAGCCGGCAAACCAGATGTCTCGGTACGGACGCGGGCCAACCAGATCGCGTTCGTCGATCAGCCGCAGCAGGCCGATCGGCGCGACCCAGGCAAGCGGCCAGAGATTGAACGGGGGAAAGGCGGCCCACATCATCAGGGTCGACGCCATCGACAGCATGAGCGGCGAGCGATGCCACGGCACGTCGCCGAAGAACAAGTATCGGGTGTGGCCGGCAAGGGATTCCTGTGCATCCTTACGCTGACCGCTCACATTTCGCGCGAGGCGGCGCTTCTCGCTCGGTGTGTCGATGCGTGCAGTTCCCATGAGTACTCTAAGCGTACGCCGAATCTCTTCGGCGGAACAGAGAAGATAGGCAGGCGCGGTGCCGCGACACTTGGTGAGTCCTTGGCGAAACCGCAAGCGAGGTGGAATGTCGTGGGCTGGAATGCGGTCGTCTGCCGTCGTCTCTCGCTCCGCGAGAGAACGCCCTCTTGCGGAGCAAGAGGCGACGTTGGGCGGCACGGGCGACCGCGTCGGCTACAGCAGCACGACTTCGATGGTTGTCCTGACCGGGAATCGCTCGGTTCCCGCGGGAAACACCGCCAGGCAATCGGCGGCCGAAAGAGTCGCCAGGTCGGCCGATCCCTTCCACGGAAGTAGATGGACCGCGTGT
>CAYQAJ010000018.1:0-36855 GCA_964415245.1 uncultured Pirellulaceae bacterium | reverse complement strand
ACTTCGGCTGCCAGGTTCGGTCGATCCAGATGCCGATGGCGATGCAGATCAACGTGGGCACGGCAATCGACCAACCCACCAGGCCGAACATGCCCAGGCCAAACCAGACGCTGCGGTCCTGTCGCCGGGCCTTGAGCTTTCGCTGCTCCTTCTTTCCCACGTGCTCGCTCAGCACGCGATGACTGTTCGGCCGGGACGAATCGCCGTCATCGTGCGGCATGCTTTTCAAACTCCATGAAGCGGCGCACCAGGCCGGCCTCCAATCGAGCGGATGCGGAACGCGCCAATTTCTCCCGGTCGTCCAACACCTCGAACTGTTCCACCACTACGTGTCGCAGGCTACCCAGGGCACCATCGCGCGCGGCGCTCCGCGTCGATACCAGAACTTCCCGGCCCGCTTTGACCAGCACGCCTTCATCGATGGCGACGAAGTGCTCCTGGCCGTCACCCTCGTCGTACATCAGCAGCCCGGGGACCAGTGCGGCCACAAAGTCGACGTGCAGCGGCAGCAGGCAGAAGCAACCGTCTTGCGCTTCCGCCACGACCTTGGCCGCGTCGCAGTCCAAGAACACCTCGTTGGGAAGCAGTACCTTGAGCCTCATGGGGCGCCTCCCTTCGCCTCGTCGATGCGTCCGATCATGTATAGCGCTCTTTCCGGGCGCTCGGCAAACTCGTCGTGCAGAATCCGCTCGCAACCATCCAGGGCATCTTGCAATTCGACGAAGCGGCCTTCGTGGCCGGTAAACTGTTCGGTGACAAAAAACGGCTGCGTCAGGAATCGCTCGAGCCGGCGGGCGCGGTTCACGACGCGGCGGTCTTCCTGCGACAGCTCTTCCACGCCCAGCATGGCGATGATGTCCTTCAGCTCCTCGTACAGCGCGAGCGTCTTGCGCATTTCCTGGGCGATCTCGTAGTGCCGTTGCCCCACCACGTGCGGCACCAGCAGCTTCGACCGCGACTGCAGCGGGTCGATGGCCGGATAGAGCCCTTCACTGGCCCGCTTCCGCGACAGAACGATCGTCGCCGAGAGATGTCCGAACGTGTGCACGGCGGCTGGATCCGTGAAATCGTCGGCCGGAACGTACACGGCCTGCACCGACGTGATCGCGCCGGACGTCGTGCTGCAGATGCGCTCCTCGAGTTCGGCCAGCTCCGTGCCCAGCGTCGGTTGATAGCCGAGCCGCGAGGGAAGCCGCCCCATCAGGCCCGATACTTCGGAGCCCGCTTGAATGAAGCGGAAGATATTGTCGATCAACAGCAGCACGTCTTGCCGCTCGTCGTCGCGAAAGTATTCGGCCATGGTGAGCGCGGCGTGTCCGACGCGGAACCTCGCGCCGGGCGGCTCGTTCATCTGGCCGAATACCAACACGGTGTTCTTCAGCTCGCCGGTCTCGGCCAACTCGCGGTACAGTTCCTCCCCCTCGCGGCAGCGTTCGCCGATGCCGCAAAACAGGCTGACTCCTTCGTGCTTGCTGACAGTGTTGTGGATCAACTCCATGATGACGACCGTCTTGCCGACGCCGGCTCCGCCGAACAGTCCGGCTTTGCCGCCTCGCTCCAAGGGCGAGAGGAGGTCGATCACCTTGATGCCCGTCAAAAACGGCTCCATCTTGGTAACCTGCCGCATCAATGCGACGGGGGCCTGATGGATCGACCGCCACGTGCCGCCTTCGATGGGGTTTCCGCGGTCAATGGTTTCGCCGAACACGTTGAACGCCCGACCGAGCAATTCCCGACCCACCGGCACGCGCAGCGGGCCGCCGCGATCGATCACGAGCGAGCCCCGGGCGAGGCCTTCCGTCGGCGTCAAGGCAATTCCGCGAATGGTGTGCGCATCCAGGTGATTGATCACTTCGATCACGATTTGGCCGTCGTCGCCGGCTCGCAATTCGTTGTTCATGTCGGGCACGCCCGACGGAAACGTCACGTCGATCACGCTTCCCCGCACGCGGACCACCGTACCGCGACGCAGCGGTGCGTTTTCATGGCGGTGGAGCTCGCCGGTCGAATCAGTCGCGGCGTCGTGTGTCCTTGCGTGCTCTTGTTCGTTCATCATGGGTCGACACAGATCTTCCTATACGTCGGGCGTATGTCACTCATGCCTTGGCACGCTCACTCCTTGCGACGAGTCCCCGCATTGTAAAGGACAGCGAACATTGCCCCGACCAGGCAGCCCAGGACAAAGGTCTCCAGCACTCCGATGATTGCCTCCCACCAGGGTATGTCCCACCGCATGATGGGGGCAACATCCCAGCCGTGCAGCAGACTATTGAAGAACCAGGTGACCGCCTCATGGGGGACGGTGAGCATGATGAGCACACACCCCAGGTACAGGAGCGCGGCAGTAGCCCCGAGTGCGAACCCGAAACGCTTGATGCTAAGAGTGTGCATGATAATCTCCTTGGTCTACACGGCGGGTGCCGATGTGGCGGCCCCGGTGGCGAATTCCATGAGGACCGCCGTTACGTCGTCGTGGCTTGGCTTGCCGTTACGATAGGAAGTCAGGCTGTCCCGAATTCGCTCGACGGTGCGTTCCAGCGACAGTTGTCGGCAATCCGCGAACAGCGTAGCGATCCGTGTGCGACCAAACATTTTACCCTGCGGGTTGTACGTCTCGCTGACTCCGTCGGTAGTCAAGAGCAGTCGGTGTCCTTCCATCAAATGGATCGCAACCTCGTCCCACTTGGCATCTTTTTGGATTCCCAAGGGTATGCCCGTGGCTGACAATTCCCTTGTGGCCCCGTCAGGCGAAAGAAGCCAGGCTGGTTCGTGACCGGCACTCGCGAATTCCAGCAGGCCTGTTTGCGTACCGGCACGCACGACGCACATCGTAATGAAGTCGCCCACAAGACTGACGGCTGTAAACCGACGGTTGATGTAAGCTAACGTGGCGGCAGGCGAGCTGCCTTGCTCGGCTGCCTGCATCAAGAGGGCCTTGAGCATCGCAGCGCTCAGTGCGGCGGGAACCCCGTGGCCGGCGACATCCGCGACGCAGAACAGCCACGTGCCGTCGCTCAGCGGCACGATGTCGTAGTAATCGCCACCCACGTCATCGGTGGGCTGGAAAAGACAGGCAACGTGGAAACCGGGGATGTCCCTGGCCTTCGGCAAGAGGTTTCGCTGAATCTCGCGGGCCCTGCCCATTTGCGCTTTGCGATCGCGGTCCGTAGCGGCCAGCGACGCGCTCATGGAGTTGATCTCGTCAGCCAGGTAGTTCATTTCGACGTTGCCAAAAGTTTCGGACTGAGCGCCGAGCCGGCCCGCGCCAATTTGCTGCATGGTGCCGACCAGGCGGGCCATCGGCCGCGCGACGATCCGGGACAGAGCCGCGTTCACAAACCCGGCTGCAACGAGGGCCAAGACGGTGAATCCGGCCAGCCTGCGCAAGACATCTCCCATCACGGAGCGACGAAGATTCTTGAGCGTCTCAGACACATGAACCGTTGTTCCCTCTTGTGTTTGTGTGCCGACGACCAGTTCGGTTTGCTCGAACGGTGCGCGGTGGGTGGGTGAGCGTGCCGCCAGCCGCATAGCTTGGAGGATCTGAGGGGATGCACGATGATGCGCCGCAGCTTGCAGCGTTTGGTCCGGCAACTCAACAGCAATGTGGTGGCCGGGAGACTGTTTATCCTTCATGCGCTCACAAACAGAATCGATGTATTGCTGAACGGTGTCTTGCCCATGATGCCGCAGTCCCACGACGGCGGGCAACAACGTCTTCGCTTCCTCCTCCAATGCAATGCGCTTTTCTTCCAGGCGTTCCGTAAGCTCACGCCGATAGTCATAGACAAGAAAGACCGTTACGAGCACAGCCAGCGGCAGGTTGACGGCCAACAGCAACTGCCAGCGAATCGTCAATAGCCTTCGCGTCGGACGCGCCGCGTCACAACTCTTGCCTTCCGCAATCACCACGTGGCCTTAATCTGTTGATGGTAACTCGGGAAACGGAGTCGCCGGACCGTGCCAGTTCGTCGCGGCGTGTCGTAATTCCTGACGAGTTACCTCACCGCTCCATGCCCTGTGCTCGCAGTAGTTCGATTTCGGCGCCCAACCGACCTGCCCGAGCGGCGAGGACGTCTTCCTGAGACGCTTGGCCGGCTTGGTAACGTGCCGTGGCCATGTTCTCCAAGGTTTGGAATTGTCCGACTCGTTGCTCGTACAGGGCGAGTGTCGCCTCGTAACCCTCCGCCAATTCGAGTTCCGCCTTGATGAGTTGGTCCGATGCCCGAACGACGGAGTCGAACGAGCTGTGGCCTGTACGGTATTGCTCCTCGGCAACTTTCAGCAGTTGGCGAAGCGTTTCGCGTCGCGTTTTCAGCAGATCGGTGAGTTTCGCGGCGTTGTCTTCGTCGTCTCGCGCCAGGGCACTGCTTTCCCGCAATACGCCTACGGACAGTAGCATGATCGTTACCAACGCCAATGCGGTCCCATGTTTCAGTTTCATCGTTTACCCTTCAGGAGGTGCGCAGGAAAAAGCATAGCGGCGATCACCGACGGACTCTCGGAACGTACGTAGCGCCAGGATCAGCATCGATGCCGCGCCGCAGATACGCGGTTGGCTCAGATCTTACTTGCGTTGCCTTCCGACTGCGATGCGGCAGCCAATTCCGACTCGGCCTGCAACCAGAACTCAACACCGTTGCCGCCAGGGCAACCGGCCGCTTCCCATTTGCAATAGGCCCTTTCGCGAATCTTCTCGCAGCACACGGCAGCCGGCGAGCAGGGTTGTTCGTTCGCAGGGGCGTCTCTCTTCTCTTTTCGTCGCAGGGTGACAGTTTTCGGACCACTCATGACAATTCCCTCCTCACAGGTTGCAGAGACCACGCGCAGGTTCTACTTGGACAAAAAACTCCTTGGGTCAGCATCGAAGCGTTCCACGCATTGAAGGGAACAAAACACGTAACGATCTCCCTTTCTGGTTCGCCGTGCCGCAGCATGGCCCGGCGGGATCCACATGCCGCAGACGACATCCTGTTGGCTGCCTTCCAACGGCGTGGGGGTTGCGCCGTCCGTCTTGCGGCAGAACACCGACGGCCGCCGGAAGTGCTCGGTCCGGTAAACGTCCAGCAACTGTTCGATCAATCGGGTTGGGTTCGCGTCGTAAAGCACGCGTGCGCCGGTGTCCTTGTTGCACGTTGCCAGGATGTCCGCCACCATGTCGCTGATGCCGCCTGTACCGGTCAATACGCCGATCAGCTTCCCTTCGTCGTAAGCAATCGCCAATTCCCCGAGCGTTCCGCTGCTTCCGCCGACAATCACCACTATGTCGCTGCTGCGGATATTGATAACTTCCCGACCCATCAGGCCGCTTCCCGTGAAGATCAAGACGTCGTGGGCCAGCGTCGGTGATTCGTATCGAAAGGCGTGCTCGTCGAGGCTCAAGGCGGGCGAAATGCCGATCACGGTCCCACCGCGGCGCTTGGCTCCGCGGGCCGCCGCCAACGGCAATCCCGGGCTAGCGCCGGTGATCACAATGCAACCGGCCGCCGCAATGGCCTCGCCCAGTTGCGATGCCTTGCCGAGGTATTCGAATGGTACGTCGCTCCCCGCGCCGCCCATCACGCCCACTTTTAGCGGCATCGAAGCGTGCGGAGATGCGGTCACGCCGAGGTCCGTGGTTTTTGTAGTCCCTTGCAGCTCGTCACTACTCGACATCAGCATCTCCGCTTGCGTCACATCGTCGTCACCTCGACGTAGGCCGTGGGCTTGCGGACAAATCGCTCGTGGCAGTCGCGGGAACAGAAGAAATAGGCGTGCCCGCGAAAGCTGTCGCTGGCCGCTGCCGACGAGCGGGCGATTCGCATCCCGCACACAGGGTCGGTGGTGGCCTCCTCATCGAAGTCCTCGCCGCCGCGATCGATGCGGAGGTAGGCATCGAGGAATTCTAGCAAACGCCGTTCCACCCAATCGGCAACGGCGCCGTCGTCGACCGCGTCGAGCGGCGCCGTGAGCTTGTCGCGTTCATTCAGTTTGATGAACAGCGGCATCATCGATGCTTCGTAACATACCGCCACGTTCTCGAACCGAACGTCGTGCTCGACGGCGAAGGTGACTTTCGTGCTGGCTGGGAATCGGTCGCAATACCCAAACCAGCACGTACAACGGCCCGCCGGTTCGTCCTGGGCAACGCTGGCGTTGGGGAAGCACTCGGCGAGCATTTCGAGGCGCGGTTGAATCACCAACTCATTCACGCGCACCGCTAATTGCTCGAACCGTTCACGACGCGCGGCAACCGCGGTCATGTATCGTTCGGCTTCCTCCGGCTCCCAATGCGGCTCTCGGTCGGCGCGGCGCAGTTCGTCACGCACTCGCTGGGCGAATTCAACAAGGTCGGCCATCGGGCGTCACTCTTTGTTCAATTTGGCCAGGTACTTCTCGGGATCGGCCAACAGTTTGTCTTGGCAGTCGTCGCAGCAAATCCAGACCTGCCGACCGTTCACGTCGATCTTTTTCGGAGGCCCCATGGCGCCCAGCATCTCGCCGCTGACGGGACAAATGTGCTGTCGCCGAGCCGAGGCAGCATCCTCGGGCGACAACTTCGCCAATTCCGCGTTCATCTTTTCCATGTCCGACTGGCCTTCGAGGGCGTGCTCGGCATGGTCGCCATCGTGGTCGGCATGATCGCCGTGCGGGTGATCGGCATGGTCGCCATGGTGGTCGGCGGACTGGCCGGCAGGCGGCTTCGAACTTGCATCCGGTGTCGAACTGCAACCGATCAGACCAATTCCCAGAGAAAACGTCGCTAGAAGCGCCAACGAAACAGCAATGCGGCCCATCGATAGACCCTTTCAGGCGAGAGCAAGGTAGTGGAGAATACGATTTCGCATTCAATTGTTCGATGCGGTCCGCAGCCAGGTTCTTCACGGGAAACGTGTGCGTCAGGGCACGCCGATGTGCGGGGCCGCACGGAACACGGGTGTCGAATATCCCGCAAACCTCATTCCAGGGAAACCACCGCCGCTTGCAATGGCGGCTTGGGCGCGATTGGTTTTGGCACGAAATATGCCTAGCTGGCTAAGAGCTTATCCAAAAACCGTCGGGGACTGGCTCATTTTGCGCAGTCCGCGGAGCAAAATGTGCCTGTCCCCTTCTCTGAGACGGTTCTTGGATAAGCTCTAAGGTCGAATGGTCCCATTCCCACCCATTCCACAAGGCTCATCCAATGGCCACCGCGGGCCGCGAAACGAGACGCGTGCAAATGTCGGACGATTCGCGAAGAAACACGCGCTGGCCTTCATCTAAGGATGGCAGTGAGGAGACGTCCGGTGCGGACGGCGACTCGCTCGCGGCAGCCGTAGTGGCCTGCCAGGCGGGTGACCGTGCGGTCTATCGGCAGCTCTACGATTCGTGCCACGCGAACGTATATCGCCTGGCCGTGCGAATGGTGGGGCTGCAAGATGCCGCCGACGTGACGCAGCAGGTGTTCCTGCAAGCGTTCCGCTCGATTGGCCAATTCAACGGGCGGTCACACTTCGCCACCTGGCTGTACCGGCTGGCCGTGAACGAGTCGCTGCAGCATCTCCGGCGCAACCGGCGTTGGCGGCATGCTCCTCTCGACTGGGAGCCGGAAGGCAAATCGCAGCATCGGGAAAACGCCGAATGCCAGGAGCTAATCGAGCGAGCGCTCGCGCGCATCGACCCAGAGTTGCGGTCGATCTTTCTACTTCGGGAAGTAGAGGAACTGTCCTACCGCGACATCGCGGAAGTGTTACAGATTCCCGAGGGGACCGTTGGATCGCGGCTGAATCGGGCGCGGCGCGAGTTGAAGCAACGCCTGTCGGACCTGGGTTTTGAATGGTAGCCGGGACCGGGCCGTACGTGTCCGCCCCCACGCAAGGGGCGCATTTCAACACATCAAGCGGGTGATTTCGCAGTCATGGATTGTTCGGACGTGAAAGAACTTCTGTCGGCATATCACGACGACGAGCTACCGTCCGATAAGCGGGCCGCGGTCGCGCAACACTTGGAAGGCTGCGAACCTTGCGCGCAAGAGCTAGAAGGGTTCCGTAGCCTATCCGCCATAGCCGAAAGCTTGACTCACCCTGAACCGCCCGCGCGGCTCTGGCAGCAGCTTGAAGAACATCTCGATGTCGAACCGGGCAAACGAGCGGACCTGCCACCATCATTCCCCTGGTTGCAGTGGACGAGAAAACCAGCAGTGCGATTTGGTCTGGCAACGGCCGCCGCCATCCTGATTGTCGTCGGGGCGCTCGGTTACAGAACCTGGCTCCAGCACGGAGACGACACCCAGTTTGTGTCGGCGTTTGGACAATACGTGAACGAATTCCAACGCGACCCGGACGCGGCTCAGCAGATACTCCTCGCGAAGTACCAAGGCCGAGCGGTGGACGCCGAGCAGGCGATACATGCGGTCGGATATCGCCCCGCGGTCGCGGGCGGAATGCCGGAGGGCTACGCGGTCGACTCCACCTACGTAATGCAATTGCCCTGCTGCACTTGTGTGCAATGTGTCTGCACGCGCGCCGATGGAACCACCATCGCGATTTTCGAGCACGACGACGAGGAACCCCATTGGTTTGGCGATCGAGCGGTGACCGAGGCAGCCTGCGGCGGGCAGCAGTGCAGAATGGTGACCCTGGATAACCGCCTTGCGGCAACCTGGCAACACGGCACACGGCACATTACGGTCGTCGGTGCAAGGGATAAGGAAGAAGTCGGTGAACTAGTGGCTTGGTTTGACGAGCGAAGGTAAATCGGGGCGCCATGATTGCGCGCCCCCGCGCGCACGCGTCGCGACGAAACCCGCACTCCAGCGAGGTCCGGCATGAAAAGCCCGTTTGATACCGACATCGGGCGCAGGTTTTACGCCAAACACCGTAGAAAGCTGTTCCTGGCCCAGGCGGTCGTGTTCGTCGTGATTGGCGTTGTGATCGCCGGCATGCTGTGGCGCTCGCCTGGGGAGAGCAAGTCGCCCGGTACGCCGGCCAGCGTAACGCCGACCGGCGCTGCCGAAACTCTGTGGACCTGCTCGATGCATCCGCAGATTCGCAAGCTACAGCCGGGCAAGTGTCCGCTGTGCGGGATGGATTTGATTCCGGTCGTCAGGACGGCCGGTGGCATGCGCACGCTGGCGCTCAGTCCCGAATCCAGGGCATTGATGAGCATCGAGACGTCGCTGGTCGAGCGGAAGTATGTCACGCATCAGATTCCGATGGTCGGCCGCGTCGATTACGACGAAACCCGGCTCGGCTACATCACTGCCTGGGTCGCCGGACGATTGGACCGTTTGTACGTCGACTACACCGGCATCGACGTCAAGAAGGGTGACCACCTTGTTTCCATCTACAGTGAGCAGTTGTATTCGGCGCAAACCGAGCTGATTCAGGGACTCAGGAACCGGCCGGAGCGTCCGCCGGCGACAACGCTCATCCGGCCGATCGATCTCGTGGCATCCGCGCGGGAAAAGCTCCGCCTGTTGGGCATGAACGAGGAACAAATCGCCGACATCGAACAGCGGAACGAGCCTTCGGACCACATGACGATTTACTCGGATATGAGTGGCGTGGTAATCGAGAAGCTCAAACAACAGGGGGAGCGTGTCCAACTCGGCGAGCGCATCTACACCATCGCGGACCTCAGCCAGGTATGGGTACATCTCGACGCCTACGAGTCGGATTTACTCTGGGTCCACTACGGTCAGGATGTAACGATCACCACCGAAGCCTACCCCGGCGAAGAGTTTCACGGACGCATCGCTTTCGTTCAGCGCTTTCTGAATGACAAGACGCGCACCGTGAAGGTGCGGGTCAATGTGCCAAACCAGGATGGCAAACTCAAGCCGGAAATGTTCGTCCATGCCGTGGTGCGTCCGCAAGTGGCGGCGGGGGGAAAGGTCATGGACCTCAGCCTGGCCGGCAAGTGGATCAGCCCCATGCACCCCGAGATCATCCGCGACGAACCGGGCAATTGCCCCATTTGCGGCATGCCGCTGGAGCGGGCCGAATCGCTGGGCTATGTAACGCCGGAAACCGACCCGTTAGGCCCGCCGCTCGTCATCCCCTACTCGGCCGCCTTGGTCACGGGAACGCGGGCCATCGTCTACGTGCAATTGCCGAACATGCCTTCCTTTGCGGAACCGGCCCTCTTGACGCTTTCCGTTATCGTGCAGGAAGGCGACATGGAAAAGATCCGCGAGGCGTTCGCAACGTACGCCGACATGCTGAAGCGCCCTTACGATCAACCGGGAACCGAATTCGCGCGCCGCTCATGGGATGAATACGCTCAGGCGCTCGTGCAGCAAGCACGGGACGGGCAGCGCGTCGACTCGGCCGAACAAGCCGAAGACGTGCTGGCGAAGGTCGAGATGGCAATGAGCGAAGCTCGCGAGAAATTCGCCCCGCTCAACCGGCCAACGTTCGAGGGTCGCGAGATCGTGTTGGGCCCGCGTGCCGGCGACTACTACCTCGTCCGCAACGGCGTGGAGGAAGGTGAGCTGGTCGTGACCCAGGGCAACTTCAAGATCGACGCCGAAATCCAGATTCAGGCCAAGCCCAGCATGATGACTCCCGAAGGAGGGGGCGGAGGCGGCCACCAGCACGGCGGACAGAGCGCCCCGGTGGCGCAGAAAACGGGCGATGAACATGCCGGCCACGCGATGGCGCTTCCCGCTGATTTCAATCGGCAAATCCGCGATCTGGAAGCCGCCTACCAGCATGTTGCTCAGGCTGTTGAGCAAGAGGATGTCGCCGCGGCCGCCTCGGCGTTCGTCAGTTTCGCTCAAGCGCTCGACGCCGTCGATGGCTCGCTGCTGACCGGTCACCCGCGCATGCTGTGGAAAGAGTTCGACATGCTTTTGGGGAACGACGTTGTCGAAGGGCGCGATGCCCGGCAATTGGCCGATGTCGAGCGCGCATTCGAGCTGCTGAAAGGAAACATGCGGAGGATGCGGGAGGAAATGGGAATCATGCCGATCGACGAAACGCACATCGAGCGGATTGCAGTTGCGCCCGAATTCGAGGCCGAATTGGCTCGCGTCTGGGAGCAATACCGCGACGTTGGTCAGGCGTTGGCCGCGGACAACATGCAGGAGGCCCGGCAGTTTCTCGCCACCCTTGAATCGGCGGTCGCTACGGTCGACGACAGTACACTCGGCGACCGCGCACGAGTCGTATGGTCGCAGGAGAGGAGCAATCTGGAGAAGTCGATCGGCAATCTCAAGAAAGCGCAGGATATGGAAGCGATACGAATCCAGTTCCTGCCGCTGTCCCAAGAGATTGGCGTAATGGCCAAGACGTTCGCCTTGGGCGAAGCAACTCCGGTCTTCGAGCTGCATTGCCCGATGGCGTTTGAAGGAAAGGGAGCCATCTGGTACCAGGACGACGACCAGGTGCGCAATCCCTATTTCGGCGCGAAGATGCCCGAGTGCGCTGATCGCGTGGAGAAGCTGAGCGTCGAGAGTCGAGAGGCAATAGGAGCGTCGGCAGCCCACCAGCACGACTGACGCGGCACGATTCGCTCACTGTTCGTCCGGCGTGATGCCGGGAATGACTTGCCGCCCGTTTTTGCGATAGATGCGAAAGTCGCGATCCAATGTCATCACCGCACTATTGTCGTTCAATTCGGCCATGCGAACGAGACAAGCGTCGGCCAACGACATGGGGACGTTTGCATACCGCGACATCAACTTTGCCACGCGAGCGACTTCGTCGATCAGCCGAAAGGGAGTGGTTATCAGTCCGCGCCGCAGCAGTTCCAGCAGAGCTGCTTCGCCCTGGGCACGCCGCAGCAAATGCGCCGCCTCGGCCAGCACCGGTTCGCAAGTCCATAGCGGCGGCTCGCTCGCCGACATTTGGTTTGTCGCCCAGGCGTGGTAGCGATCGCGCCGATCGAGCAAAGCCACGATCGGTCCCGCGTCGACCAGCAAATTGCGACTCATTGGCCCAAGTCATCCAGATACTTGGGATTGTGAGACAGGTCGCCGGGTCCTTCGACCGACCCGATCAGATCGGCAGCCAGTTCGACCAGCGATCCCCGAGGCACCGCTCCCCCGCCATTCAAATAGGCCTCGATCGCTTGTCGGACCACGTCGGATTTGGACGTGTGGCGACGGCGCGCCGTGGCGATCAGTATGGCGTGGAGATCGTCGGGGAGCTTCAGCGTTACCGTTTTCATCGCCTCTCACCCTCGTATTACGAATCTGACTGAATTGTAGTACCGATGGCTCGAACTGTCAATCACGATGATCGCTAAAGTCATACGTTTCTCCCTGGAAAACAAGCTGGTCGTCGCCCTGGTCGTCCTCGTCGTGATCGTCTGGGGAGTGCTGGTCGCGCCGTTCGACTGGGAGGCCGGAGGGCTTCGCAGCAATACGGCGGCTCTGCCGGAACGCCTTCGCCCCGTGCCTACCGACGCGATTCCCGACATCGGCGAAAACCAGCAGATTATCTTCACCGAGTGGATGGGGCGCTCGCCGCAGGATGTCGAGGACCAGATCACATACCCGCTGACGGTCGCTCTGTTGGGTGTGCCTGAAGTGAAGACGATCCGCAGCTATTCGTTCTTTGGATTCTCGACGATTTACGTCATCTTCAATGAAAAAGCCGAGTTCTATTGGTCACGAACGCGCGTCTTGGAAAAGCTGAACAGCTTGCCCTCCGGCACGCTGCCCGAAGGCGTGACTCCGATACTGGGGCCGGACGCGACTCCACTGGGGCAAATCTACTGGTACACATTGGAGGGGCGCGACCCCGACGGCAAACCAGCCGGCGGCTGGGACCTCGACGAGTTGCGCACCATCCAGGATTGGTACGTCCGGTACTACCTGCTGTCGGCGGAGGGGATCAGCGAAGTCGCGTCGGTCGGAGGCTTCGTGCAGGAATACCAGATCGACGTCGATCCCGACGCCATGCGGGCCGCCCGAGTCAGCATCGACGACATTTTCATGGCGGTGAAGATGTCGAACATCGACGTCGGCGCTCGCAGCATCGAAATCAACAAGGCCGAATACTTCATCCGCGGCCTGGGCTTTGTCGAGAGCGTCGAGGACCTCGAGGACAGCGTCGTGGCCGTGAACGACAACGTGCCGATCTACATCAAGGACGTGGCCCACGTCACGCTGGGGCCGGGTCTGCGCCGCGGCGCATTGGACAAAGGTGGCGCCGAAGCCGTCGGCGGCGTCGTCGTGGTGCGCTTTGGATTCAATCCGCTGGAAGCCATCAAGAACGTCAAGCGGGAAATCGAGCGTTTCGCGCCGGGCCTGCCTACCAAAGCCGTGATTGACTACCGCCACGTCTCGCGCGAGCAAGCGGCTTCTTACGCCGCCGCGCACAACTTCGACGCGTTTTCCGGCGTCGAAATGAACCACGACGCCTGGGTCAAACACCTGCGGTCCATTCCGCGCGAGAATTGGCCGGCCTGGGTTAACACCAGCCAGGTGACGGTCGTGCCGTTTTACGACCGCACCGGACTAATCTACGAAACGCTGGGCACGTTGAACAAAGCCCTGATTGAGGAAATCCTGATCACGGTCATCGTGATCCTGGTGATGGTGATGCACCTGCGCAGCTCAATTCTCATCAGCGCCCTGTTGCCGCTGGCCGTGCTCATGTGCTTTATCGCCATGAAGACGTTTGGCGTCGACGCCAACATTGTGGCATTGTCGGGCATCGCCATCGCGATTGGCACGATGGTCGACATGGGAATCATTCTTTGTGAGAACATCTTGAAACACTTGGATGAGGCTCACCCTGACGAAAACCGGCTTGAAGTGATTCACCGCGCTTCGAGCGAAGTCGGCAGCGCGGTGCTCACCGCGGTTTCGACAACGATCGTCAGCTTTCTGCCGGTGTTCACGATGATCGGCGCGGAAGGAAAATTGTTCAAACCGCTGGCCTTCACCAAGACGTTTGCCTTGGCCGCATCGGTGATAGTCGCCCTGACGATCATCCCCCCCGCCGCCCATATTCTGTTTACGACGAAAGTCAGCTCGCGCACGCTGAAACAGGTTCTCAATGCCGGCTTGATCCTGGCCGGAATTGGCATCGGCATCTGGTGGGCGTGGTGGGCCGGGGTGATCGTGGGCGCTTTGGGTGTCTACAAGCTGCTGGAAGTGTCGCTGCCGGACCGGCTCAGCCAGTGGAAGGATCGGTTCCGCTATGGCAGCACGGTCCTGGCGAGTGGAGCGGCCGTGCTCTTCGTGGGCATCCTGTTGACCGACGATTGGCTGCCCTTGGGTCCGAAAGCTGGATTCCTGCGAAACTTCGCCTTCGTAGCGCTGCTGATCGGCGGGCTATTGGCGTTCTTTCAGGTGTTCCAAAGATATCTGTACAAGCCAATTCTGTGGTGGTGCTTGAACCACAAGCTGCTCTTCCTGTGGTTGCCGGCCTTGATTCTGATTTTGGGGTTCGGTGTTTGTCTTGGGCCTAAATTCATTTTCGGACGCATTCCGCAGGAATACGACGCCCAGTCGTTGTCGGAAGCGGAAGTTGGCGAGCTGTCGTCATTCGAACGGTTCAAGTACGAGCTGGGGGGGTTACGTGGCCGATCGTGGGATGAAATCGGCAACCAGTCCGTGGCCACGAAGTTGAAATGGACTTTGGCCACCACTTGGAAAGGATTCGGCAAGGAGTTCATGCCGCCGCTGGACGAAGGCTCCTACTTGTACATGCCGACGACGATGCCGCACGCTTCGATCGGTGAAGCCATGGACGTGCTTTCGCTGCAAAACCGCAGCATCCAAGCGGTGCCCGAAGTGGAGCTGGCCGTCGGCAAGATCGGCCGTGTCCGCAGCCCGCTCGATCCCGCGCCCATTTCCATGATTGAGACGATCATCAACTACAAGTCGGAATACATCGTGGACAAGGATGGGCACCGCGTGAACTATCGCTTCGATCCGAGCGAGAAAGACTGGGCTCAAGACAAAGAAGGAAATCTGCTTCCGGCCGACGATGAACAGCCGTATCAGGTCCAAGGACGATTTGTCCGGGACGAGAAGGGCCAGTTGATGGAAGATCCGGGCGGCGTGCCGTTCCGCCAGTGGCGACCGCCTCTGGACCCCGGCGTCAACCCGGGCCGCAAATCCTGGCCGGGAATCATGAGGCCCGACGACATCTGGCACGAGATCACCGAAGCCGGCCGGGTCCCCGGCACCACGTCGGCGCCCCGCCTGCAGCCCATCGCCGCCCGCATTGTGATGCTGCAAAGCGGCATGCGAGCGCCGATGGGCGTGAAGGTACAAGGGCCCGACCTGGACACCATCGAAAAAGTCGCCCTGGAGATTGAAACGTACCTGAAGCAAGTTCCCAGCGTCGAAGACTCAGCGGTCATTGCCGACCGCGTCGTGGGCAAGCCCTACTTGGAAATCGACTTCAAACGCCGCGAGATCGCCCGCTATGGGCTCACGATTCGCGACGTGCAGGACGTGGTGGAAGTCGCCATCGGCGGCCGCACGATAACGACGACGGTAGAAGGGAGAGAGCGGTTCCCCGTGCGGGTCCGCTACATGCGCGAGCTGCGGAATCAGATCGAAACGATGAAGAAAATCCTCGTACCCGCGAAAGACGGTTCGCACATTCCGCTTGCGCAGGTGGCCGATATCACGTATGTGCGCGGGCCGCAGGTGATCAAAAGCGAAGACACGTTTCTGACCGCCTACGTGCTGTTCGATATGAAGCCTGGGAAAGCCGAAGTGAACGTCGTCGAGGAATGCCAGCGGTACCTGCAGGAAAAAATCGACAGCGGCGAGTTCAATTTGCCGGACGGTGCCAGCTACTCCTTCGCCGGGAATTACGAAAACCAGCTTCGCTCCCAGAAGACGCTGATGCTGGTCCTGCCGCTGGCGCTGTTTATCATCTTCATGATTCTGTACTTCCAATTCCGCTCGATCATGACCACGGGCATCGTGTTCTTCGGTGTTCCGCTGGCCTGGTCAGGCGGTTTCATTATGCTTTGGCTTTACTCACAACCGTGGTTTCTGAATTTCGATTTTTTCGGCACGCACCTGCAAACGCTGTTTCAAATCCATCCCATCAACTTGAGCGTGGCCGTGTGGGTTGGCTTCTTGGCCCTCTTCGGCATCGCTTCCGACGATGGTGTCGTCATTGCAACCTACCTGGATCAGAGCTTTTTCAGGCGCCGCATTTCTACGTATCGAGACGCCCGAGAGGCGACCCTGGCGGCTGGCCTCCGCCGGGTACGTCCGGCCTTGATGACCGTCGCCACGACGATTCTGGCGCTGCTGCCGATTCTCACGTCGACCGGACGCGGCTCGGATATCATGGTCCCGATGGCCATTCCCAGCTTCGGCGGCATGTGCATTGTCATCATGACCATGTTCACGGTTCCCGTGCTCTATTGCGCCGTCCAGGAATGGAAACTCAGGTTCGGCATCGTGGATCCTCGCTTCGCGGAACATGCGCAAAGTTGATTCGCGGTCCATGCCGAGCCGGGAATGGATCCACGAACGAGTCCGTAGCCGGATCCAGCGGTTCGCCGGCAAGGGGAACGGCAGGAAGCTCGACACGGTGACTCTCTAGCGAACCGGAGAGTTGGCGGGCGAAACGGCGCCGCGCGTCGCAAAGCTGTTGGTCCGCTGGCGATTTGCGGCCGCGCACGAAAAAGCGCCGGGCACTCTCGCGACCCGGCGCTCTTCGTTAACCCGTGGGTAGCGGTTTTCCGCTCCCGAAAGAAAGGCTCCCCCGGTAGGGGACGAACACCCGGCGTTTTCTTCGGGGAAAACGCAAGCCGGCCGGGCTGACAGCGCAGAATACAGCGCACTTGAACCGGATTCTGGTTCTGAACTGGCGGAAGTGTGGGACGCATGGCCACGGCGACCGGCCGACGCCAAGGCCGACGTGCTGCGAATCGTGCGACGTGCCACGAAGGGGGCGACGCGGTAAAATCACATATCGGGCGAGCCGGCTTGCAATCGGCCAAGCGGCACGCGGACGGACTCGGGATCACCTACCCCCAAGGCCGCCGCGTGCCGGCCCGTCTTTGGGAAGGTAGGTGTCTCATGGGCGAAGGCGTTGGGGATTGGCTTGACCGAATCGAGCGGGAGCACGACGAGCGGAAGCTGAGGCAGGCGCAAACAAAGCTGGCCGAGGCGCAACTGGCCGAGTTGAATCGAAGCGACGAATTGGGCGAGCCGCCCGCCACCGTGCCGTCGGACCCCCTCGATAAGCAATCGGCGGCCGTGTTGCGGTGCTTGACCGAACGGCACCCCGAGCTTGCCACCCTAGACGACGTGGAATCCCTGGCCGACATAAGCCGCCGCACGGCCACCGCTGCGGTGCGCCTTCTCATTGGCCGCGGACTGGCCCACCGGCCCGCCGGGCCGAACAAAGGCGTTTGCGCAACGCCCGAGGGGCTGGCATTGGGGCAAACCTTGCGTGCGCAAATTGCACCAAAGTTGCACTAAGTTTGCACTGACATTCTTTCGGGCTGCCTGACAATGAGGGCATGGAAACGACCCATGCCCCGCTCTTGAATCTCTCACGCATGGCCCGCCGGCTTCGCGTGACCGTGGCCTGGCTTCGCGACGAAGCGGAAGCCGGCCGGGTTCCCTGTTTGCGAGCCGGCACGCGGTATCTGTTCGCGCCCGAAGCCGTGGAGCGCGTACTTGCGGAGCGGGCAAGCAACGAAAAGGTAGGTGAACATGCCAGCCAAGACTGAAAACGGCGCGCCCCCCCGGCTGTTGCTGCGACCCGCCGAAGCGGCGGAAGCGCTGGGCGTTTCTGAAAAAACGTTGTGGTCGCTAACGGCCCCGCGTGGGCCGATTCGTGCCTTGCGAATCGGCGCGCGGTCGATTCGCTATTCGGTCTCGGCACTTCAGGCGTGGATTGACCAACAGCAAGCCGCGGCAGAAGTGGGGGCGACGGCATGAGCACCGCGCGAACGGAAGCACTGAGCACCTTGGGTATCGCCGCGTTGCACCTGGCCGAGCTGGGCTACCCTGTTTTTCGGCTTGTGCCGCGCACCAAGAAGCCGACGAAGGGCAGCAACGGGCTGCTTGATGCGACCACCGATCCCGAAGTGATAGAAGCATGGTGGCGCGAAATGCCCGAGGCGAATATCGGCGTGGCAACCGAAGGCTTGCTCATTCTCGACCCCGACTTGATTGACAAGCTGACCGCGAATCCGAAGCCGAACCCGTGGCTGACCGAAGAGCGCGCCCGCGAGTTGGCCGCGGCGCCGCTGCAAATGACGTGGAGCGGCGGCCGGCAGTATTTCTACCGGCAACCGGCCGGCAAGGCGTGGCGCAACACCGACTCCGACATTGCCCAAAACGTCGATACGCGCGCGGGCGGGGGTTACATCGTCATTGCTCCGTCTTTCGTTCGGGACGCCGGCAAGAGCGGTCGTTATCGTTTTGTCGAGGGTTGCGAGCTGGTCGCACGTGACCTGTTGCCCGAGCCTCCGGCGCGGCTGGCGGCCGAGCTTGACCGAATCGAGGCGAACCGCGGGAAGCCGGCGACTCCGAAACACGAAACCAACGGCGAATCGAACGGCAAGATACCGACCGGCAAGCGCAACGCTGCCTTGGCTTCCCTGGCCGGCACAATGCGACGGCGCGGAATGGCGCCCGACGCAATCGAGGCCGCGTTACAAGTTGAGAATCGCAGCAAGTGCGACCCGCCGCTGACTGACAACGAAGTGAAGGCAATCGCGGCGAGCGTGGCGCGTTACAAGCCGAGCGACCCGGTGGCCGCCGACGCCAATGAGCGGCCCGCGCCCGAACCGTTCCGGCCATTCCCGGTCGATGCGTTGCCCGAGCCCGTCGGCGGTTACGTGACGGCCGCGGCGGCCGCAATCGGCTGCGACTCCGCTTACGCCGCCCTGCCCATGCTTGCCATGTTGGCCGCGTGCATTGGCACGACCCGCCGCGTGCAACTGAAGCGCGATTGGTGCGAGCCGGCCGTGCTGTGGGCCGCGATCGTGGGCGAGAGCGGCACGCAAAAGAGCCCGGCGATTGATGCGGCAACGAAGCCGGCCCAAGTGTGGCAGACGAAAGCAATCGAGCATTGGCGCGAAGCGTGGCAGCAATACGAGCGAGACCTGTTGCTGCATGACGCCGACATGGCCGAGTGGAAACGCAATGGGCGAAAGAAAGGTGAACCGGCGCCGACAAAACCAGACGAGCCAATCTGCGAGCGGTTGCTTGTGTCCGACGTGACGGTTGAGGCGTTGGCCGACAGACTTTCGACCGCCCCGCGTGGTTTGCTCTTGTGTCGTGACGAGCTTTCCGGCTGGCTTGGTGGATTCGACCAATACCGGGCAAAAGGCAAAGGGAGCGACGTTTCGCACTGGTTGAGCATGTACGGCGCGCGGCCAATGACAATCGACCGAAAGACCGGCGAAGCGGACAATTCACGTTGCACGGGCCGCTGTGAGCGTTACGGGTGGAATCCAACCCCTCGTCTTGAAGCGTGCAATCGCCGCTGGCGGCCACCGTGACGACGGCCTGCTGCCCCGTCTGCTGCTGGCCATGCCGCCGCGTCGGGCGCGGAAGTGGTCGGAAGCAACCGTCGATTACGCGACGGAGCGGGCGCTAGGCGAAACGGTTGAGCGGCTACTTGCGCTTGAGCACGGGCAAGACTACGAAGGCCGGCCCGTTCCGGTTGACCTGCCGCTGACACCGGAAGCGAAGCGGCACTTCATAGCGTGGCACAACCGGCACGCTGCCGAGCAAGGCGAGTTGGAAGGGGAGCTGGCGGCCGCGTGGTCGAAACTTGAAGGGGCGGCCGCACGGTTCGCCCTCGTCTTGCAAGTGGTCGCATCGGTGGGCGGCGAAACCCCAGGCGACGCGGTAGACGAGCTGAGCATGATTGCCGGCTGCCGACTGGCGGATTGGTTTGGGGCGGAGTGCAAACGGGTGTACGCGGCCCTGGCCGAAACCGACGGAACCCGTCGTCGCCGAGCCGCAACAGCAGCGGGTCACCGCCATCAGGCCGAACGATGTCTGGCATGCCGACCTCACGGCCGTGCCGACGCGCCTGGGGTTCTGGACGGCATGGCTTCCGTTCGCCCTTCCGCAAAGCTGGCCGTTCTGCTGGTGGGTGATCCTCGTCATGGACCATTATTCCCGCCGCGTGCAGGGACTGCGGGTCTTCGAAGGACGCCCCACCGGGCGCAATGTCAGGCAGTTCCTCAGTTGCGCCATGCGCAGCGCGGGAGCCAAACCGCGCTACATCGTCATCGACAAAGGACGACAATTCTGGTGCCGAGGCTTCAAGTCCTGGTGCCGCCGTCGCAAGATCCGTCCGCGGTTCGGGGCGGTCGGCAAGAGCGGCAGCGTCGCCCTCATCGAGCGGCTGATTCGCACGTTGAAAGCTGAGTTCCTGTGCGGCCTCGTCGTCCCGGTGCGTCGCGCGCCGTTTCAGCGCGAGCTGGAATGCTTCGCCACCTGGTTCAACGCCTTTCGGCCCCACGCGGCGCTCGGTGGACGCACGCCGAACGAAGCGTACTTCCATCGCAAGCCGGCTAATCGAAAACCGCGCCTCGAACCCCGCACACGCTACCCCCGCGGCTCGCCGTGCGCCGAGCCCCAGGCCAGGGTCCGCGGAAAGTGTGGGGCGCGAATCGCGCTCCACGTTCGCTTTCATGCCGGCCGCAAACAGCTCCCTGTCGTGACGCTTCGCAAAGTAGCCTAGCGCGGCGTCGTGTTGTTGCTGGCGCCCAGCACGCGGTGCGCGCCGATCGTGCCGGCAGGCCGACCGCCTGACGTACGACACGGCCTTCTCGTTGCGAAACAAGGCGCGAACAGACTTTTCGGCGCGATTCGAGTGCCAAACGAATACTTGAATCCTTGATCTTCCGCCGCGAAACTCTCGCTGGACCGCTACACCCAGTTGTTGAATTCTTTGAATTCGGACTCCGAAATTATGATACTGATGCAACGCGTCCACGAGGCGCTTGAGGTTATTGGCGGTTGCGCCAACTTCTTCCGCGTCGGAACTATGCGTTGCCGTCGTCTCGTCGCGGGTGCCCGATACCATATCGTCATCGTCCACGCGAATCGCCATCGTCCACGCGAATTTGGTCGAGTGAGCTCACCGTGATGCTTAACGTCAAGACCGTTTCAGGTTCGGAGAACACTTCGGCGACTGCTGCACGGACGTTACCCGTAACAGCGACCGTTTTTCCAACGAAGTGACCGGGGATATCACTCACACCCGACTCCCTTAACGACTTCTCAGCACTTGCTGATATTTCAATGAGTAATACGTTTGGATCGACTACCCGCGAATCTTTGTAAGAACTGAGGAACCACAACTCGGTCCTGTGCCCTTTTTGGTCGATGACGCCCTTGCGTTGTGCGGACAAGACTGGGAACCGAACGGTGACTACTTTGGCCGTGCTGCTGCTCAATTCTTGACCGCGCTCGATCAACTGCTTGATGTTGAGAACTTCGGCAGCATCGCTTGCCGCCTTTGCATCTGGCGGCGGATCATCAACGGGCGCGCCATCGTTTGAGCCGACGTCAACGGCCTTGATCGTGGGTTCGCCTGTTTTTGGGACGCACATCTCGTATCGTGCCGACTTCAGTGTCGGATCGCTCCTGTTGTTGAACCAGATCAAGAGATTCCCGGACTCATCCTCTGCCGCGAAGTTGAAGTAACTCTCGTCAATCACTTTCGGGAGCTTGGGGTTGGCTTTTGCGAGGAGACCGTTAGCCGCAATTATCAATTCGGTCAACCGCTCATCTCCTCCAACTGCAGCCAGACCAATCTGTTTGCAAAGATAGTTGGTCACGTTGAGACATTCTGTATCGTCGAGGTCAAGGTTCAGTTCATAGGCGACACCATCATGTACTACGGCGACCACCTCTGTCCGAACGTCGGCACGGCGGATTTCGTCGATCAATTCGGGGCGTGGGATCACAGTTGCAGTGAAGCCTGAAAGCGCCGACGGAGAACGAGTTGTTGCTTGTGGGTGCTTCGCAATCATGCGAATCAGCGTGCTCAGCGTTTCCCGCGACAGTTTGCCGCGAACTATTGGGTGTCCCGGAAACATTGCCTCAAGTTGACCGTCTTTGGCGATTCGTAGCACTGAGTACCGCTTGCCCAAAAGCGTATAGTTGAAATCCCAGGCGACGAGCCAGTCCAGAGGAGTTGTTGCCTCGAACGGCTCGCTCGTCGGCAGATCGTCACTCTTCGTTGCATCGACAATGCGAACGGAACTGCCGTCCCCGGTGCGGACAACAGCTTTGACGATCTTCACCGTGCGAGTTTTGCCTCGCATGAGCCATACGGCACCACCCTCAATGACCAATCCATCATTTGAATTCTCCAACTCCACGACATAACTGCCTGCCGCGACGCGTGTGGATGTGCCTGCCTGAGTCACCGTCATCTGCTCTACAATCGTATCTCCTTGCATGATTCGAATGGGGATGTTGTCGACCTCGGACTCAATCGTCAGCGTGCCTTTGTTCAACTCCAACACGATCAGCACGCCAGCGAAGATCAGCGAAACGGCGAAGGCTGCGGCGACGAAGAATCTGCTGACCGGAGGACGGCGGCTTCGTTCAGATGCTAAGGCGGCTAGCGACTCGGGCAGCGGAGTGGTGGTCGGTTGCTGAACATGGGCCAGACATTGTTCGAGCAACTCGGCGACTTCTGCGGCCGAGTCAAAACGGTTGTCAGCGGACTTGGCGAGCAGCTTCATCACAATTTGTTCGAGCCATAACGGAACGTCGGGATTGGTTTCGCGAATAGGGCGAGGCTGCGTGTCAGTGATGCGGCGGAGGACCGCGTAGCTGGTCTCGGCGCGGAAGGGCGGATGGCCGGTACACAAGGCATAGAGTACGCAGCCGAGTCCGAAGAGATCGCTGCGTCCATCGATCGTTTCGCCGCGCACTTGTTCGGGCGACATAAAGTGTGGCGTGCCGGGATGGAAGCCGCTGCGAGTCAAGCACGCATCGTCTTCGGCGCGAGCCAGCCCGAAGTCCGTCAGCAGTGCCCGTTCGACGCCTTCATCAAGGAGGATGTTCGATGGCTTCACGTCGCGGTGGATCAATCCCTGAGCGTGCGCGGCGGCCAGCCCTTTCGCGGTCTGCATGCCGACCCACAGCACTTCGCAAACTTCCAGAGGTCCTTCGCGATCGAGCCGCTGTTGCAGCGATCCGCCGCCGATGTACTTCATCACCAGAAAGGGATGCTCGCCTTCAGTTTCGACGTTGTGGATCGGCACGACATGATCATCGACGACCGCCGCCGCCGCGCGAGCTTCACGAGCGAATCGCTTGCGTGCAGCACCGTTGCCAGCCAAATAGGGTGCCAGCAGCTTCACTGCCACGGGTCGATTGAGTTCCGTGTCGTAGGCTTTGAAGACCACGCCCATCCCACCGCTGCCGATCAATCGTTCCACATCGTAGCGACCAATGCGTCCCAGCATCTCGGGGTGACTGGCCGCCGAAAGCAACGACTTCGCCATTGTCTCCGTCCAGACAGTGGGCCGTTTCCAGCGGTCCCTAGCGTCGAGTGACTCAGCGTAAATCTCAGAAGTCACGTCGCCTGGTGAAAGCCATTGCGACACTGCGTCCCATTGCTCAGCGTCGGCGGCCAACTCTGACAACCGGCTCTGGCAGTGCTGGCATGACTCAACGTGCTGAGCCACATCGCTATCCTGCTCGCCAACGTCGTCACAGGTATTCAGTAGAGCGGCGAGCGCTTCGTCATCACACTTTATCATTTGAGTTTCCTCATTGGAATCTTACGAAAATCACGTCTGCCTGCTTCATGGGTGGAGGAGACGTTCTTCTCCTGTCAGTTCAATGACCACCTGCTGCAATCGTTTCATCACACGGCAGCGCGCGATGTACACTGCGCCGGCTCGAAGTCCCAAGTCCCCCCCTACCGTTTCGACCGACTCCCGCAGAACACTCGTCCGGTAGAACGCCTGCCAGGTCGTTTCGCTCACCTGTCTTCGCACGACCTCGGAAGCCCGTAGAAAGACTTCCCGGCAATACTCCAGATCGAATTGACTCGACATAGCGGCAGCCAATTCGACTTCTTCCAGTTTCCGCGAGAAAGCATCGCCACCCTCCGCCCACGCTCGATGTTTTCGCCGCGTGAGAAAATCGATGGCGGTATTGCGGGCAATTCGGAACAGCCACTTGCGAAACGGTCCCCGATCATCACGCTGGAGCCACTGCGTCACGGACTGAGCCACTGATATTAGGACTTCCTGCACCAGATCAGCCGCATCAGCCGCTTGCAAGCCTTGCCGCCGAGCCGAGCGATACACGACCGGAGCATAAATCTCAGCGAATTCATCCCACGCCACCACATCCGCCGCATCCTGCAACCGCAGAATCAAGCTGGCTCGCGTTTCGGGTGGACTGAAAGTCATGGATTGCAATTCCCGGCGGAAGGTGATTGACGCTATAAGGATGACTCAGCACACATCAGGATCTTTCTCGGCAAACGCCGATTTTCCGATATTTCTGCCGATGGGTGGTAGTCCTTTACCGTGATGGCGTCGCCGTCGCCGCCACTGCATGTCTTGATCTTGGCGGCGGCCGATCCCCCCAAGGAAAGGGAGGCAGTCAATTCGAACTCCACGACCGCGTATTTTGCAGCGCAGTAAGGGGCGAAAATGCTTCGCAAAGCGTCGCAACAGAATCGGCACCCCTCACAGTTTCCGCTGAATACGACGCATTACCATACTTGACGCTATTACAAGCTCCCCGTACCCAACCCTCTTCATAACGGTGCGTGAGCGCTTTTCGCTACTGCCGAGAGCTCAAGGACTTACGATTTTCCGCGTCCTTCATGGTGGCCGCTGACCATTCCGAACAACCTCGAACTCGCGCGCATCGGGTTAACAGGAAAAGTCGCGCCGGCTGTTAACCAGCGGGTCATTTTTCCAAAGCTACGAAAAACCGACCCGCCGGTTAACAGCGGCGCGCGAGCGCGCGACATGTGTTGCGGCAAGATGGGACAGCGGCGGCCTCTTCCCATCGGATGAAGCAGGGCGGGAGGCTCGCCGTGTGACGACCCTCAGGCGAGGGTTCGCGTTCCGTGCGGCGCGCAATTCGCGCTCCAGGTTCGCATTCATGCCGGACGCAAGGAACTCCCTGTCGCGACGGTCCGCAAGGTAGCCGAGCGCGACACGGCGTTGTCGCAGGTGCGGAACAAGGAGCGCATGCCGAGTGCGTCGGCAGGCCGTCCGCTCAACGTTGGACACAGAGTGCTCGCAGCGAAACTCTCGCTGGACCGCAGCAGCGTTGCAAAGGGCGCCACTGACAGCGCCGATTCCACGGCGCTGCCAGGGGCTGGATGTGGGCGCGAGCGGGCGCGCCTTACGGGCCATCTAGCAATGCACGTATCCCGGCTGCGCGCTACTTCGCCAGGATTTTCTTTTGGTTGGCGAGAATCTCATCGAGCTTTTTCTGATTGGCGATGATGCTGTCGAGCTTGGCCTGGTTGCTCACAATTCGATCGAGTTTCTTCTGATTGGTGATGATGGCATCGAGCTTCGATTGATTGCCGATAATTCTGTCGAGCTTCTTCTGATTGGCGATGATCTTCTGCTGCTTCGCCATGATCCGGTTCTGATTGGCCATGATCTTCTTCTGGTTCGCGAATACGCTGTCTGCCATGGGTAACACTCCAAAATGAGAGACTAGAACAAAGACGGACCGAAACAAGTAAGTCGAGCAAATGCAAAGTCAAGCGTTGACGGCGGCGGTGCTTTCGGCAGGCTTCTGCGCCGATGGCTCGGGCCCGGCCTTGCGTTTCTTCCACCCCAGCTCGATAGCCAGCGCCACGGGGCCGACGAGGAACAAGGCATAAAACGGCGCGTAGATGATCTCGTTGAGCCGCAATACCATCTCGACGACCGCCACGAGGAACACCACCAGGCATTGCCCCCGCTTGCTGCTAACGGTCGTCCGCGGGTCGGTAATCATGAAGAACACGAACAACTGATACATGGGGCCCGTGAGCGGCGATACGCTGGCCCAGAATGGATGCCCGGTAATCAGGCTGCGGACCGCCGATAGCACGACGAACGTGCCGACGTACGTGAGGCAAATATGGAATCGCTTCACCTTGGCGATGATGAGTGATCCCAAGATCCACACGACGACCATCGGCGCGATGACGTTTCCCCACTGGATGCTCAATCCGGCGACAGCGGCCGGGTAAAGAAACAACATCGCGCTCACACCGAAGTTCGAGGGGTTCCACAGATGGCGGTTCCGCCAACGCAGAACGTACTTCGTAGTGATCGATATCGCGGAACAGACGGCAAACGGCCAGAAGTATGGTGAGCGGATCAGAATGCCGACGCTGATACCGGTGATGTAGGCGCTGGCCAGATGGGGAATCTTCCCGGTAATCAACTTGCCCAGCGCGATCTCGCACACCATCGCCGCAAAAATTGCCAGCAGCGTTTTCGGCCAGCTTTCGAGAATGCCGAACGAAAGCTGACCCGCCAGCAGGATGCACGTAATCAACAGCGGCGCCAGGAATCGCTGATCGACCTTGAGAAACTCGGGCCATCTGACGGCGCGCGGCGCAGCGGCAGAATCCGGCGGCTGCGCGCTCGGCTGGGAACTGCCGCCGGCGTTGCCGCGTTCCGTACCGCCCTGTTTGCGGTCGAATTCGCTCATTGGGGTTCCTGAACATTGAGAATCTGGTCGGCAGCGGGATGCTGGATCGTCTGCTCTCTGCCCGACGGCCAGCGAATGGTCACCCGATCGATATCGGCGTGCTCGCCCAGTCCGAAATGCAGCCGACGCTGATTCTGGGCCGCGTACCCACTGGCGGCGACAAGCTCCTGGAGCTGCTGCTGACCATTCCAGAACACGCGGACCTGGGCTCCGATCGCGCTGCGGTTGCTCGCCGTTCCTTCCAGCTCGAACTCGATCCAGTGGCGGTCCGGGGCAACTTCATTGCGATACAGAAGCAGCGGACCGCGCTGGTTGGCGACCAATACGTCGAGCGTGCCACGATTCTCGACGTCGATGAGCGCCACCGCGCGGCCGTCGTACTGGTCCGTCGCGCCGACCAGTTGCGCCACCTCGCGAAACTGCCCGTTGCCGTCGTTCAGCCACACTCGCTTCGATTGATAGCCGGCAAGGCTGCGCCCCCTCATGTCGGGCCAGTTCTTGGCGTCGGAGATGATCCGGGAGTGGCCGCCCGTGATCTGCGAAAAGTCATACCAGTAGCTGGTGCCGGCGTCGCCCGAAACGTAGCCGTTCGTGAGATACAGGTCGACGAACCCATCGTTGTTCAGATCTCCGAACTGCGCGCCGAAGCTCCAGCCGCCCAGCTCGACGCCCATGACGGAAGCGACGTTGTCGAATTTCATCGATCCGTCGGCGGCGGGAAACCAGAGGTTGTTTCCTTGCAGCAGAACGCCCTCTTCGGAGATATTCGTTTCGTAGATCGCCAGCCGGCCCTGGTTGAGCACGTCGCCGACCGCCGCGTTCATGCCGCTTTTGGGAGCGTAGCCGACGCCGCTCTCCTTGCCGACCTCGCGGAATCGCCGCCCCTCTTCGTTGACGAACATCTCCGAAACGCCGTAGTCGTTGGCCAGAAACAGGTCGGGAAACGCGTCGCCGTTAAAGTCGGCCGCGATCACCGCCAGCGTCCACCGCGTGCTATTGATGCCCACGCTCTGGGTGACGTCCTCGAACCGCCCGTCGCTGGCATTCCGCAAAAGCCATTTGCGCCCACCGTTGTTGGCGTACTCGAAGCTTTCGGGCATGATCCGTGTGTTTTCGAGTTTTTCGAGTCGCACATTGTCCGGCCAGTAACCCGCCAGGAACAGGTCGATCCGGCCGTCGCGGTCGTAGTCGAACCAAGTGGCGCAGCCGACATTGGCCCACTTCGGCATGCCGGCTGACTCGGTGATTCGCTCGAACGACTTGCCTTGTCGATTGCGGAACAGCTCGACGGTACCCCATTTGAAGATCACGACGTCTTCGTAGCCGTCGTTGTCGATGTCGGCCCACTCCGATCCCATGCACGCGCCTTCGCCCTGGGGGTTCATGTCGGCCAAGCCGACTTCGGCGGCCACGTCAACGAACTTACCGTCGTGCTGGTTGCGATAGAGCCGGTTGTGGCTTCCCGGAGCGCTGTTGGTGACGTAGAAATCCTGCCAGCCGTCGCGGTCGAAATCGACGACCGAAACGCTGGCTCCCATGGCGGCGACTTGCGGACCGATGTGTTCGAGCCGCGCATCGACGCGCGGCGGCTGGTGCATGAAGTCGACGCCGGCATCCTTGGCCGATTCGTGCAGTACAAAGCCGTATCGGTCGAGCGGCTCCTTGTCGTCGGACGTGGCCGCGCCCCCAACCGGCGAGCTGCCTTGCGACTGCAATCGCAAGTAAATCGCCGGCCCCACCAACAGGCCGACGAACAGCATCGCTGCCAATACGCGTTTTGCTCGCATGCTCATTGCTTGGATTCTCCGCTAGTCGGCTGCTCCATGGGCGGCCAGAGACCCTGCCGAAAACGGCGGGGCGTTACATACCGCGTGTGGTAATTGCGCCAATCGTCCGAGTGTCGCTGGTAAACGGGGTCACTTTCCAACGGCACGAGGGGGCCTGCGTATTCGCGGTCAGCGTGCGAGGGGAGCGGCTGGACCCACTTGGAAAAGGCGGTGTTAAAATCGCCGTCCTTTACCCAGCCGTCGCCGACCAGCACAAAGTCGCGTCGCCAACCGGCGGGCGGGGCATCGCCGGCAGCGAACTCCAACGCCAGCTCGTCGCCCGCGTTCATAATGACGTAGCGGTCATCGACTTTGGTCAGCAACTCGCGCACGTCGCCGAACCGCGTGTAAAGGCCTTCCAGGTCGAGCCACTGCTGCTGCGTGCTCGCGACTTCGTAGAGGGGCGTGTCGGGTCGGCGCCGATCGACCGGCATGAGTTTCGAGAAACCGCGGTGCCGCAATTCGGCCATCTTCAGAGGTAGCTCGGCCACCCGGGGTTCGACATCGTCGAGTGCGTAACTCCAGCCGAGCGAGTCCCAGTACACCTCCATGTTGGTCCGCAGGCGAAACTTGCGCGAAAGGGAAGGCGACGTGGATAGCGACGTGGCTTGCGACTGCGACACGATGCCCGCAGGCAGCTCGATGACGACGATCTTATTCTTGCCCGCCGGGAAACCCAGGTTGTCGCGCACCGTATGCCAAATGCCGCTCGCATCCTGCTGTTCGAGAATCAGCCCGAACGGCCGCGTCGCGCTCCCTTGCCCGATGGCCACGTTGAGCGAACTGTCGGTCGGATAAATCCAACCATTGCCCACAATCAGTACACGGCGATCGGCGGCCACTTCGGCCGGGAGCTCGAACTCGATCCAGTGTTCCTCGGCCACGCCTTGGTATCGGCCCAAGGCGAAGTCATCGGCGTACGTTCCATCGACGGTGCGAAGCACTTCGTCCAGCCGGTTGCCGCGTTGATCGGCTACGCCGGCAAACGGCTGGGGAGGCGTGGAAACGATTACCTTTTGTGTCGGCGCCGCTTTGGGCACGAATCGCTCGTCGACGAATACCTCGGCGTCGGCTGGATGGTCGACCGCCAGCAGCGCCACGCGGTCGAAGAAGTGCGTCTCCCACAGTTCGGCGGTGATGCGGACTTGGTAGTGGCCGTCTTTGGCGGCCATTTGCGAGCCCGGAATCTCGATCCAATCCTCGGTCTGAGCCACTCCCGCCGTCGCCTGCGCATTGATCCGCAGCCCCAAGGGCGACCGCCAGAGAAAATCCTTGACGAAACGAAACTCTCGCCCGTCGAAGGCAAAGACCCAAGGGCACGACCCCTTGAGGCGCTGATACGCGAACACATCCTCACGCGCGTGAAGGTCGAACTCGGCCTGGTAAGTGCCGTTCGGCCACATGATCCCTGCGACGTCGACCTGCTTGTGCCGCCCCAAACCGAAGTGCACACGCGGCCCACGGATCGCCGCCGCCTGCACCAGGTTGCCTGCGCGAACCTCGATGCGGCCGCCGACGCCGAACGAATTGATGCGATTGTCTCCCTCGGCGGTCTTGTTCGCCTTCGGCTGGATGACTTGCCATCCGTACCCGGCCTGACTTCGGTTCGTGGCCACCAGCCCCGCCGATTCCGACACGCCGACAAGATCAAGCAGGCCGTCGCCGTTCGCGTCCGCCACCGATGTTACGTGCATGGCGGGAACCGCGGCGAGCGGCGTCCACAAAGCATCGGCGGTCCGCAGCCAGGTTCCCGTTTCGTAGGCGGCGCTGGTGACAAGATCGACTCCGCCGTTGTTATCCACATCGGCGACGGCTAAAAACGCGTCGCCGGCTTTCGCGCTTTCCAGCGACTTCGCGGGCGACCAAGTCGTCAGTGGCGCATCGGACCACGTGCCGTCGGATTTCCAAGTCGCGGAGCGAATCTCGCCTGACGACGCAAGCGAAACCAGGTCGAATTGCCCGTCGCGGTCGATGTCCCCGACGGCGAGGGCAAGCTGTGGTCCATCGAACGGGGGCTGCGCCGCGATGAATTGCCCCCCCCGCTCGTTCTGCCACACACCGACGTTGCCCGAGGTGTCGAGCGTCGCCACATCGACGTCGCCGTCTCCATCGAGGTCGACGGCCCGCACGCTCACCACTTTCTCAACGGGAAGGAATTCGCTCATCGCAGTGAACGTCATGTCGCCGTTGTTGCGAATCCAGCGGAGCGCCGATTCGTGGTCGCTGAGCAAAAGGTCGAGATCGCCGTCCGCCTCCACGTCGAACAGCCAGACCGATCGCCAGGCTTGCGCGAATTCGGGTAGCTCGATTTGCTGCGCGACAAACGAACCATCGTCCTGTCCAAGAAAGATGCGGCAGCCCTCGGGTCCGACGAGAACCAAGTCTTCTTGAAAATCGTAATTCAGGTCGGCGATGCCGATACTTGCGGGCGTCGCCTCAGTCGACGATCCTGGAAAAGGCAGCGCGGCCGACTCGCCTGCACGAAGAGACCCTTGGGAAAGCGTCACACGCGTCGAGCTTCGCTCTCCTGAAGTCGCAACGATCAGAACGAGATCAGGCCGCGCTGCTGTTTTCGAGGTATCCGTCACATCAAACGAAAGATTCACGTCGGCGTCCGCCGCCGCGACCGCTGGCATTTGCAGACGCACAAACGACCGCAACGGCGTTGCGACCGGCTCGCCCGGCAGAATCCCGAGTTGCGCCAGGCTTTGCTGGTACTGTGGGTGCGGCTTGAGTAGGTTTTCAAAGAACGTGAGCGACACGGCCGCCTGGCGGAATTCGCCCGCCCGTGCCGCCGCGTCGGCCTCGGCCAATTGCTCGCGCGCAGCTTCGGGCCAGTAGCCACCGTCGCGCAGGAGCGCGTCCAATGCGGCGCGTAGCTGGTCGCCCCGCTGTTGCGACGCGGCGACTCGCGCCTGCTCACATCGCGCCCGCAAATTGCGCGGCTCGCGAGCCAGGATGTCGGAAAGCAGCGCGAGCCGCTCCGCCTCCACCTCATCGCTACGAATCCGACCCAACCAATCGACCAGCGAATACGTGACGGCGACGTTCTCCGGCCAGACCTGATGCAACTCGCGAAGCTGCGCAATGGCTTGCTCGATTTCGCCCGATTGCTCGAGCATTTGGGCCCGCAGCAGCGCCAACTCGTTCGAGTCGCTTGCCAAGGCCGACGCTTTGTCGATCGACTCGGCGGCGCGTTCCATTTCCCGCAGTCGAATCCGCGCCACCGCCAGGTTTGCCCACAGCGCGGGTTCACGCGGTTCCGACTCCAGGGCGCGAGTGAGCCACTGGGCGGCGAGCTGATTCTCGCCCACGTCGAGCGCGGCGAGGCTCGTGTAGAAATCGGCGACGACCTCGTCCGAGGCGACGTCGTTCGCCGTGCCGGACGGTTTCGCCCCCCTGCCCTGAAACCACCAATACGCGGCGCAGGCGGCCACCACGACGGCGGCCGTCGACACGCCGACTACGACGAATCGCGTTGTGCTTGCTGGTGCACTCATGGCCGTCGGTTCGTCCTGCTTTCGACTGGCCGCGAATACGCAGGTACCTCGCGCGGCGGCGACTGGCGCGGCGGCGACTCGGGCAACGGACTCTCCGGCTCATCTTCTTCCTGCGCCGCCAGCGCGCGAAGGTATCGCTTGCGGCGTATCATGGCGAACACCCATAAACCGGCGATCAACACGAAGGGAAAGATGTAGAACGCAAAATCCCAAGGCCCGTTGCCCGGCGGTGTCGACTCGACCTCGACCGTTACTTCCCGCGCTTCGCCGCCGGGAGGGGTCAGCCGGAATCCGACGGTCCACATGTCTCCCTGATCGAAGTACGGCCTCGCTTCGAACTCCAATTGATTATCCAGCGGCTTGAGCTTGGTCTCGCACGTTACGCGATCGAGCCGGCCGCTCGTGGGCTCAACCCACATCGAGACTCCCGGTGCGTCGGATGGCTTTCCGCCTTGCGGCGACTCCACGACCACGAAAAAAGTCGCCAGACCGATATCGGGGTCCGCCCAAACCGAGACCGAATAGCCGGCCAGCGGCTTGTCCATGAATATCGGAAACGGAGGCCCTTTGTGCGCCGACGCCGTCGGCAATGCCACGACCGCAACAACGCCGATCCACGTCAGTAGCCCCACGGCCAGTCGTCGCAAGTACACAGCCACGATTTCAAACTCCCCCCAGAAATGTTCCCCGCATCGACATCGGCTGGGTCATGATCCATACGGCCGACACGTACAGCAGCAAATGCAACACTCCCCACGGCACGAAGCTCCCCACGGCGCGGCGGGGTGAATGTTCTCGGGCGATCGACCAGGCGACGATCCACGAGCCGACCAATCCCAAGCTCATGATCCCGATCTCCATCGGGAACACGATCGACTGGGGCAGGCCGCCGAGCTGCCAAATCGGATCGCCTAGCAGCGGATATCCGAACGACTGCAGTGCGGCATTCTGCGCGACTGGGATCACGGTGAGGAAACCCGTCAGGAAGTGGAATCCATAATGGGCCAGCCAAATGCCGAACCCAATGGGCACCAACGAGCGGGCAAAACCTTTGACGATCGCCAGCAGCGAGTCGCGCGAACCGGCCACGCGGCGCGTAATCGCCGCAGCCCCTCCCAGCAGGATCGCCGGTTCCAACACCAACGCCAAAGCGAATATCGAGGCCAGAATCGGCCATTCGACCGTCAGGCCCGTCACACGGGAGATCCACTGCTCCACCACGTACACCGGGCTAATCATCGCGAACGCATTCAACAGCGCCCCGAACGTAAACACGACGGCCAACACCGTAAAATCGAATCGCCGGGCCACCTGGCCAATGCCCGAGCGCGTTCCTTCCGTCGCCAGCTCCTCTGCGGGGAGCCGCGCGAGGATGCCCACGTTGTCGTGCGGGCAGGCATACACGCAATCGAGGCAAAACGTGCAATCGAGGTTGCCGACCTTGCGCGGCTGGAACAAAGCCAGTTCGCAACCGCGCTGTACGATGGGGAGCTGCATCGCGGCGGCGGCGCAAGACGGTCCCTCCGCTCCCACCGCGCGCGACGTAGCGACTTCCGCCCGCCGCCCACGAATGCAATCCTTCGTCGCGCACGAGGTACATATGCCCCGATCCCTCACCGCCACCTCGAGCGGGGCCATCGTCGCGCTGAGAAAGTTGAACTGCCCGATCGGGCACACGTACTTGCAAAACGACGCCCGTTGAAACAGCGCGTCGACCAGAAGCGCCGCGGCGAAATAGCCCACGATCAATACGCCGGTCCAATATGGACTGGCCCACAAGTCGAACAGCTCATATACGAACAGAACCGCAACGAACAGGGCGATTGCCGGCCACTTGTTTCGCAAGGCTCGCGGCCACCGCCATCGTGGCGAAAACAATCGCCGCGCCAATTCCCGCGGCCACATGAACGGGCACGCCATACAAAACAGATTCCCCGCCAGCAAAATCACCACGACGACCAACCCGCGGAAGTGGACCCACGTGAGCAGCGTGGCCAGGTTTTTCGGGGCAAGTTCCGGCCCCCAGAAAGCATGCGCAATCATGACGAGGCCGAGCAAGAGCACGGGAATCTGCATGGCCACGCGCGATCCGCGCCACTGCAGAAACCGCCCCAACAGCGGCACGCGCAGCAGATCGAACCGCGCCGCTTGCCGCGGTGATTGCCGCTTCGCCGGGACGGGCGAAGTCTTACGTTCTGGCGCGACGGCGGTCACTTCGTTTGTACTCCCGGAACGTCGATCTTGCGCTCGACGCTCTTTCCGTCCGGCGTTTTCGCCGTCACGAGCAGGAACCAATCGCCTCCCATCGTGAAGTCGAGCGTCCCGGAGTATTTTCCCGGCTCGACTTCCTTCAAATCGGCGAACGACGGCTTCATGCCCGCGTGGTTCATGTTGCCCTCCACGCGCACTTCCGCTCCCGCCAGCGGCGCACCGGCGGCGTCGGTCATTTTGAGCGACACGTCCGCGTCGCCGACTTGCGGCGGCGACGGTTGGAGGGTCAGTTGGATCTGGATTTCAGGCGCATCGGACGATGCGGGCCTGCAGCCGCCGTTCATCGCGACGACGGCGCACACGCACACGAGTACGGCACCCGAACGTCTGAGCATGCGCCTCTCCATAATCACCCTCCCTTCGCCATCGAAATGAAGCGCGCGGAATTAACGCGTCGAGCATGTCCGCCTGTCCGGACCCCTGCGGCCGACCCGCACGCGCGAGCCGACTCGCAGCCGGAGGTGGGTCCGCGAGCAAGCGGACATTGCCCGACGCGCGACTCACGCTACCTCAACTCGGTTCGGCTTCTTACGCGATTCGGGGGCCTGTTCCTTCGGCGCGGCACCGGACGGGGCGTTTTGCATCTGCCCCGCCACCTCGTCGCCGACTCTCCCCGGTTTTGCGGCCCACAATAGCCACATGCAGCCAATCGAGGACAGGCCGCAAATGGCTAGCACGAGGCGGGCTCCCTCCATTTTGGGCGTCGGCTGGCCGCCGGCCCAAATCCAGCCGGCGACCGAAAGTCCCAGCAGAGCCAACAGGAACACGGACATGATGGAACGAATGAGATTCATGCTTCACCTTTGCTGATTCGTCGAATTCGATTCTACGGACAAGCCGTCGAACGCCGTTGCACGTCGATGCGACTCGCCCATCGCCCCTTTTCTCAATCGGACTCTTGATGCCAGTACGTCAGGCGCTCGCCATGCGTGCCCGTCGCGGCCGCCAGGCACACGTGCAACCCTGATGCGGCGCTTCGCCCGGCAGTGGGAACATGTGATAAAACATGGCGATGCACATCGGGATGAAAACGATCGTGTTGTAGAACAGATGCAGCTCCACGCGAGGAACCACGAGTTGCACCAGGCTCACCGGCACCGGCGAGCCAAACAGGTTGTGATGGAAGATCGCCTGGCCCTGCAACAGGGCGTGTTCGATGTGATGCCAGAACTGAATCCAGAACGCGACCATCCACCACTTGTACGATTGGCCCACGAATCCCTTCCGCAGAATCCAGAACGAGACCAGCATCACCAGGGCATAGCCGTAGTGCAGCGTCTCCGACGTGACCACCCACGGAATCCACAAACCCACTACGCCGCGCGCTTCCGGCACGGGCCAGCCGAGCAGATAGATTTGCGTCGTTTGCGCCAGGTGTTCCGCCCAGTGAGCCAACACGATCGCCGTGTATGTCCACAGCGCGTATTTGTGCCACGGGCCGTTGAGCTTCTCCATCCAGCTCATTTTGTGATCGGCTCGACTGATCGAGCAGGCAGCAGCAGTTGTCACAATGAACCTCCACAGTTGAATAAATAAAGCCGAATCGGCAAACCAGCGACCTCACGAACGGTCGCCATCAATCGCTAGGGGACTCGTGGATCGAGCGATGCGCGCAGCGCGAGGCGCTGGGGCATTTGCTCCCACGGGAAGCACGCGACGATCCGCGGCATACCGCCCGATGCAACGGCGGCGATAGCGCGGCAAAAGGACGCACTGTCACTTCGTCAGATCGGCGGATCGAATGCCAACCACGCGCAGGACTCACCCACGGCCGAAAATGCCGGCGCGCACGAATGCGCAGCGCGATGGCCTCACGACACAAACGAACGTCGTCGACGCGCTTCCCGAATTGACCGAACTACGAACGCGGCGGACGGTCAATTCGGCGCGGATGACCCGCCGAGACGTCAAAAGAAGGGTCGGACAGAAACGCGACCCTGAGATCGGCGAGAAAGCCTTCTCCCTCGTGCGACTGAAATCCGTAGTCCTTGGGATTCGGCGATGTGATAGTTGGGGCTGGTGATGCGGGCGCCTGGGGAGCCTGATGGCAATGAGGTCCTTGGCACGGACAAGGCGATGGTCGATCTGGGACCGCTGTGACCAGCGCAGGTGCGTCGTCGATGCCGCTGAACGGGTCGGCGCTGTGCATCGTCGAGCGGTCCAGCCAATCACCGCACGTCGCCGAAACCGGCTTCGCGGTCGCGGCCAACAACACGAACCCAGCCCCGGCTCCCAACAAAAACACGGGGAGTCGCCGCAGATGATCCATGTGAGGCCCGCGAAACCAGGCAGAGGAGACGACCTTCATAACGTCTTAGCGTAAGCGCCCGCTCCGTTCCTGTCAATTCTTCTGCGCATTTTTGCCGATGGTGCCCCAAAACCGTCCGGCAGCGTCGGGCAGACGGCGTTCCTCCCCGTGCCGAACCCTCTTCATTACCATGCGCGCGAGCACCTTTCGCCACTGCCGAGAGTGCAAGGACCAGAGTCCGCCAGTATGGCAAATGGGCCGTATGCGTCTCGCCCGCCGCGTTCGCATTCTTTCGCTCCTCGCGCTTTCGGCGTCCCTAAACCGCCCTCAGAATCTTCGGAATTCCGGCTTCCGGGGCGAAAACAGCGCTTGATGTTTCTTCGCCCGCACCGCTCCTGTGTCACTGTCGCGACGCGGACGTTCCGCCGACGC
>CAYQAJ010000017.1:7692-37322 GCA_964415245.1 uncultured Pirellulaceae bacterium | reverse complement strand
ACAAGCCGATGGTCTACTCGATCGGCGGCATCGCGGGGCTGGGCTTCATCGTGTGGGGCCACCACATGTTCGTCTCCGGCATGAACCCCGTGCTGGGTATGACGTTCATGGTGGCCACGATGTTCATCGCCCTGCCCAGCGCGATCAAGGTGTTCAACTGGTTGGGCACGGTCTGGGGCTCGAAGATCCAGTTCACCACGCCCATGCTGTTCGCGTTGTCGTTCGTGGCGATGTTCATCATCGGCGGCTTATCGGGCATTTTCATGGCGGCCACGCCGGTCGATATCTTCATCCACGACACGTACTTCATCGTGGCCCATTTTCACTACGTGCTCTTCTCGGGTACCGCCATGGCGGTGTTCGGGGCGATCTACTTCTGGTTCCCCAAGATGTTCGGCCGCATGATGAACGACGGCTGGGGCAAGGTGCACTTCCTGCTGACGTTCATCTTCCTCAACGGCACGTTCTATCCCATGCACATTCTGGGGGCCGTGGGCTTTCCGCGGCGGCTGGCCGATCCCTACCACTACGCCACGTTTGCGCAGTTGCAGCCGCTTAATCAATTCATCACCATCTGCGCCATCGGCATGGTGGCGACGCAGGTGATTTTCGCCGCCAACTTTATCTACAGCATGTTCTGGGGGCCGCAGGTGGGGCGCAACCCGTGGGGCGCCAACAGCCTGGAATGGACCGCTCCCAGCCCGCCCGGCCACGGGAATTTCGATTTCCAACCCGTCGTCTACCGCGGTCCGTACGAATACGGTTCGCCCGAGGCCGATGACGATTATTACCCGCAGACCACTCCACCACCGGAGGGAGGCGGCGTCGAGCTGGAACCGGCGCATTAGATCAAACACAAAGTGCAGAATGCAGAGTGCAGAGTGCAGAGCGCAGAATGCAGAGTAACGGAGGAATGGTTTTCAGTGTTCAGTTTTCAGTTCGGACACCTGACACCTGACACCTAGAAACAGCACCGCTTCGCCGCCATGACCCAATCGCCAAAACCGCTGAAGCGCGAAGCCAGCCCCTGGCCGCATCGCCTGGCGGTGATGTTGGTTGTGGCGACGTTCCCCTTGATTTGGGTCGGGGGGTTGGTCACCACGTATCGCGCGGGCATGGCGGTGCCCGACTGGCCCAGTACGTACGGCTACAATCTGTTCCTCTATCCGTGGCAGACGTGGATAGCGGGACCGTGGGATTTGTTCGTCGAGCACGGTCATCGACTGCTGGGCGCGACGGCGGGACTGTTGACGATCGCGTTCGTGGTCGCCGTTTGGCTCGACGCGAGTCGTAAGTGGCTGCGCGCTGCGGTGATCGCGGCGTTGGTGCTGGTGATCGCGCAGGGGGTGCTGGGGGGAGTGCGAGTGCTGGCCGACGACGAGCGGATCGCGTTGGTTCACGGCTGCGTCGGTCCGCTGTTCTTTGCGTTGTGCGTGGCGCTGGCGGTGGTCACGTCGCGCCGCTGGAGCGAGGCGCTGGCGTCGCGGCGTCTCGAAGGGGCGTCGCGGCTTCACCGTCTTGCGCTCCTGACGGTCGCGTTGATCTACGTGCAGCTTGTGCTGGGGGCGAATGTGCGGCACGTAGCGGTCGACGCCTCGTGGCAATGGTTTCGCGGAATCACCTACATGCACCTGTTACTGGCAGTCGCGGTGGCGCTGCACGTCCTGCTGTTGGCCGGCGCGACGGTTTCCCTAGCGCGTCGCGAAGGGCCGCTCGTGCGACCGGCAATCCTGTTGGCGCTGCTCGTGGGCGTGCAGTTCGTGCTGGGGGGCGCGACGTGGCTCGTCCGGTTCGCTTATCCCGAATGGGCCCGCGAGCTGTTCGGCGCCAATCCCAACGCGATCGTCGAACACGGCATGCTGCAGGCGAACGTGGTTACGGCCCACGTGGCGACGGGCTCGTTGCTGTTGGCCGCGGCCGTTACGTTGATGCTGCGCGCCGCGCGGCTTGTTCCGGCGTCCGAGGGAAATACCAAGCGGGCCGTAGCGCTGAGCGGGAGCCACGCATGAGCACCTCGGCTGTTGCCCTGGAATCCCGCCGCACGACGCTCGTTGGCCGTTTGGCCGATTACATCGAGCTGACCAAGCCCAAGATCGCCTTATTGGTGCTGGTGACGGTGGCGGTGTCGGCGCTGGTCGCGCGTTGGGGGCAGCCCGATCTCTTCGTGCTTGGCCACGCGTTGTGGGGCACGCTGTTGGTGGCCGCCAGCGCCAGCGCGATGAATCAGTGGATCGAGCGTCGCCGCGACGCGTTGATGGATCGCACGGCGCGGCGGCCGTTGCCCTCGGGGCGACTCCACGGCGGTGAAGTGCTCGTCTTGGGGGCGGCTACGCTGATCGCGGGTATCGCGCACTTGGCGCTGACGGTGAACCTGGCGGCGGCGCTTGTGGGGTTGGCCACGTGGGTCGTGTACGTCGCGCTGTACACGCCGCTCAAGCCCCATTCGTGGCTGAATACCCCCGTCGGCGCGGTGGCGGGCGCCATGCCGGTGTTGATCGGCTGGGCGGCTTCCGGGGCGTCGCTCGACCTGCGTGCCGCGGCGCTGTTCCTGGTGGTGTACTTGTGGCAGTTTCCGCACTTTATGGCGATCGCCTGGATTTACCGCCGCCAGTACGACCGCGCCGGGATGCGGATGCTTACGGTCGTTGATCCTTCGGGTCGTCGGGCGGCGACGCAGGCCGTGCTGGCGGCGACGGCGCTGTTGCCGGTCAGTTTTGTGCCGGCGCTGGTAGCGCCGTCGGCGGCCTGGTACGTGGTCCTGGCGTTTGTGCTGGGCGTCGGCTACCTGGCCTGTGCACTGGTATTCATGGCCCGCATTAACGAATCGACGGCGCGGCTGCTGCTGCGTGCCTCGTTGGTTTACTTGCCATCGCTTTTGGCCGTTTGGGTGGCTGCTCCGTTTCTGTAGGATGCTCTGGGGAATCATGGCACACGCGCATAGCACTGAGCACGAAGGCCACGGCCACGTCCACCTGGAGTATCAGCCGGCGCTGCCGATCTCCAACGGCAAGACCATCCTGTGGCTGTTCCTTTCGACCGAGATCATGTTTTTTGCCGCGCTCATTGGCGTGTACATCGTGGTGCGCTTCGGGGCGCCGGCAGGCACGTGGCCCAGGCCAACCGACGTACATTTGGTCGAGGGGATTGGCGCGTTCAATACGTTCGTGCTGATCTGCTCCAGCGTGACGATCGTGCTGGCCTTCGAGGCGGCCCGTAAGAACGCCGCATGGCTGGCCAAGGGTTGGATGCTGGCGACGTTTCTCCTGGGCGGCCTGTTCCTGGGCGTGAAGGCGTATGAGTACCAGGCGAAGTTCTCGCACGGCATCTACCCGATGTTGCCGCACAGCCGAATCTACGAAGACCCCGGGCTGACCTACGTATCGGCGGTGCGCATTCGGTTGAACGAAGTGCGCACGAAAATGTCGGCCGACGAGGCCCGCCTGCAGACGCTGCCGGGCGATATCACGGAGCTCGAAAGCCGCCTGAACAGCGTTTCGGAGCGGCGCAAAGAGCTCCGCGGGAAAGACGATTTGACGCCGCGGGAGCACTACGAGTTGGCGAACATTCCGCAAACGATTCGCGACGTACGGGCCGAGCTTGCGACCGCTCGCAAGGATCTGCCGCGATTGCAAGAGACGCAGCCCCAGCGACAGGAGCGGATCAAAGTTTGCGACGAGCTGCTGGCTGGTCCGGTAAAGGAGGCGGAAGTCACGGCGGCTACGGCCGAGAATCCCCTTGTGGCCCGCGCCGCCGTGGTTGAGCTGGCCGACATGGTGCTGCCCTCGCATCACGGCGACGAAGAGCACGAGCCAGAAGCGGCGACCGGCGGCGAGCATCACGGGCTCAACGAGCAATACCCGTGGCTGAAACTGCCGTTCGTGATTCCCAGCGGCAACATGTGGGCCAGCACGTACTTTTTGCTCACCGGGTTTCACGCGTTGCACGTTTTCGTGGGGCTCATCGTGTTTGCCTGTATTTTGACGATGCGGCTCGACTCGCGACGGGCCAACGTTTTGGAAAACGCGGGGCTATACTGGCACTTTGTCGATATCGTGTGGATTTTCCTGTTCCCGTTGTTGTATTTGTTCTAATAGAGTTTTCAGTTTTCGGTGTTCAGTTTTCAGTACAGAGGGATCCGACTGAAAACCGAAAACTGAACACTGAAAACTGGCGGCGAGGCGGCATTCTCGTTTTGTGGAAACGCGCCGCAACGTTCGAGGTTTTTTAGTGCGGAGCCCGTTATGACCGAGCATGCGGCACACGGTAGCGAGCACGGCCACGCTTCCGGACACGAGGGCGGCCACGGCGCCGGCGGCCACGGCGCCAACGACCAAGGTCACGGTGCCCACGGCGGCCTCGGGAAATACATTGCCGTGTTCGTGGCGTTGTGCATTTTTACGGCCATTTCCTTCGCCATCGGCAACTCGCCGATCATGGAAAACCCCGCCATCGGCTGGTTCGGCATGATGGCCGTCTCGTGCTGCAAAGCGCTGCTTGTGGTGCTGTTTTTCATGCACCTGAAGTGGGAGGCGAACTGGAAGTACGTGCTCACCGTACCTGCTAGTATCATGAGCGTCTTTCTGGTGGTGATGCTGATTCCCGACATCGGCCTGCGTACTCGCCACTATTCCGAAGAGCGCTGGCGAAATGCCGCTGTGCCCCACGTCATCGATACGACGCACGCCACGCCCGATGAGGGGAAAGCGGGGGCGCATGGTGTCGGCGCTACGTCGGGCGGGGGTGAAGGGAATTGAGGGGCGATCTCCATACCGTCTGCGGCGTGGCGAACAGGCACACTTTGCTCCGCGGACAGCGCACCGCGAACCAGTCCTCGACGGTTGGGGGATCGGCTCGGAATCGTCTCATTCCATGAGCACGCCGGCAGCCATCGACGTTGGCTCTCTCACCCATTCGTACGGCACCAGGACGGCGCTCCGCGAGTTGACGCTGCAGGTCGCCCAAGGCGAAATCTTCGCCGTCGTGGGACCCAACGGCGGCGGAAAGACCACGCTGTTTCGCGTGCTTTCCACGCTCGTTCCCCTGCAACAGGGGCAGGTGCGCGTGCTGGGCTTCGATCTGGCCCGCCAGCCGCACGAGGTGCGTCGCCACATCGGCGTCGTGTTTCAGGCGCCCAGCCTGGACAAAAAGCTGACGGTGGCCGAGAACATCCGCTATCAGGCGGCGCTGTACGGCTTGACCGGCGGTGCGCTCCGCGTCCGGCAGGATGCCTTGCTCGCGCAGCTAGGGCTCAGCGACCGCGCGCGGGAACGCGCCGAAACCCTTTCCGGCGGCTTGCGGCGGCGGGTTGAATTGGCCAAGGGGATGATCCACCAGCCCCGGCTGCTGTTGCTCGATGAACCCAGCACGGGACTCGACCCCGCGGCGCGCAGCGACCTGTGGGTTTACCTCCGCCGCCTGCGCGACGAAATGGGCGTAACCGTGGTGCTCACTACGCATCTGCTCGAGGAAGCCGACAAAAGCGACCGCATCGCTATTCTGAACGAGGGATCGCTCGTCGCGTTGGGAACGCCCGACGAGCTGCGCTCCTCGGTCGGGGGCGATTCGATCACGATCGACACCGAAAGTCCGCGGGAACTGGCCGAGACGATCGCGCGGCAGTTCGATGTGGCGGCCTCCGTGGTCGACGGGCAGGTGCGGCTCGAACGGCCCGACGCGCACCAGTGGGTGGCGCGCCTTGTCGAGGCGTTTCCGGGACAGATCGCCAGCATCACGCTCGGCAAGCCGACGCTGGAAGACGTGTTCATCGACAAGACGGGTCACCGCTTCTGGACTTCGCGCCATCAGGAGGTGGCCGTTGACTAGCGCCACGCACAAGGCCGCCGACGAGTTGACGCATTCGGTTTCACCGCCGTCGCCGATACCGGCCGAGATCAAGCCGCGCCCGCTCTTGGCCGCGTGGACACTCTGCTGGCGGGAGATGGTGCGCTTCTTCCGCCAGCGCAACCGCGTGATCGGCGCCGTGGGGCAGCCGCTGTTGTTCTGGCTGCTGTTCGGCGCGGGGCTCCAGCGGAGTTTCAGCTTGTCGGCCGCGGGGGCGACCGGTCAGAGTTTTCTGGCCTACTACTTTCCCGGTACGCTGGTGCTGATTCTGCTGTTTACGGCCATCTTCGCCACCATTTCGATCATCGAGGATCGCCGCGAGGGCTTTTTGCAGTCGGTGCTGGTGGCGCCGATTCCACGCTGGTCGATGGTGCTGGGCAAGGTGCTGGGGGGGGCGCTGATCGCAATGGTGCAGGGGTTGATCTTTCTGCTCTTGGCGCTAACCTTGGATATTGACGTGCCGCTGGCCAACTGGCTGGCGCTGGCCGTGATGATGCTGGCTGCGTCGATCGGGCTGACGGGCCTGGGATTCGTCATTGCGTGGCGAATGGAATCGACCCAGGGCTTCCACGCCGTGATGAGCCTGGTGCTCATGCCGTTGTGGCTATTGTCGGGGGCGTTTTTCCCGATTCCCGCTGCTGACGCGGGCGGTTCGTGGACGCAGCTCGCCCTGCATTGGGCGATGCGGGTCAATCCGGTGACGTACTGCGTGGGGGGCGTGCGGGGCCTGTTGTTTGACCAGCCGCCGCCTGCCGGATTCTGGACGCCCAGTCTGCTCGTGTGCTGGCTGGTGACCGTGGGTTTTGCCGTGCTGATGTTCGTCGCCTCGTGCCAGGTGGCCCGAACTCGCACGTCGGGAGATTTGCAATGAGCGAACATGCGACCGACAAGCCTGAATTCGATGCCCACACGCACGCAAGCGACGCGCCGCGCACTGCGTCGTGGGCCGCGTTGGCCTGGGGCGGAGTGCTGCTGGTGTTTTGCGGCGCCGTGGTGCTGTGGTTCGGTTGGCGCTGGTACCAGGATAAGTTTGGCGGCGTTCCCAGCGGAAGCGTGGCGGTGCCCGATCCCGATTGGCGCCCGCCCGGCATCGACGAAAAGTGGCTGAGCCAGTACACGCTCACCGATCAAACGGGCAAGCACTACGGCACGGACGATCTGAAAGGAAAGGTGGCCGTGGTTAGCTTCTTTTATACGTCGTGTCCCACCGCGTGCCCGCGGCAGAACGCCAAGATCAAGGCCCTGACCCAAGAGTTCGACGGCCGCGAAGTGCAATTCGTGAGCATCACCTGCGAACCGATGCGCGATACGGTGAAGAAGCTAGCGATCTACGCCAACGAATTTGGTGCCGACCCCGAGCGGTGGCACTTTCTGACCGGCGACGAGAAGTACATCCGCCGTATCGCCGGCGAAATCTACTTCGTGCCCGTGCTCACCAGTGAAGACACGAGGGAGATCAGTCACTCAGAGCGTCTCATTACGATCGACCGCTGGGGCAACATTCGAGGCTTTTATAGCTGGAACGACCCCCAAAAACTGGATGAGATGCGCGACATGCTCCGCAAGCTGCTGGCCGAGACGGAGCCGCCGCCACCTTCGGAGTCGCTGACTCCGACTACGCCCCCGACGGTCGACGAGGACAGCGGGCTGTTGGTGCCGGCCGCGGACCCGGCCCGCAAAGCGCCGCCGCAGCAGCCGCAGGCGGACCAGGGGCAGGATTCAACTACGCCGGTTCCCGCAGCATCGGCGGCGGAGGACGCGCAGTAGCGAAGCGGAGTGCACCACCGGCGCGTTTGCTGCACGATGTACCCCGGCCTTCCGGCCGGGCCTATGCACCGTCTCTTTGTGTCTTGGCCTTGGGCGTCCTTGGTTTCGTCGGCATCCTTTTCGAGCACGCCCGTGGAAAGTGCGCTCCGCATCCTGCCCCACTTGAACGCTTCGCTCAACGCGGTGGCGGCGGTGCTGTTGGTGTGCGGCTACGTGCTGATCAAGCAGCGCCGCGAGACAGCGCACAAGTGGACGATGCTGGCGTGCTTCGGAGTGTCGGTGCTGTTTCTGGCTTGTTACGTGGCGTATCACATCGGTATCAAGGGGAGCAAACGCTTTCCCGAATACCCGGGGCCTCTGGTCCGCGATTGCTATTTCACACTCCTCATCACGCACATCGTTCTGGCGGCGGCTGTCCCCTTTCTAGCCCTGGTGACCATTTACCTGGGCCTGCGCGATCGCCGGCGGGCGCATCGACGGCTGGCCCGCTGGACGTTTCCCATTTGGCTGTACGTTTCGGTCACGGGCGTGGTGGTGTATCTGATGCTGTATCATGTCTACCCGGCCCGGGAGGCAGAGGGTATACTTGTGCCTAAGCCGCCGGCTGCGAGTCGGCTGGCGGTCTTGCACGAGACGTAGGGCGATGACTATGGCGGCAATTCGGCGAGGGACGCTATTGGCGATGGCGGTCGTGGCCGTCGTACTGCTGCTTCACGCCGTCGCGCAGGCTTGCCCCACGTGCAGCGAAGCCCTGGCCCAGAACGACGAACAGGCAGCCGGCCTGGTGCGGGGCTACTTCTGGAGCATCTTGTTCATGATGTCGATGCCGTTCGTGATCTTCTTCACGCTGGGCGGATACTTTTGGTACCAGATTCGCCGCGCCCGCCGGTTGCAGGCGGCCGCGCAACTGCAGGCGCCGCGCGCGGAGTCGCTCGACGGCGACGACTCGGTCGCTCGATACGGCGATCTGCACGAAGAGAGCCCGGCGATCGACAGTCGCGAGCGCGAGCCGGTCGGCGTGTAGCAGCCACTCGCGCCCTTGGCACGCATCGGGACGAATTCGGCGATGAGAACGCTCGGCCGCGGCTTGCAGATCGTGGGGCTGGTGGTGCTGCCGGCGGCCGTCGTTCTCGAGTGCAGCGGCGGGCTCGACCGGTCGTCCGGCGTGAGCCAGATGGTCATCATGATGGTGTTCGGCTTCGCGGCGTTCTGGGTCGGGCGAATCGTGGAAGGATACGCAAGCCGCTAAGCAGCGCGGTCTTTCCCGCGACGTGGCGTCGGTCATCCGGCCCGTCTTTCTTCCCCGCCACCGCCTGCCCTCCTATACTGAAGGAGAGCAGCGGGTGCGCTTCTTCGGGCGCCCACCATCGTTCCGCGGGGCAACTTCGATTCTCGGCGAATTCCTTTGCGAGCATACGAGCGGCGTTGCTGCGCCGACTTTCATGATGAACCGCATGGATCGATGGACGATCGGCGCCGCGGCGATTGCCGCGTTCTCGGTGGCTGCGGTCACGGCTCAGGGGCAGATATTTCGCGAGCCGCAAAGTGCCACGACGGTTCGCGTCGAAGAGGCCGGCAACACCGAGCGCTCTCACCTGGAGCAAGTGAACGAATTCCTGGCCGACGGCCAATGGGACACCGCCGTCGAAACTCTGCGGACCTTGATGGAAAACCACGGCGAGGCGCTGGTTCGCGCCGCCGGCGAGGCGCCCTACGAAGGTTACCCGACGCGCTTCCTGCCGATGCGCGAAGTGTGCCAGATGCGCTTGTGCTCCCTCAAGGCCGCCGCACCCGAGGCACTGGCGCTCTATCGCAGCCGCGTCGATCCGGTGGCCGAGCGGATGTTTCACATGGCGGTCGCCGAGCGCGATTCCGCCGCGCTTCAGCGCATCGTCGAGCAGATGCTGGCGAGCAGTTTCGGCGACGACGCGCTGTATGCCCTGGGAGAGATATCGCTCGAACAGGGCCAGTTCGCGCGGGCACGCGGCTACTGGGAGCGGATCAGCCCGGTGTTGCGGCCCCGCGCCGGTAACGATTCGGACGTCGCTTTTCTCGACGGCCGCTCGCTGTGGCTCACGCTCAAGGACGCGAAAAGCGACGCGGAGCTCGACTCGATCTGGCCGCGCATCGAGCCGCTGCTAACCGATCCCTCCGCTTCTGCAATTCGCGGCGCGTACCCCGACACCGATTTGAAACTGGCCGATGTGCGGGCGCGCCTGGTGCTCGTTTCGATTCTCGAGGGATCGCGCGAACGAGCCGCATGGGAGATCAACGTTTTTCGTCGTCTGCACGGCGACGCGGAAGGAGCGATCGCGGGCCGACGCGGCAACTACACGCAAGCGCTATCCGACTTGCTCAAGACAAGCGCCGATTGGCCGGAAGAAGCCGTCGATTCGGACTGGCCCACGTTTGGTGGCAGCCTGGATCGCGGCAAATCTGCGCCGCGCGGCGTCGATGTCGGCGGCCCCCCTCTCTGGTCGCACCGGCTTCCCATGCTCGAAGCGCAAAACGAGAAGATCGGCTTCGGCCGGCAGCGGATTGCCGAGGAGTTCAATGAGCTGCTGCCGTACCATCCGGTCGTCGTGGGCGATCTCGTCATAATGAACGAGCTGACTTGCCTCAAGGTGCTCAACCTCGCCAGCGGCGAACCGGCGTGGAGCGGCGGCGACGAATCGGGCATCGTGATCGGCCGGCCCTACAGCAAAGAAGAGGCCGACAAACGCTATCCCCGCAATAGGTACTACGTCGGCGTGCCGCGTTTCACGGCAACGGTGAGCCGTGGGAGGCTGTTTGCCCGCGTCGGTGCGCCGCTGACGGCGGTCAAAAGCAATCCTTCGCTCTTGCGCCAGCCGGGAATGATTGTCGGGCTCGACCTGGCCGCGGAGGGAAAGCTGCTGCCGGGCTTTCCGCTCGAAGTCGAGGATCGCCGGTGGGCGTTCGAGGGGACACCGCTGTGCGACGGCGACAATCTCTACATTGCCATGCGCCGCACCGACGAGGGGAGCCCACAGTCGGCGTGCTTCGTGGCGTGCTTCGATGCCATGACCGGGGCGCGGCGCTGGCGGCAGATGGTGTGCGAGTCGTCGACGGTGAGCCAGGCGAACACCGACGAGATCAGCCACATCCTGCTGACCTTGAGCGAGGGGACGCTGTACTGCAACACCAACCTGGGGGTCGTGGCGGCGCTTTCGCCCGATGGCGGTGCGCTCCGCTGGGTCGTCGAGTATCCGCGATGCTCGTTCCCCGCCACCGACCTGGAAAGCGATCACCTGCACTTCTTTCGCGACTTGAATCCGTGCGTTGTCCACCAGGGCATCGTGTTGGCGGCGCCGGGCGATAGCGACCACATCCTGGCTATCGACGCGATAACCGGGCAGACGCTGTGGCAGACCCCGCAGCCGCGAGCTGACGACGTGATGCACCTGTTGGGCGTGGGGCATGGCAACTTAATCGCCAGCGGCGAATACCTCTATTGGTTCGATGTCGCGACCGGACGCTTGGTAGGCCAGTTCCCGCAGCAGAGGTCGGAGTCGCCGGGCGCCGCACGAGCCGATCCGCCCGGTTTTGGCCGCGGCGTATTGGCGGGCGATTACGTGTACTGGCCCACGCGCGAGAGTATCTACGTTTTCGAGCAGCGGACGCGACCGGTTGGCCGCGGCTGGGAACCGATCGGCGTGCGGGAGATCGAGCTGACGCATCGCGGCGCCACCGGAGGAAACCTGGTGATCGCCGACGGCGTGCTGCTCATTGCGGCGGGAGATCGACTGGTGGCGTTCGGCGAAGCGGGGGGGAACATTGGTGCGAGGGAGGACTGAACCAGCCTGTGCAGGTAAAGCACCAAATCACAAATGACAAATCCCAAACAATAATCAACTGCCAAATTCCAAACGTATGGCGGCTGATTCGGCGCGGCAGATCGGCAAACACCCGCCACCTTAGAAAGCGCATGACATGCTCCCTGACGACGACATCCAGGCCGTGGAAAAGCTCAGCGAGGCGTTTCGGCAGATTGCCAGCGAGCTGTCGAAGACCATCGTGGGCCAGAAGGACGTCATCGAAGAGTTGCTCATCGCGCTCTTTGCCGGCGGACACTGCCTGCTGGTGGGCGTGCCCGGTCTGGCCAAAACGCTCATGATTCGCAGCCTGGCCGGGGCGCTGTCGCTCGAGTTCAATCGCATTCAGTTCACGCCCGACTTGATGCCCTCGGACATCACGGGGACCGAAGTCATTCACGAGGACCGTGCCACGGGCGAGCGGCACTTTCGCTTTTTGCGCGGGCCCATCTTCGCCAACGTGGTGTTGGCCGACGAGATTAACCGCACACCGCCCAAGACTCAGGCAGCCCTGTTGGAAGCCATGCAGGAACACCAGGTGACGGTCGGCGGCGAAAAACACCTCTTGCCGGAGCCGTTCTTCGTGCTGGCCACGCAGAATCCCATCGAGCAGGAAGGGACGTACCCGCTGCCCGAGGCACAGCTCGACCGCTTTATGTTCCACGTGTCGGTCGATTATCCCGACGAGGACGAAGAGCTTTCGATCGTCAAACGCACGACGACCGACGTCGACGTACAGACGACCCCCGTGCTCGATGCGGCGCAGATCAGCGGGCTGGCGAAAATCGTCCGCCGCATTCCCGTGGCCGATCACGTGGCCCGATATGCACTGCGGTTGGCACGGCTGACGCGAGCCGGCCGCGACGGCGTGCCGCCGTTCATCACGTCGTTTGTGATGTGGGGCGCGGGGCCGCGGGCCAGCCAGTATCTGGTGCTGGGGGCCAAGGCGAGGGCCGCGCTGTATGGGCGGCATTGCGCCAGCTTCGAGGACATTCGCGCCGTGGCGCTGCCCGTGCTGCGGCACCGCATCAAGACCAATTTCAACGCCGATGCCGAAGGCGTCACCTCCGACGACATCATCAATCGCCTGCTCGACCTGGTGCCGGCCGCAGAAGAAGAGCCAAGCCGTGGAATCGTCCCAGAAGTTTTTAGATCCGCGGATGCTGGCTAAGCTGCACGGGTTGCAGCTTCGGGCGCGTCGCGTGGTCGAGGGGTACCTGGCCGGTCTGCACCGCAGCCCGTACCATGGCTTCTCCGTCGAATTTGCCGAGCACCGCGAATACGCCCCGGGCGACGACTTGCGGTACGTCGACTGGAAAGTGTTCGGCCGCACGAACAAGCCGTACGTCAAGCAGTACGAGGACGAGACCAATCTGCTGTGCTGCCTGGTGCTCGACGCCAGCGAGAGCATGGCCTACAAGAGCCGGTCGGCCAGCCTGTCGAAGTTTGAGTATTGCCAGATTCTGGCGGCGGCGCTGGCGTGGCTGGTGTTGCAGCAGCAGGACGCCGTGGGGCTGGTGACGTTCGATTCCGACGTGCGCGCGTTCGTCCGCCCCAGCAGCAACCCGGCGATTCTCAAGCAGCTTTTGCACGTGCTGGAGACCACGCCCTCTGGCGCCAAGACGCGCACCGGACCGATCTTCCACGAGCTGGCCCAACGGATGAGCAAGCGCGGCGTGGTGATCATCTTCAGCGACCTGTTGGATGACGTGCGGGAGATGCTGTCGGGCCTGAAGCACTTGCGACACCGACGGCATGACGTGATCGTGCTGCACGTGCTCGATCCGGCCGAGGTCGACTTTCCGTTTCAGCGGATGACGCGGTTCGAGGGGCTGGAAGGACTGCCGCACGTGTTGGCCGACGGACGCTCGGTGCGTCGCGCGTATTTAAGCGAGCTGGAAAGCTACCTTCGCGAAGTGTCGACGGGCTGCCGCGCGCAGCAGGTCGATTACCATCTCGTGCGGACCGATCAACCGATGGACCTGACGCTGAGCCGATTCCTAGCCGCGCGGGCGGAAAAGAGGAAGTGAATCGCAAAACGATCGGGGACTGGCTCATTTTGCGCAAGTATCGGAGCAAAATGTGCCTGTCCCCTGATCCGCAATGGTTTTTGGGACAAGCCAAGACCCGAGAAGGGCAGAAAAGATGTTGCAGCCGCCCGTCGCAGCGATTTGGCCGTTCGCCAGCACGATCATGCTGGCGTGGGGCGTCGCGGCGGCCATTCCCGTGATCATTCACCTCTTGAGCCGGCGTCGATACGACGTGGTGCCTTGGGGCGCGATGACGTTTCTGCTGGCCGCGCTGAAGAAGCACGCCCGGCGGCTGCGCATCGAACAGCTCATCCTGCTCGCCGTGCGGATGCTCATTCTGCTGCTGTTGGCCGTGGCGCTGGCCGATCCGTTCTGGCCCACCGGCGCAGCACCGGGAATTATCTCGCGCGCGGGCGCACGCACGCACGTGGTGCTGGTGATCGACGGTTCGTACTCGATGGATTACCGCCGCGGCGACGCCACTTGCTTCGAACTGGCCAAGCAGCTCGCCGCGCAAACGGTCGACCAGAGCAATCAGGGCGACGGGTTCACGCTGGTGCTGATGGGCGAGCCGCCCCGCGCGGTGATCGCCGAGCCCGCCTTCGATGCCAACGAAGTCCGCGACGAGATCGCCGGCCTCGCGCTTCCGCACGCCGGCGCCGAATTGTCGGCGTCGCTGGCGCAGGTGGAATCGATTGTCGCCGCGGCTCGCGACAAGCATCCCCGGCTGGAATCGGTCCGCGTGTGCTTCTTTACCGACCTCGGGCGAACCACGTGGGATGCGATCGACACGCCTGATTGCCGCGGCCGCATCGGCCGGTTGGCCGAACAGGCGCAACTCGTGTTGGTCGATCTGGGCGAATCGGGGCGTAACAACCTGGCGGTAGCGCGGCTGGCGGTGGCCAAGTCGCCCGTAACGGTCGGCCGACCGGCAACGTTCGACGCCGAGGTACGCAGCTTCGCCGATCGCGATGAATCCCAGCGAGTGGTCGAGTTCTTTGTCGACGGCCGGCGAATCGAGCAGAAGGTGGTCGACGTCCCGGTGGGAGGCTCTGCCGTCGCTTCTTTCTCGTTCACTTTCGACATTGCGGGCGAACACGTCGTCGAGGCTCGACTGGGCGACGAGTGGCTCGGCGTCGATAATCGCCGCTGGTTGAGCGTTCCCGTGCGGGAGTCGGTAGCGGTGCTGATGGTGTCGGGCAAGCCGGGTTCCACGCGGTACGTTGCGACCGCGGCGGCCCCCTTCGACGACCAGCGCTCCGCCGTCGACGCCGAAGTGCTAACCGAGAGCGCGATTCTCGAACGCGACTTGCACCGGTACGACGCGATCTTCCTGTGCAACGTGGCTCGATTCGGGCGCGACGAGGCGGCCGTGCTGCGGCAATACCTGGAAGGGGGCGGCGGCCTCGTGTTCTTTTTGGGCGATCAGGTCGACGCCGAGAGCTACAACCAGGCGCTGGTCGACGTGGAACCCTCGCAGCGCGTGCTGCCGGCGCGGCTCGGTTCCGTGATTCGTGAGGGAGAGCAGCGCCTCGACCCGCTAGAGTATCGCCACGAGCTGACGCGCGCCTTCCGCGGCAATCCCGGCTCGGGTCTGTTCACCTATGCCACGCTGCGCTACGTGCGACTCGCGCCGATTGACCCGGCCACGTCGAAAACGGCGCTGGCCTTCGACAACGGCGACCCGGCCATTGTCGAAGAGCAGATCGGAGGCGGACGGAGCATGGTGGTGGCCACGGCGGCGTCGAGCGAGTCGGTCGACGCGTCGCTCTTTCCTCCCGTTGCCTGGACCACGCTCCCCTTGGCGAAGGATTTTGTATCCCTAGTGCAGGAGATGATCGCCCTATCGGCCGGCAGTCGCGACAACGCCCGCAACGTACTGGTAGGACAATCGATCGAGGGCGTGCTGTATGGCGCGGCGCCCAATGCGCCGGTCGACGTGGCCGCGCCCGACGGCAGCGTGGAGCGAAGGCAGGTGGCGCCCGACGGGGCGGTGGGCCGCTGGAGCTTCGAGGACACGCGCCAAAGCGGAGTGTACGACGCGCGGCTGGCGCTTTCCGAGCCGACGCTGCAGCGGTATGCCGTCAATGTCGATATTCGGGAGAGCGATCTATCGCGGGTCGACCCCGACCTGCTGCCCGAAGCGCTCGCACGCGACGTAGCGGTGGAAAAAGCCCCGAGCGCGGCGGTCGAGTCGACGCGGCGAACGGGACTGTTCCGGTTCGCGCTGGCGGGCGTGCTGGGGCTGGTGTTCTTGGAATCGGTGTTGGCCTGGCGATTTGGCGGCCGATAGCGGCGAAAGAATTCATGGGCGTATTGTCTTCCACATCGGTTTACCTGCTGGCGCAGCAATCGCTCGGCGCCGGCGAGGGGTTGGAATCGAAGATCGTTCCCTCGTGGCCGTATCCGCCGCTGTGGCTCACGATATTGCTGCTCGTATTCGGACTGGCGCTGGCCCTGTTCGTGTACTTCCGGGAGCGCGGCACGGCCCGCCTTCCCGTGCGGCTGTTGTTGGCGGGCATTCGTTTCTCGTTGGTGGCGCTGCTGGTGTTGCTTTTGTATGGATGGATGCACAACCGCTTTCGCACCGATCTGCCCGATCTGGTTTTTGTGATCGACGTCACGGGCAGTCAGGACCTGATCGATCATTACGACGACGCCGCACTGGTTACCGAGTTAGCGCGCCGCGCGAAGGATGCCGGTTTCGATAAGCCTTCGCGATTGAACCTCGGTCTTACACTTCTATTGGAGGACGATGCCGCGCTCTTGCAGGACCTCGCCAAGCGGTACAACGTCAAGGTGTATACGATCGGCACGGCGGCGCAAGCAGAGTCGAGCCAGGCGGGCGACCTGCCGCAGGCGCTGCGTGGGCTGCGAGCCGAGCAGCCCGCCAGCCGTCTCGGCGATGGCCTGCTCGACGTGCTCGAAGCGCAGCGAGGCCGTCCCACGGCGGCGATCGTCGTTCTTTCCGACGGGATCACCACGCAGGGCAAGTCGCTGTCCGATGCGGCCCGATACGCCCAGCGCAAGGAAATTCCGCTGATGACGATCGGGCTGGGCAACGATCAAGCTGCCCGCGATTTGCGGCTGAGCGATCTGGTGGCCGATGAGGTGGTGTTCGTTCACGACACGCTGCACGTGCAGGCGCGGCTCACGGCGTCGGGATATGCCCGCCGCACGGTCACGGTCCGGCTCAAGGACGACGCATCGGGCGCCGTCCTCGCCGAGCGCCCTTTTACCATCTCGGGCGACGGGCAAATCCAGGCCATCGACCTTTCGTATCGCCCCAGCGAGAAGGGCGATTATCGGTATGTGTTGGAAGTCGAGCCCCAGGAGGGGGAGATCAATTCCGAGAATAACCAGCAGACCGCGCTGGTGAGCGTGCGCGACGAGACGATTCGCGTGTTGTTGGTGCAAGGCTATCCGAGTTGGGAGTTTCGCTCGCTCAAAACCACGCTCGGCCGGCAGCGACAAGGCGCAGGGCCGCGTGCGGCCAAAGCGGTGCAGCTCGATACCGTGCTACAAGAGGCCGACCTGGAGTACGCCGATATCGACGAGACGGCCAAGCGCGGGTTTCCCGTGCGGCGGGACGAGCTGTTTCAGTACGACGTGATCCTGTTCGGCGACGTGAATCCGGCACTGCTCACGCGACCGGTGATGGAGAACGTCGCGGAGTTCGTCACCAGTCGCGGCGGGGGCATCGTGTTTCTCTCCGGGCCGCGGTATACGCCACGCTCGTACGTTGATACGCCGCTGGCGGCGCTGTTGCCGATCGATCTGGCTACCTGCACGGCGCCGAATCCCGACGTGGTGCTCACCGACCAGTGGGTGCCACAGCCGACTCGGCTGGGACTGACAGCTCCGCAGCTTCAGCTTGCCGACACTCCGCTCGATTCGATGCGTGTCTGGCAGAGATTGCCTGGTCTGGACTGGATGATTGACGCGCCGGACGTGAAGCCCGGTGCAATGGTGCTGCTGGAACATCCCACGCGAACCGGCAACAGCGGATTCAACCTGCCCGTGGTGTGCATGCAATACGTGGGCTCGGGCAAGGTGGTGCTGCACTTGAGCGACGAATCGTGGCGGTGGAGCAAGCGAACCGACGAGGATTACTTCGCCCGATATTGGATGCAAACGATCCGTTATCTCAGCCGCTCGAAGTTGTTGGGCACGAGCCGCACGGCCGAGGTTTCGTCGGATCGCGAGGAGTACGACCAGGGGGAGCCGGTGCTGTTGCGTGTGCGGTTCTTCGACGACCGGCAAGCGCCGGCGGAGGACGACGGAGTGACCGTCGTGCTCCAGCGCGAAGGGGGCGCGCGGCGGCACGTTAAGCTGCACCGCGATCGCGCGCAGCGCGGCATTTTCGATGCCACCGTCAGCAACCTGGCGGAGGGGAATTACCGCGCTTGGCTGGCGGTGCCCACGTTGGAGGGGCGTCCCCCTTCGCATCGGTTGGCTGTGGTCGCACCGGCGGCGGAGCGGGCGAGAATGGAGATGGACTCGGCCGATCTGCAGCGCGCAGCCGAGGTGTCCGGCGGACACTTCTACACCGTGACGACGGCCGACGAGCTGGTTCGCGATTTGCCCAAGGGTCGCCAGGTTCGCATCGAAACGCTTCCGTCGGTGCCCGCGTGGAATTGGTGGCCGTTCCCGCTCGCGTTCGTTTTGCTCATCGTTACGGAGTGGTTACTCCGAAAACGCTGCGGAATGATATAATGCGGGACGGTAGCAGGCACGCTCCGCGTGCCGTCCGCCCGACTTAGAGCTTATCCAAAAACCGTCTCAGAGAAGGGGACAGGCACATTTTGCTCCGCAGACTGCGCAAAATGAGCCAGTCCCCGACGGTTTCTGGGTAAGCTCTTAGAACTCGGCCATCCTCTCGCAAGCGTGGAACCCAATGGCTCGCTCATTCGTCGTAACTTGCGTAGCACGCTGCGCCTAGGACACACCGAGGGCCCGTCGACAGCCGAGCCAAAGCCCAGGATAACGCCCGCCACCGCACGAGCTTCCCTACTATGCCGCATCCTCTCCAGCAGAAGATTCAGAGCGTGCGTCGGCGCGCCCGGCTGCTGGTCGTGTTGCATGCGCTGGCGTGGACGGTAGCGTTGGTGTTGGGCACTGCGCTGGCGCTGGGAGTCGTCGACTACTTTGCCCGCGTCGACGACGTCGGCGTGCGGCTCATTTTTTCGGCGGCGTTGGCCGGCGTCGTGGCGGCGACCTTTTGGTTGTTCGTGCTACCGGCGCTGCGCTATCGCCGCAGCGACGTCGACGTGGCGCGTCGCATCGAGCACTACTTCCCTCAGTTCGGCCAGCAGCTCTCCAGCGCCGTGGCGTTTTTGGGGCAGTCGGAGTCGGATCGGGAGAGCGGTTCGCCGGCGCTGCGCCGCGCGGTGGTGGCGGAGATGAGTGCCGCCATCGAAGCGTTGGACCTCGCGCGCTCCATCAGTTCGCGGCCGGTGGTGCGCATTGCCCTGATCGCGCTGGTCGTGTCCGCGATTGTGACGGTGGTGTGCGTGTTGGATGTGCAGTCGGCGGGGTTGGCCGCATGGCGCCTCTTCGTCCCGGGCAGCAATGCGCCTTGGCCTCGACGCAACGATTTGGCCTTTGAGGACCCGCGCGACTGGATTGCCTCGGGCGACGACTTTCGGGCCGTCGTGGTCGATCGCAACCGACGAATGCCCGAGGTGGTCGCCATCTCGTATTGGTTCGAGGGCGATTCACCCAACCAGATTCAGACGTATGAAATGAAGCTGTCAGGTGATCGCATGGTACACCGGCTATCCAGCGTCACGCGATCGTTTCAGTACCGTGCCGAGGGCGGCGATTACACGGGCGCAGGCGTCGCGTGGCTGCCAATGCGCGTGGTGCAGCCGCCACGTGTCGCGTCGTTGCACGTGACGCTCGATCCACCGGCGTACAGCGGCCTGGCGGCGGAGCATTCCGACGGCAACTTTCGCGCCCTGGTGGGAACACGAGTGCAAGTGCAGGGTGAGTCGGACAAACCGTTGTCGGCGGCGCACCTGGTGGTCGAAGGAGAGTCGCCGCAGCGGATCGCCGCGCGACTGAGCGACGACGGTCGCACGTTTTCGGTGGGGGGCGACGGCGAGGATCCGTGGGTGGTGCAAGGCCCAGGCACGTACGGTTTCGAGTTGGTCGACCAGGATGGATACGCCAGCGCGGCTGGTCAGCGATGGGAGATGCAAGCGTGGACCGACGAGCCACCGACCGTGGTCGTCAAGCGTCCCTCGGCAAACGTGTCGATGACGGCGGCGGGATGGATTCCGTGGAGCGCCGTGGTGCGCGACGACTTGGCGGTGCGGTGGATCGAGCTGCGGTGCGAGCGGCGGGAGTCGGAAGGTGCCCCTCCCCGCAGCGAGCCGGCCGTGCTGCTGTTTCAGGGTCCTGAGCAACCGCCCGTCGCCGCGGCGAGCGCGGGAAGCGGGGCAACCGCGGGAAGTGAAGCGAATTCCGCCAGCGCCCCCGGCGCCCCGCAGGCTGAGTTGGAAGTCGAATATCGCTTCGACCTTGCCCGCTTGCCGGCACTCACCGCGGGCGAGGTGTTAACGCTGCAGCTTGCGGCCGCCGACTACCAGCCACAGGTCGGCACAGGGCCTTCCATTCGCGTGGCGATCATCACCGCCGACGAATTCGAGGATCGCACGGCCCGCCGGTTGGCGTTTATCGTCTCGCGGCTTGCCGATGCGCTGCGCGTCGAGCGCAACGTGCGCGGCCAGGTTGTGGCGCTGGAAAACCAGATTCAGGAGTCGGCCCGGCTGGCGCAAACCGACGTCGACCCGTTGCAAAGTGCCGAGCTCAACCAGCGGCAAGTGCGGCACGTGCTCGGCGATACGTCGGATGGCGCGGCGTCGCTGCTGCGGATGTTGCTGGACGACCTGGCTGCGAACCGACAGGGCGAGTCGGAAACGTTCCGCCGCACCGAGCAAGTGCTGCTTCGGGTCGAAGGGCTTCGCGTGGGGCCAATTCCCGCCGTCGAGGCGCACCTTACTTCCGCAGTGAAAGCGACCCGTGCCGCATTGGCGTCGCCCGAGCCCGACGACGGCGCATCGCGATCGGAGCGGGGCACCGACGCCGTCACGCGGGAAGTGCTGGTGGCGACCGATTCCGGTGCCGCCGCTCTCGACGAATCACGGTTGGCCGCCGATTCCACGGTCTCCGCGACTAGCGAAGTTGCCGGCCAATTGCGCCTTGCCGGGCAAGGACAGGATGAAGTGATCGCCGTGCTCGAATCGTTGCTCGACGATCTCTCCCAGTGGGACAGGTACCGCCGCTTCTTGCGCGAGATCGGCCAGTTGCGCCGCGAGCAGGAACAACTGCTGGAGCAGACCGGGGCGCTCGGTCCGCGCACCATCGGGCGCGATACCAACGACCTCACCCCGCAGGATCGTGCCGATTTGAAAACCTTTGCACAGCGGCAGGGCGAGCTGTCGCGCCGCTTCGACCGCACGCGCAGCGCGATGGAAACGACGCGCGTCGAGTTGGCAGAGTTGGAACCGTCGGCCTCCTTGTCCCTGGGCGACGCGCTCGAAGTGGCGGCGCGGCTGGGCGTGGGGGACCTGATGCGCGAAGGCCGCCTGCGGATCGAGCAGAATCAGTTGGCCAGCGCGGCCGACGTGCAGCAGCAGCTCGTCGATGCCTTGCAGGAGATGCTCGACGTGCTCTCCAACCGCCGTGAGAACGACAAGGAGCGACTCGTCAAGGAGCTTCGCGAAGCGCTCGACGAGCTGGATCGCATCGAGCAGGTTCAGCGGCAGTTGGGGCAGGCCACCGAACGACTCGCCGGCGACCCCGCCTCCGAACGCCGCCGTGCCGAGTTGGCGGAGCTATCTCGGCGGCAGCGGGAAGCGGCCGAGCAGGTGGCTCGACTCACACGGCGATTGGAGCGATTGTCCGCCGACGAAGCGGCAGACGCGCTAGAAAGGGCGGCCCACAGCATGTCGCAGGCCGCCGATGCACAAGCGGGCGACGATGCGCAAGGGGCCCGCGATCCGGCCAGGCAAGCCGAAGAGGACTTGGCCGAGGCGCGTCGGCAGCTTGAAGACGCCATCCGCCGTGGCGAGCAGGACTTGCTCCAGGAGCAGTTCGCCCAGTTGCAGCAGCAGGTGCAGGCGCTCGTCCTGCAGCAGCAGGGGCTTTTGGATACCACGACGGAGCTGAATGACCTGCGCGTGGCCCAGGGCGAGTGGACGCCCGCGCAGTTGACGAGCCTGGGCGATCTGGCCGGCCACCAACGAAACCTGGGGCAAGATACGTCGGGTTTGGCTGATGAAGTGGCGGCGTCGCCCGTGTTCGAGCTGGCCCTGATTCGTGCCGCGCGGCCCATGTCGCGGGCGGCCGACGTGCTCGAGGCCAGTGAGGCGGGCGAAACCGCGCAGCAATTGCAGCGCGACGCGCTGGAACGACTGAACCAATTGCTTGCCGCTTTCGAATCGCAAGCCGACGATCCGAACGGCGGATCGCAGCCGGATGAGCAGGGTAACCCTCCCTCCCCGACGCCGCCGAACATTTCCGACCCCGCCGCCGCGATGGCCCAGCTCAAGCTGCTAAGGGTCATGCAGGAGGACGTGCGCCGCCGCACGCAATCGCTCGACGAAAAGCGCCGGCTGGTCGGATTCTGGAGCGCCGAGGAGCAGCAGGAAGTGGCGGAGCTGGCCCAAGAACAGGGGCGACTGGCCGAATTGATTGTGAACCTTAGCCAGCCACCAGCCACGGATTCGCCTGACGAACTGCCCGGCTTGCCCGACTCGGCTCCGTCGCGAGACTCGGAAGGCGAAGGCGAAAATAACGGAAATGGACTACCCGAATTGCCGGGTCTTGAGGAGGCGGTTCGCGACGCGGGTCGATCCTCCGTCGGTCGAGACTTGACCCGCGACCCCCAAAACAGGTCGAATACAAGGTAGGAGCGATCGTATGATGCTGGCACAACGAGGACCGGCGGTGCAATGGGCGGCCGGCGCGATTGCGATTTGCGCGCTGCTCGTTGCAGGGCGATGCCCGCGAGATGTGCTCGCCGCGCCTATCTCTTCGGCCAACGACGGTTCGAAGCAACCCGCGGCACTCGACCCGTTGCTCGACCCGTTACTCGACGACCTGGATGCCGACCTGCTCCCCGGGCTTGAGCCCGATCCTCCGGCAGGGGGGGAACAGCCGGCGGCCGGCACCGAAAGAAAAACGGACAAGCGCCCCGCACTCGATCAGCCGGCCGAAGGCGAGGACATCGGCGCACCGGGCGAGGATCCGTTTCTGCACATCGGCGAGAAAATGCGCGCCGCCGAGAAACGCATCTCGTCGCAGGATACGGCCGAAGGGACGCAGTCGATTCAGCAGGAAATCCTCGACGAGATCGACCGCCTGATCGCCGAGTGCCAGAAGCAGTGCAAGGGACAGGGCAACGATAGCGGTCGCCGTCCTTCCACAGGTCCCGGCTCACAGAACGACGGCGCGTCGACCGAAGGGGCCACGGGAGTTTCCCCTCGCGACAGCAGCCAGGGTGTTCGCCCGTCCCAGGAGGCGACGCTCTCGGCCGACGAGCGGCAGGAACTTGCCCGGCAGAAATGGGGACACTTGCCCGAGCGGGTCATGCAGCAAATGCAGAGCTTGGCGGGCGAACGGTTCTTGTCCCAATACGAAGAACTGATCGACCAGTATTTCAAAAGGCTGGCCGAAGAGGACGGCGCCGGTCCATAATAGGACGCAGCACCACGGAGCCCATCCAAAGAACCGTCGGGATGGGCACATTTTGCGAAGCGGTGGTTCTTGTGCGTTGTCAGTTGCTCTTCCTTCCGCCGACTGAACACTGAAAACTGAATACTGAAAACGATGGCCGCACGCTAAGGCAGGCACGCATGACTGGCACCAACCGCCGGCGATTTCTGGCCCGCAGTACGACGGCAGCGCGGGCGCGCTCGCCCGCCGCGCGAATCGGTCGCCGCGGATTTCTGGCCGGCAGCGCCGCGTGGGTGGCGGGCGCTTCGCTTTGCCGCTTCGTGCGGGCCCAGTCGGAGCCGCTCGCCAAGCTCGACGACTCGGACCTCGTTTCCCGCCCCACCTTGGCGGCGATCGAACGCGGCCTCTCGTACCTGACCGAGCAGCAAAACGAAGACGGCTCCTTCGGCAGCGGCCGTCAAGCCGTCAGCAGCCGCAACGTGGCGATCTGCGGCCTGGCCGGCATGGCCTTCCTTTCGTCCGGAAGCACTCCCGACCGCGGTCCGTACGGCGCCACCGTCAGCGGCTGCCTCAAGTACATCCTGGCCAACACCCAGGAAAGCGGCTTCATCGTCTCGCCTGGGTCCGCCAGCCACGGCCCCATGTACGGCCACGGGTTCGCCACGCTGTTTCTGGCCGAAGTGTACGGCATGACGCCCGATTCGTCGGTTCACGAAAAGTTGGGCAAAGCCGTCAAGCTCATCATCGATACGCAGAACGACGACGGCGGCTGGCGCTACCAGCCCCAGCGGAGCGAGGCCGACATCTCGGTCACCGTGTGCCAGATCATGGCGTTGCGGGCCGCGCGAAACGCCGGCATTTACGTGCCCAACGACACGGTCGAGCGGTGCGTCGACTACGTCAAGCGAAGCCAGAATCCCGACGGCGGCTTCATGTACATGATCCAGGGCGGGCCGAGCGCCTTTCCCCGCAGCGCGGCCGGCGTGGTGGCTCTATACAGCGCCGGCATCTACGAGGGGGAGGAAATCGAGCGCGGCCTGGAGTATCTGATGCAGCACCTGCCGCAGCCACAAATCGTCGGACGCGAGAGCAACTACTTCTACGGCCACTACTACGCCGTTCAGGCCATGTGGCATGCCGGTGGAAAGTACTGGCAACAGTGGTATCCGGCGATTCGCGACACGCTGCTGGAGCGGCAGCAAGACGACGGCGATTGGAACGACAACGAGGTTGGGCCGGAATACAGCACGGCCATGGCGAGTATCATTTTGCAACTGCCCATCAGCTACCTTCCCATCTTGCAGCGCTAGCGTGTGGTTTCACCGATTCGCCGCCGTTTGCTGGGCGGCCGCTTTCTTGGGGGCGGCCCTTTCACCGCTTTCCTCCAGCGCTCTGGTTTCGGCCGACGAACCGGCGCCGTTAGCGGTTGGAGTCGAGGGTGACCCCTTCGCCGCCAGGTTCGGGGGAATCGACGAGCGGTGGAACATCACGTTCGCCGCGGAAAAGGGCACTCGCACGCTTTCCGCCGCCGATCTGGTGATGTGGGGTTCGGTCCGCGACAGCGACAAGACGTTGCCCGTCGTTCTGGCCGATGGCAGTCTCTTGGCCGCCGAGCGCGTCGAATTGTTAGATGGAGCGCTTGTAGCCCACTCCAAGCTGCTGGGAGCGGTGCGAATGCCGCTGCGTCTGGTGCGGGGCGTTGTGCTGCGTCGCTCATCCGAACCGCTGGAGCGCGACAAACTGATCGAGCGCGTGCTGGCGGCGCAGGGGGACGAGGACCAGGTGTTTTTGCTCAACGGCGACGTTTTACGCGGCACGGTTTCGGCCGATCCCGACGCCGAGCCTCCCGCCGACGCCGATCCGTTCGCGGCCCGCCCGTTTCCGTTGCGGATCGAAACCCGCGGCGGGCCTGTAGCGATCAAGTCCGACCAGGTATCGGTGCTTGCATTTCGCTCCGCGCGGCGAGCCGATGGCGACCGCGGCGTAATGACGGTTCTCCTGGGATTGAGCGACGGCAGCCGGCTGCGCGCCACCGGCATGTCGGCCGAATCGGACGGAAAGCTCGAAGTGCGATTGGCGTGCGGCGCGACTTTCGCGCGCGACGCCGGTGCGTTCTATGCGAACGTGACGCTCATTCAGCCAGAAACGCCCCGCGTCGTCTATATCTCGGACGTGAAACCGCTCGACTATAAGCACGTCCCGCTGTTGGATCTCGCTTGGTCGTACGGCGCGGATCGCAATCTGTTGGGCGGCAGACTCCGTAGCGGCGGCCTGATTTACGAGAAGGGGCTCGCCATGCACAGCGCCTCGCGGCTGGCCTACGCGCTGCCCGAGGGCGCCAAGCGGTTCGAAGCGGAACTCGCGCTCGACGACTCGGCCGGCGAGCGCGCTAGTGGGGGCGGCAGCGTCGAGTACCGCGTCTATCTGCAAAGCGCCGACGGCCAATGGAGCGAAGCCTACGCCAGCCCCACCATCCGCGGCGGCGACGCCCCGCTTCCCATTTCCCTCGACGTAAGCGACTCGCGCGCCATCGCCCTCCTGGTCGGCTACGCCGACCACGGCGACACCGCCGACCACGCCGACTGGCTCAGCGCCCGAATCGTCAAGTAACGGCCGCGCGGTGGTCTGTTCGATTGCTTCGTCCGTCGCTGCCGCGTAAGCTTGAATGGTCCCCCGACGGGATCGCAATCCACGAACAGGTGTCGCATGAATGCCTCGGTTGACGACTTTCTGAACTCGTTCGATTCCCTCTCGGAGCGCGACAAGCACCAGGCACTCACCGAGCTGCTGCGCCGCACGCTTCGCGAAGCCCCGTCCGAAGTGCCGGACGAAGCTCTGGTGGCCGCAGCCGAGGAGTTGTTTCTAGAGCTGGATGCCCGCGAGGCCGCCGATGCCCAGCCCTGACCGCGGCGAGGTTTGGCTGGTCGATCTGGGGCTTGCGGCCAAGGTCCGGCCCTGCCTAGTCCTGAGCATTCCCGCGACCGGTCCCAACGACCGTGCTTTGGCGACGATGGTAGCGCACACCACGAGCACCCGCGGTTCGCAATTCGAGGTCGCAATCCGCACACGATTCTTGAAGCCGGACGCATTCGACGCTCAGAATTTGGTCACCGTCCCCCACGCCAAATTGATACGATAGCTCGGCGAGCTCACGGGCGACGAATTTGGCCTCGTCGAAGACGCGGTGCGACGCTGGTTGGGATTGCAACGCAACTAGGTCGGCAACATACGTTGTAACATCGGACGACGCCAACAGGCTCATCGCCCGATTGGTGAAGTACCGAGTTACGCTCCGTACTTTCCGAGCCGGCCCGCGTTCGCCAGCGCGAGCGTCATCAAGTAGCGGGATTCAAACTGGCCCAATCCGCCGCGCTGGCAGTGGCTTTCGCCGAAGGCCGTGCTGCCGTCGGTGCGGCAGCAGTGGGAGACCAGCAGTGTCGGAACCGGGTGCCAACTGTGGCTTTTGAGTAGGCTTGGAGTGCTGTGGTCGCCGGTGACGATCAGCACGTCGGGCCCCAGCGCGGTGATTCTGGGCACGGCCGCGTCGAGCTCTTCGATCTTGTTTACCTTGGCGGCGAAGTTGCCGTCCTCGCCCGTGCTGTCGGTGTACTTGTAGTGCAGGAAGAAGAAGTCGTACTTCGGCCAACTCGCTTCGAGCACCTTGATCTGCTCGTCGAGCGTTGCCGCCTTGCCGACAATCTCCATGCCCACCAGCCGCGCCAGGCCCTTGTACATGGGATACACGGCGATGGCCGCCGCCCGCAGTCCGTACACTTCTTTGTACGTGGGCAGGTGCGGCCGCGCGGCGAAACCACGAAGCGTGATTCCGTTGGCCTTCTTTTGTCCCTTAAGAATCTGCTGCGCCTCTTCGATGAACTGCTTGGCCACCTGCGCCGCTTTCTCGCTTGCGGGTTCGCGCGCCGTCGGAAGAAGCGGCGGCACCCCCGTCGCTTGCGGATCGGTATCGTCGACCTGGTCGCCCAACCCCTTGCCGCGAAACACCACCACGAAGCGGTGCTCCCGCACTGGCTCGACGAACACCTCGACGCCCTCAACCTTCGCGTCTCGCAGCGCTCGCGCCAGCGGAGCGCTTTCCTCGGTGGGGATTCGGCCCGCGCGGCGATCGACAATGTTGCCGTCGCCGTCGAGCGTGCAAAAGTTGCCCCGCGCGGCCACGTCGCCGTGCTCCAGCTCGAAGCCGATGCCGGTCGCCTCCAGGGCGCCGCGCCCGATCTGGTACTTGACGGGGTCGTAGCCGAACAGACCGAGGTGGCCTGGTCCGCTGCCGGGCGTGATGCCAGGCGCCACGGGAATGCTTCCGCCCAGAATGCCGCGTCGGGCGAGCTGGTCGAGATTCGGCGTGCTCGCCGTTTCCAGCTCGGTCAGGCCGCCCGGCTCCAGCGGCAAACCCCCCAAGCCGTCGGCGACCAGCATGACAATCTTCGTTTCGTTGCGGATGTGAAGCTCGCGGGTCAAATCGTGAATGTCCATGAAAGGGCCTTGTCGCAAAGCGGGCTTTCGCGCGTGGAATCTGCGTTCGCCGCGCTGTTCGTCAGGGCAAAGCGCGGTGGCGCTTGGGCCGGGCGTTCGCAGCATACATGCACTGTGGTAGCATAAACACCCGCGCACGCAAGCCGCCCGATCCCCGTGACACAGGCTCCACGTCGCCCCGAGTGTGGCGCTTCCAAGAGGCAGCGAGCTATGAACCGACCCGAGCGAGAGTTCCTCACGTACGATCCACGCGGCACGTTTTTGCCAGAGACGGGCATCGCTCCGGCCGATCTGGCGCAGCTCGCCCCCAGGTTGGCAGCGGCGCGACGCGAGATACTCGAAGTCGACTTGCCGCTGTGGAACTCCTCGGGCGCCGTGCCGGCGGAAAAACAGCCGCTTGATGCGGGCTTTCACGAGTTGCCCGAGCGATTGCTCAAAGCCTACACCAGCGACCGACGCCAGAGCGAGCTACACCACATCCTGGGCACCGCGCACCGGCTGGGCGAGACGGTCGACCGCGTGGTGGTGCTGGGCATCGGCGGGTCGTATATGGGGGCCCGCGCGCTGATGGAGGCGTGCTGCCAGCCGTATTACAACGAACGAAGTCGGGCCGCGCGCGGGGGGCACCCGAGGCTGTACTTCGAGGGCAACAACGTCGACAACGACGCCTCGCAAGGCCTGCTCGACCTGTTGGCGAGCGCCAAACTGACAGCGAGCGGTGAGGACGGTTGGGCCATTGTCGTGGCGAGCAAAAGCGGCGGCACGCTCGAAACGGCCGTGGCGCTGCGACAGTTTCTGGCGGCGCTGCGCAAGTCACACGGTGGTGACGCCAAGGGGCTGGCCGAGCGGGTAGTGCCGATCACCGGCTCCAGCGGGCGACTCCGCGAACTGGCCCAGGCGCTCGGCTGCGCCGACACGTTTCCCGTGCCCGAGGGGGTAGGGGGGCGGTTCTCGGTCTTTACGGCGGTCGGGTTATTGCCGGCGGCGCTGTTGGGGCTCGACGTGGTGGCGCTCCTGGAAGGTGCCGCCGCGATGAACGAGCACTTTCGCACCGCGCCGCCCGGCGAAAACGTGGTGCTCGACTACGTGGGCGTGTCGCATCTCATGGAAGAACGCCGCGGCGCCACGATTCGCCTGCTGTCGGTGTGGTCCAAGGGACTGGAGTCGGTCGGCCTGTGGTACGACCAGCTTCTGGCCGAGAGCCTGGGAAAGCACGAGCGCGGCGCGACGCCGCTGACCGTCGTCAACACCCGCGATCTGCACTCCCGCGCCCAGCAGCATCAAGAAGGCCGCCGCGACAAGCTCATCACCAACGTGATCGTCGAATCGTGGCGGACCGATCCGTTGGCCGTCGGCCGCAGCGACTTCGACCAGGACCGGCTCAACGATCTGGCCGACAAAACGCTTCCCGAGATCATGGACGCGGCCATTGCGGGCACCAACGAAGCATATCGCCACGATGGCCGGCCCACCGCCGATATCCGCCTGCCGTGCGTCGACGAGTACACGGTAGGGCAGCTTTTGCAAATGCTCATGCTGGCCACGGTGGTCGAAGGCCGCTTGATCGGCATCAACCCCTATGGCCAGCCGGGCGTGGAGAAGTACAAGCAGAACATGAATCGGATATTGAAGGGCGGCTAACCGGAGACGATCTGATGACCACACAGCTTACCTGGCTGGGGCATGGCACCTGGCTCATCGAGACGGCGGGGCACACGGTTCTGCTCGATCCCTTTCTCGACGACAACCCAGCCGCTCCGGTCAAGGCGGCCGGCGTCAACCCCGATCACATTCTCGTTTCGCACGGCCACTTCGACCACGTTGCCGATGGCGCGGCCATCGCCAACCGCACGGGCGCCACGGTGGTGTCGAACTACGAGATTTGCACGTGGCTCGAATCGAAGCACGGCGTCAAGAACACGATCGGCATGAATCTGGGCGGCTCGGTCAAGCTCCCCTTCGGTCGCGCCACGCTCACGGTGGC
>CAYQAJ010000017.1:0-7592 GCA_964415245.1 uncultured Pirellulaceae bacterium | reverse complement strand
AAAGCGGAAAGCGGAGAGCAGAAAGCGGGAAATCGTAACCCGAAGTGTCAGCGAGGGCGAAGCGGCGGAAGCTCGAGAATCGAGAGTTCGCGACCAAGGGCGGAAAGCGGTGGTGGCGGCGGACGTTCGATGCGGCTATGCCGGCGTGTACAGGGTTTGCGCTGCGGTTCTCTGGCAACTCGGAACGGAGGATGGATAAATGTCCGCGTTGAGGCTGTTGGAATGCATGGATTCGAGATGCAAGTGGGTCAGCATCGTGCGACGACTCGCGATATGCGTTGTCGCCGCGTTCGCCCTCCTTGCAACCGCACGTGACGCCACCGCCGCCGAGAAGCTGCTTCGCTGGAAGTTCGAGCCCGGCCAGAAGCTGCGGGTCGTGTGCACGCAGGAGTCGCGGATGGAAACGAGCGTCAACAATCAGCCGCTCGATGTGCAAATCGACATGGGCCTGGAGATGCTCTGGTCGGTCGAATCGGTCGAGGCCGATCACACGGCGACCATCACGCAGTCCTTCACGCGACTCTCAACGAAAATGCAAACCAAGGACGGTGAGCCGATCGAGTACGACTCCGCCTCGCAAGCAGAGCCCGAGGGCGATGCAGCGAACATCGCCAAGGCCGTGGCGCCCCTGTTGGGCGCAAAGTTCGTCGTCAAGATGGACGACCGCGGCGAGATCGTCGACGTTGCCCTGCCCGACAAACTGGCCCAGGCGCTGCAAGATGCCGGCATGGCGCCGGCAGGCGCTGAGGGCCGGGAGGTGCTCGAAGGCGTGTTCCGGCAGTCGCTGCCGCACCTGCCCGCGCTGCCTGTCGACATCGGTACGAGCTGGAATGGCACGCACGAAGCCAAAGCGCTGGCCGGCACGATGATCGTGCGTACCCGCTACTCGTACGAAGGTGAAGAGGACCGTGAGGGGGCCACGCTGGAAAAGATCGCCGCCAAAAGCGAGCTCGAAGTAAAGCCGTCGACGAACGAGGAAGAAGTTCCGCTCGTGCTGAAAGACCACGAGCAGACCGGCACGCTTTACTTCGACGCGCAAGCCGGCCGCCTGGTTTCGGCCGAGACGACGCAGAAGATGACCACCGAGTCGGGCAGCACGTCGCCCAAGACGAGAGTACGCTCGACGGCGCGGGTCTCCGTGACCATCACGCCGATCGAATGAAACGTGCCGCACTCACGCTTGCGGTTTCGCCTTCGGGACAGCCAGCACCTGAATCTCATCCCCCTCGACGCGCACCTCAAACGAGTCGATGCTGATCCGCGGGTTGTCGCACCAGGTGCCGTCGCAAATCTTGAACCGCCAGGCGTGCCACGAGCAGGTAACCACGCCGTCTTGCAGGTGTCCGCCGGCCAGCGATGCGCCCATGTGCGGGCAGAAGTCGTCGATGGCAACGTAGCGGCCGGCATCGTGGAACACGGCAACCATCCGCCCGTCGACGGCGAACGCGGCCCCGCTGCCCTCCGGGATGTCGCCGACTTTGGCGACCGTGGTGAATTGCGGTTCGGTCACGAGTATGCGTGTCCTATCGGAACAGACTTGTGGAAAAAGTGCATCTCACGCCGACACTTGGCAATCGTTACTCGCGATACCGCCGCACCACAACCGCGCTGGCCTGCCCCTGCGGCGTGATGTTGACGTTCAGGAATGTATCGCCCGATTCGATGTCGTCCGTTCGCACGGCGTTCACCGGGCACTCCGGGTCGGGCGTTTCGTAGTTGAGCACGCGGAACAGCCGCCCGTGCTGAAGCGCGAGCAGGCTGGCGATCAACTCGACCATTCCCGCGCCGGCGCCGAGATTGCCGAAATAGCTCTTGGCGGCCACGACCGGCACGTCGGGGTGGTCGGCGAACACGCGTTGGATCGCCCGCGCCTCGTCGGCGTCGCCCTTGCGGGTCGACAGGCCATGAGCGTGGACGTGGTCGATCTGGCTGGGCGTCACGCCGGCGCTTCGCAGTGCCGCCGTCATGGCGTTGGCCAGCGCCAGCTCGGTGTTCGGTGCGTCGCTGCGATCGACCACCGTCGACGATCCGTGCCCGATTACTTCGCCCAGGATTCGCGCCCCCCGTCGGCGGGCCGTTTCCAGCTCTTCCAACACGATCGTGGCTGCCCCTTCGCCCAGCACCATGCCTGTGCGGCCTAAGTCGAACGGTCGGCATGCGCGGGTCGGCTCGCCGTCGCGTGCGCACTCCTCGTACAGGCTCACGTGCACCGTGCGCAGCGGATGGATGCGCGATCCGGTCGCCGCCGCGAGCATGGTGTCGGCCCAGCCGCGTCGGATGGTCGTGTACGCCTCGCCCACCGCCAGATTGGCCGCTGCCTCGCGATGCGTGAGCGAGTTGTTGGGTCCCCGCAGATCGTTGTAAATGGCCACGTGACTGGCCGGCATATTGGGCAGGTATTTCAGCAGCCACAGCGGCGTCACCTTCGGCAGACCCTGTTGGCCCCAGCGCTCAAAGTGGAATCGGCCGCTGCCGTTCATGCAGCTCTTGATCCCGTCGGCGAACTCGTCGGGCATCGTCAGAATGTAGTCGCAGCCGAACACCGCTCCCGTTCGGTCGGGGTCGTAGCTGCCCGGCGCGAGCCCCGCATCGGCCAGCGCCAACTGCGCCGACGCGACGGCCATTTCGATCTCGCGGCACATCACCTTGAGGCCCTTCTTGATCTGCCGCTGAATCGCCTTGTCCAGGGGACCGAAATCGTCGATCTTGCCGGTGAAGTCGCGGGCCTCCGCCCCGAAACGCGTGGGAAGGTTCTCGGCCGGAAACCGCGTGATGTACCCCACGCCGCTACGGCCCGCCGCCAGCTCGTTCCAGAGCTTCTCGGGCGAGTTGCCGAGCGGGCTGACGAGTCCGCTGCCGGTGATTACTACGCGCCTGGAGGGCTGTTCGGGCATGGGACGGTTATGCGTGATGCGGCCGCGGGCCGGAAAGCGGCAACGCGACAAATGCGGGCGAACGAAGTTTCCTGGGTATCAGGGCCGCTATGGCGGTTGGAGGCGATCCTAGGGCCGTAACCGCCAGACCAGTGGCCATTTTAGATTTGACGGGCAATCAAGTCGAGGCGGCCCGCTCCGGGCATTGACGCGGAGACGTGCTGACGCGGAGACGCAGGGATAGCCGCCACATTCATGTGGCGCCTGCCGGCCCACTTTCCAGCGAATTGACAATGGACAACTGACGACGGACAACTGACAACAAACGACCGACGGGCGAATGCCGGCCCACCGACAAACGAATCAATCTGAGTTTCGCATGCGAATCCGAGTCGTTCCCCATGATCCGGCGTGGCAGAGAGCCTTCGAGGCCGAGGCGGAAGCCATCGCTCGGGCGTTGGGCGACGTGGTCGCCGCACTGCATCACATCGGCAGCACGGCGATTCCCGGAATCCCCGCCAAACCGATTATCGACATCCTGCTCGAAGTGGGCGACATCGCCCGGCTCGACGAAAGCCAATCTGCTATGGAGCAACTGGGCTACGAAGCGCTGGGCGAATTCGGCATCCCGGGCCGGCGATACTTTCGCAAGGACGATTCCGCGGGCGACCGCACGCACCAGATCCACGCATTTCGATCCGACAGCCCCGAGATCGCCCGCCACTTCGCCTTCCGCGACTACATGATCGCGCACCCGAAAGCGGCGCAAGCCTACGCCGTGCTGAAACAGCGCCTGGCTCTCCAGCACCCCAGCGACATCCAGGCCTACATGGACGGCAAGGACGCGTTCATCAAAGAACACCAGGCCAAGGCACTCGCCTGGCGCGCGGCCGTGCTAAGCTGATTCGTAATTCCTCCATCGCGAAAGCGAGGAGGGGCGAAAGCGCGAGACCAGAGCGGGCGGATCTCGCGTGGCGCGTAAGACTCTTGGTGAGTGCGGAAAGTCACTGGCATTCAGATGTCAGTCAACTGAACACTGAAAACTGAACACTGAAAACTCGGCGTTGTGCTAATACCTGCCCCGGTAGCCGGGCGCCATTCCGACGGTGGCGCGGTCGTTTTCGATGAGGGCTTGGGCGGCTTTGCCCTTGCTTTCGACGATGATGAGGGCTTCGGCCCGCGGTGAGGTCACGGCTAGCGGGTTGGGAACTCCCAGTGTCGTCGAGGGTTCGGCACCTGGCGTGGCGCCGATGCCGCAGCTAATCAGCAGCACCTCGTCGGTGGGCCAGCGGAAGCGCTCGTGCAGCCGCCAGGCGGCGCGTTGCGGTACCTGCACTTCCACGCGTTGCGTCTGCCCCAAGCCGGTCGGCACGTCGACCGTGATGGGCACCAGCTTTTCGACCTGTACGACCTCGCACTTGATCACCGCGTCGATCGTGCGGCCGTCGACCGAAAGCAGCGGGCTCAGCTCCATCGAAAAGCCTTCCTCGACCTGACCGATCTGAATCCCATTGGCCAACAGCGATGTTGCGCTGGGCTGCACGCCGCGGTAGTAGGGGCGGGGCCGCGTGCGGGTAATGTTCTGCAACTGGCCGTTGGGGATCACAAGCTGCGGAGAGTTGTACTGGCGAAAGTCGGTCCGCTTGCTCAGCTCGCTCATCAGCACCGCCGCGTTCTCTTTCGACACCAACCACGCTTCGATGCCCGGCGTCTGCACTTCCACGGGCTTCAACAGCGACAGCGCGATGGAACGCCAGTTGGGGCTGGCCACGGTTACGAGATGCAGCCCGAAGGCGTGCGTTTCGCCGCCGCTGCCGACGAATCGGTCGACCACGTCGGCAACCACGCGCTGCACTTCGGGCGTGTGGTAGACGCGCAACGTGTTCTTGTCCGCGCTCAACAGGCCGAGGGGCTCGCTGAACCACATGTCGGTGCCGGTTTCGCGCAGAATCCAGTCGACGATGGCCTTTTCGGGCCGCTCGACCGACACGACTCGCGACGTGTAAGGGCGGATGTCATACTCACGCCACACCTGGCCGTGCTGATTGGGCAATACGTCGAGCCCTTGGGTGACGTGCGTCACGGGCTGAATCTGCTGGGGCGAAAGCACCTGCGGCTGCGCGGCAACCATCGGACCGAGCGGAGCGCCGGGACCCGTGGGAGCGGACGCGGTTTCCACACCGCCGGATCCGCCCGTGGAGGACTTGAAAGCGGCTCGCCACCGCGCGTCTTCTGCATTGCCGGTCGGCCAGTCGCGGGGAACCTGGGCCAAGACGCTGGCAGTGAGCACGGTGGCCGCAAACAACAGCGCCAGCGGCGCCGAGACGAGTCGCATGAACATGTCGGGTCTCCGCTATTTTGCGAGCTACGGCGCGGCAAGCACCGATGCCCGGGGCGCTAGCCTGGACACGGCACAACTGCGACGCAGCGGCGTGAGCGCGAAACGGCTGGGGCGCGAAACGACGGGAAGCGAATGGGGGCGCGCCGCCAAGTATTGACGAGGGGGCGGAGTATACGGACCTCGCAATCGCGGGGCAAGAGCGATGGAGTGCTGTCACCGATAGCACGGGGCGCGGCCGCGCTTCGGAGCGGTGAGCAGGCAAGCTCCAAATCCCAAATAACAAATCCCAAACAAATCGCAATGCGGCAAAATCGCAAAGCTTCAAACCCGGGTCGCGTTCTCAATCTGCTAGCGGAGACTCAAACGAACGACGCGACCATTGATCCCGTTGGGAGCTTACTTCCGTTTGGAGTTTGATCGTTGTTTGTGATTTGGGATTTGCGAATTGTGATTTCTGTTTTCAGCCCGGGCCGCTCAGCTTTGGCTACGTTTCCGCACCGGCCATGCGGCTCAACTTTTCGTCGTACAGCTCCATGAAGCTGTCGGCTTCGATCGCCTCGCGGACCTCGGCCATCAGCCGCTGGTAGTAGGTGAGGTTGTGGGCCGAGAGGAGCATGGGGCCGAGCATCTCGCCGGTCATGAACAGGTGCCGCAGGTAGCCGCGGCTATGGCGGCAAGCCGGGCACGGACAATTCTCGTCGAGGGGGCGGGGGTCGCGCTGATGGGCGGCATTGCGAAGCCGCAGCGTGCCCGAATCGGTGTACGCCAGGGCGTTGCGGCCGTTGCGCGTCGGGATCACGCAGTCGAACAGGTCGATGCCGCGGCGAACGGCCTGAAGCAAATCCTGCGGCCGGCCGACGCCCATCAAGTAACGCGGGCGATCGGGGGGTAGCTCGGGACACGTGGCGTCGAGCACCTGGTACATCTCGTCGGGCGATTCACCGACACTCAGACCGCCGACCGCGTAGCCGGGGAAATCCATCTCGACCAACCGACGTGCGCACGAGCGGCGCAGCTCGGGATCGAGCCCGCCTTGCACAATGGCGAACAGCGCCTGATCCGGGCGTCGGGCGGCGCGACGGCACTCGTCGGCCCAGCGAATCGACCGCTCGCAGGCGTCGCGCACGTCGGTATCCGCGGCAGGAAGCGAGATCACGTGGTCGAGCACCATCGCCACGTCGCTCCCCAGGTTCTCCTGAATCTCGACCGCGCGACGAGGCGTGAGGTGCAGGAGGCTACCATCGACGTGGGAGCGAAACGTTACGCCCTCGTCGGTCACGTCGGCCGCGTCGGCGAGGCTGAATACCTGAAAGCCGCCGCTATCGGTGAGGATGGGCCCCTCCCACCCCATGAAGCGGTGCAGGCCGCCCAGATCGGCGACCACGTCGTCGCCCGGCCGCAGCGCGAGATGATAGCTGTTGGCCAGCACCATGGTGGCGCCGGTGGCGCGGAGCACGTCGGGCGTGATGCCCTTGACCGCGCCGCATGTACCGACCGGCATGAACGCCGGCATGGGTACGGTGCCGTGCGGCGTGCGGAACTCAGAACGACGCGCGTGCGAATGCGCATCGACGTGCAGCACCGAAAACGCGAAAGGGGAGCCGTTCATGAGGACCCGTGACGCGGAGACACGGAGACGCGGCGACGCAGTTCGGTCAGTTGTCCGTTGTCAGTTGTTCCGCCGCTGGCGGACGATCTGTCCGAACTGAAAACTGAAAACTCTTGCCGCCATCCCTCTCCACGTTGCCCAACCATGGGACGCGGATCAATCCCCCCGCAGCTTAATCGCGAACTGCGTCAGCTTCTCCCGCACTTCGTTCAGGCTGGTCACCCCGAAATTCTTGCACTCCAGCAGGTCGTCGGCCGTTTTGCGGACCAGCTCGCCGATCGTGGAAATGCCCAAACGAACCATGCACTTGCGAGCCCGAACCGAAAGATTCAAATCGGCGATGGGGCGCTCCAGCAGCGCCTGCTCGTCGGGCGACATGGTCGACGTGTCGATGTAGGGCTCCGGCTCGAACTTCTCGTGCGCGAACTGGCCCAGGTCGAGCCCCTTGGAGTGCAGCATTTCGCTGATTTCGACCAGCGAGGTTTCGCCGAAGTTCTTGCTGGCCAGCAATTCCTGCTCGCTGGTGCGCGCCAGGTCGCCCAGCGTGCGGATGCCCATCTTCTGCAGACAGTTGCGGCTTCGCACCGACAGCTCGAAGTCGGTCACCGGAACGTTGAGTACCTGGCTCAGCCGGTCGCGCCGCTTCTGGGCTTCCTCGTCGTAGAACATGTCGCCCGATGCCGATGCATCCTTAAAGAACAGCCGGGCGCGGGAGTGATCGGGGTAGGTGTCGAGGACGCGCTGGTAGCACTGCTGGGCGCGGTCGTAC
>CAYQAJ010000016.1:18941-37491 GCA_964415245.1 uncultured Pirellulaceae bacterium | reverse complement strand
GGAACCACACGTGGGATTCATCTCACAAACAGCGCGCTGGTGAATAAGACGGGATGAAACGCCTGACCTATTCTCGTTCCGATCGGCTGTTGATCCCGCAAGGCTTTGGCGATGTCCGGCGCGCGCTCAATGAGCGTCGGTAAGGACCAGAGGAGAAAGACGAAGCGATACATAGCGGAACGTCCAGGGCGCGGCAGTTAGCCTCCCGAGATGTGCTCGGTGACATGCCATTATTGCATCGCGCCGACGCCAAAGCACGCGCCTGGCACGCGGAACGTGCCTGCTCCACTGGCTTTCGAGCTGCGCAGAAATGACGCTTTGGCGATGGTCAGCGCTGCGTTGCCGACGCGCTCAGGTACTCGTGAATCGCCTGGTACTTTGGCACTTCGAGTGGGTCTTGTGCGCTATTTTCTAACAGGCCCCAGCTTCCCCATTTGGAGTAGCGGCCCATCGAGGAGAAGACGCAGAACAGGTCGCCGCCCGCTTCGTTCCAGTCGGCAAGGTGGCGGGTGTAGAGGTCTTTCATGCCCGGGTGGCGGTTGGCGGCGTGGAACAGCGCGGTGAGTGCGTCGTTGTTTTCGGCGCCGCCGTGGCCGGCCAGGTGTTGGCCGCCTTCGTAGGCCATCAGTTTGAGGCCGTGCTTCTTGGCCAGCGCGGCATACTCTTCCATACTGCGGCGGCTCTGGCTCACGTCTTCGGCGAGCGCCTTGATAAGCTCATCGGGCGTCATCTTGGCCACTTCGGCGGCGCGGTCGGGGTTGCCCCAGCGGTAGCCGAAGTAGGGGGCGATGGCGATGGCGTCGGCGTGCTTGGCGGCGTCCTGATAGTCGAGCACGGTGGTGCCCGTCCAGGAATTGGCCGATTGCGTGGCCAATACGCGCACGAGTCGGTCGTGCCCGCCGAACTCTTTCTCCCAGATGCCGAATATCTCGGTGCTACGGCGGGAGTAGTAGCGAAGCTGTGCCTCGTAGTCGTTGTTGCTCAGGCCCAAGCGTTTGCCTTCATCGCGGCAGTAGCCGGCCTGGCCGAATCCGCCGTTCCAGCACTCGTTCGAGTACTCGATGTAGATTTTGCGGTCCGAATCGAGCCGCTCCCGCACGAGCCGGGCAAGCCCGCGCACGTAGTCGTCGTCGGCGCGGTGCGGCATGCAGAACCAGGGATCGACGTGGAGCTGGTTGCACAGCTCGATCATGTACTCGGCCGCGACCCCTTTGAGGGCCTGCGAATGATCGGCGGGCGTGGGGCGATCGCTCCAGGTGACGATTTCGGAGTTGTTGGTCGAGCCCCAGTCCATGAAGCGCAGCGCCTGAAACCCCTTCCAGCGGGCGAGAAATTCGGGGTTGAACGGCTGCTTCTCGTACGTGTCCTCGTGGCCGGGCATGATGAGGCGGATGTTGCGCACTGGGTCGTCGGGGTCGGTGCGGGTGATGCGGAGGAACACGCTCCCGTCCTTGGGTTTGATTTCGACCGACAGGCGGCCGGGCTCGCGCTTCGTGATGCGGGCATCGCCGGTGAGGCCGATTTCGCCGGTGCCGTCGTACAGGCAGGTATACGTGCCGGTGGGGAATCGATCGCCGAAGTCGGTGAACACGACGGTTTCGGCATACTGCCCCGGCGCGAGGCGGCGGACGTTGCCGCGGTCGTCGACGTCGAGCGGCCCGCCGCGCCCCCACGGCTTGCCCTCGGCCTGGCTGATCCAGGCGCGCGAAGCCTTGAACACGTCGACGAACACGATCTCGCTCGACCAATCGACGACGCCGGAGAGATTGAGAGCGAGCGGGGCGCGGGCGGAGGCGGGGGACGCGCTGCAGACGATTAGTGAGATAGCGAGCGACAGGGTCAGGAAGCGGGTGGTCGACATGGGGGCCTCTAGTTTTCAGTTTTCAGTTCGGAGGGGAGGGGTTGTCGGTTGTCCGTGGTCAGTTGTCCGTTGTTAGTGGTTGGTGGTTGATGGACGTCTTCGACGTTAGCAACACTTGCGGCGCCGGTGTTTCACGGCACAACGCACTTGCTCCGACTGAACACTGAACACTGAAAACCTTCCTCCAATTGAGTTGTCTGTGACTCGACTTCACACACTATCGGGCTCAGGGTGTTTCCAGGGGTCGCGGTAGGGGCGGCGGAGGAGTTTATTGGCTTCGTCGTCGCCGGCGATTTCTTGTTTCTCTTCGTCCCAAGTGAGCGAGCGGCCGAGCTGCATCGACATGTTGGCCAGGATGCAGCTTGCCGTGGAGATGTGCCCCTGCTCGATGTCGGCCACGGGGCGGCCGCGGGAGGCGATCGCAGCTAAAAAGTCTTTCATGTGGCCGCGAATGGCCGGGGCCACGTGCCGCTCCAGGTCCTTTTCGGTCTTGTCCTCGGGGTACTCTTCCAGCTCGTATACCACGTCGCCGTGGATCGGTCGGCCGTCGCCCTGCGGAATAAAATCGTAGCTCTGTACGCTCACCTTCAGCGTGCCTTTGTCGCCGTAGATGGTGGCGCCCCAGGGGTAGGCCGGGTCGGGCGAAGTGCCCCACGTGCGATGCTCCCACACGATCGGTAAATCGCCGAAGTCGAACGTGGCCGTTTGCGTGTCGCTGATGTTGGCCTTGCTCTTCTTGTCGACGTAGATGCCGCCCGACGAATGGACGCGGTTGGGCCAACCCAGGTCGAGCATCCAGCGGACCATGTCGAGCATGTGGATGCACATGTCGCCGATGATGCCGTTGCCGTATTCCATGAACGCCCGCCACGAACGCGGATGCACCAGGGAGTTGTACGGCCGCATGGGGGCGGGGCCGGTCCACATTTCGTAATCGAGGTTGGGGGGCGGGTCGGTGTCGGGCGGGTTATTGCGGGCACGCATGTGATAGTAGCAATAGATTTCGACCAGGCCGATGGTGCCCAGCAGACCTTCGCGGACGACGCGGTCGCGGGCCTCGATGATGTGCGGGGTGCTGCGGCGCTGCGTGCCGACTTGCACGACGCGGCCGTGTTGGCGAGCGGCGGCGAGCATCGACTGGCCTTCGACCACATCGACGCTGATGGGCTTTTGCACCCACACGTCCATACCGGCCTGCACGGCGGCAATCATGGGCAGGGCGTGCCAATGGTCGGGCGTGGCGATGAGCACGATATCGAGGTCCTTCTCCTTAAGCATGTCGCGATAGTCGGCGAAGGTGCGCGGCTTGTGGCCCGATTTCTGGCGCGAGGCGACGATATCGGCCGCTTCGGAGAGCATGTTGGAATCGACGTCGCACAGCGAAACGACTTCGACCGGCGACACTTGAATGAGCCGCAGCAGATCGCACTTGCCGTACCAGCCGCAACCGATGAGCCCGACGCGCTTGGGCTTTTCGTCGGAGGCGGCGTAGGCATAGGCGCCGGCGGAGAGGGCAGCAGCGGCGGCAGCAGTCGTTTGCAGGAATCGACGTCGGTGCATGGAAGAACCTCCTGTGGTGGAGCGGGGCGCGAGTGCAGAGGGGATGGGATTTTGGTGGTCTATTGTAGCGAGAGTGAGCGGGGGCTGGCAAAGTATCGAACGCGGATCGGCGATTCGACGCGGCGAGAAAACGATTTGGCCGATCAAGGAAAAAACCGGCAAGTTGCGGTGCGGACGCGGCCCGATCACGCCCGCTGCCGCCCCAGCGGGTCGAAGCGAACGTAGTTCAGGTGGCGGTAGAGGGCGCTGCTTTGCAGCAGTTTGGCGTGGGTGCCCTGCGCGTCGATGCGGCCTTCGTGCAATAGGACGATGTGGTCGAGCCACCGCAGCGTCGCCGGGTGGTTGGGGATGACGATCAGCGTGCGGTTCTCGGCAAGCGCGCGGAGGACTTCGTCGAGCTGACGGGCGGACTCGTCGTCGAGCGGGTCGGGCTCCTCGACCAGCAGCACCGAGGGGTCCCACAGTATGGCGCGGGCCAGGGCGATGCGCAGAGCGTCGAATCGCTCGAGCCGTTCGCCGCGCTCGCCCACAATCGTGCGCCAGCCCTGCGGCAGTTGTTGGATGAGGTCGTACGCGCCGGCTTGTTTGGCGGCCTGGGCGATTTCCTGCATTTCGTAGTTCGATCGACCCTGGCCGATGTTGTCGGCGACGGTGGCGGTAAACAGGAGCCGCTGGCCGGCGACGACCGCGACTTGCCGGCGGAGCGAATCGAGCGCGGCCTGGCGAATGTCGTTGCCATCGAAAAGCACGAGGCCCGAGTCGGGGTCGTAATTGCGCACCAACAGCCCGGCGAGCGCCAAGGTCGAGCGGCCGTCGGAGGAAAGGACGCCCACGCGCTGGCCGGCGGCGATGGACAGCGTGACGGCGTCGAGCACGCGCTGGCCGCCGTGGTCGTGCATGGTGACGTCGTTCAGCTCGAGCCCGTGCTGAAGCCGGTCGAGCGGGCGGGCGTCGGGGGATTCAGCCACCGGAGGTGCGCGGTCGAGAAATGCCAGGATGTCGGCCGCGGCCGCTTCGGCGTGGGACATCGTGTTGGGTAGATGGTAAAGCCGCACCGCGGGCGCCACGGCCCAGGCCAGTGCGAACAGGATCACGACAAACCCGGCAACGCTCATTCGCGGCGGCTCGGCGAGCACGTTGAGCCCGACCACCAACAGCGGCAGAATCGCACCGCCCGCGATCAACAGGGCGAGCACGGCGCCGCGCCCCGAGCGTCGGATTTCGGCCTTGCGCGATTCGGCGGTCCAGCGGCGCAACTCGCCGGCCAGCGGAAACTCGGTGCGGCTTTCGTTGTGCATTCCCGACGCCACCGGGCTGGCATGCAGCAATTGCAGTAGGAGGGCCTGCTCGTGATCGGCCCGATCGAGTGCGAGGCGTGCCATCTGTTCGGTTCGCTGGCGGTACCACGCAAACATCCGCCACAGAAACCAGCCCAAGAGCGCCACGAGCAGCGTGAACAACCAATTTACCGCCAGCGCTACGGCGAGCAGCGCGACGAGCGCCCCCATCGCATATGCCCACGCGAGCCGCCACTCGAACAGCCCCCGGTAAAGCGCTTCGCATCGCTCGATGAGAAGGTCGTCGGGGCGTCGCTGCCCGGGACCGAGCCAGTCGCCGGTATCCAGCTTCTGGGCTTGCCGCACGATGGCCTCACGAATGCGCGCGGTGCCCGACGCGGCGGCGCGATGGGCCGCGCGTCCCACGGCGAGTAGCGCGACCGCATGGAGAACCATTAAGCCAACGCCAACGGGGAGCAGCACGACGAGATACCGCAGGTCGGTATCCAACGTCGGCAAGCCGAAGAGCTGCCCGCTGGCCCAAGGCCCGAGCACCCAGTCGCGAGGCACGAGCGATCCGCCGCGGCCGACCAGTAGATGCACCCACAAGCCGACGGCCACGAGCACCAAGGGCATAGTCAGCAGGGTCACGCCACCGACCACGGACAACACGAACAGCCCGGCCGGAGCGCCGGTTCGCTTGCGTGCCCGGTGGAACGAGGGCCAATGCATCGCAGCGGCTTTCGGGTGTCATGTGTGCGTGCGGCAAGCGCGGCTGCGACCCCCGTCGGTCTCGGCAGATTCCTTCCCGGTCTTCCTGGGTGCGCCGTCCGTCGATCCATCGGCCCATGGCGCCGCCGCCGCCTCGAATAGCCAAAGCGGCGGAAGGTCGCAAGTCGGCCCGCCGGGTCGCAACGTTCGACGCCAGCGGTTCAAGGAGGTGAGCGAGCCGATCCTGTGTGTCAAAACAGCAAAGCCCGATCCGCGCCGAATGCGCAGGACCGATTCGATGGGAAGAGCGCATGCTCGGGGCTAGGCCAGGTCGCGGTCCTCGAATAGCAACAGGGCCAGCAGGGTGGCAATCGCCCCGTACAACGTGCAGTATAGCAACGCGCCGCCCAAGTATTCAAACGGCACGACCTTTCCGCCGGCCGTGGCGGCCTGCACGTTAAACAGCTCCAGGTTGGGAAAGATGACCGCCACCAGGACCCCCACGAACCGGACGATCTCGAACGTCGTCTCGGACGACTGGACGATCAGCGGCGTCAAGTGCCCCAGCACGTATACGGAAAAGCTGATGACGAAGTTGGCCACGATCGACAGCCGTGTGGCAATGGCAACGCTGATCGCGGCCAGCACGAGCGTTTTCATCAGCACCAGGGCAAGCCCCGGCACGGTTTGGCTCATTTCCAGGTAACACGTCTGCCAAGTGAGGCCCGCCGTGTAGGTTTCGTTGGATTCATACACCGGCTTGTAGGCCACCGCGACCAGGAAAGCCAGACCGATCAGGCAAAACAGCAGCGTTACGGTCCAGGCGATGCCCAGGAACTTGCCGAAGATGAAATCGCGGCGACCCAACGGCTTGGAGAGCACGGTGAGCGCCGTGCGTCCCTCGATTTCTTCCGACACCGACGTGCTGGCAGCCCACACGGCCTGCACGATGCACAGCACCGACACCAGCGCCATGCCCGAGTCCTTGAGCATCTTCACGTCCTCGCCGAACGTGAAGAAAGAAAGCCAGACGAAGATCAACATGGCGAGACTGCCCGCCACCGCCAGAAAGAGAAACATTGGCTGGGCGATTTCCGACTTGACGGTGACCAGCGCTACGGCGGAGATGCGGGGCATCAGCGTGCGGTGGACCACGTACACCAGGAACAACACCACCACGGCCAGCGCGGTCCAGACCACCATGCTCACTTCGGGATAGAGGGGCCCCGTGGCCACCTCCATATTCAGCGTGCCTTGGCGGTCCCCCTTGTTGACGACGTACAGCGTATCGATGGGTTCTTCCGGCAGTGGATTGACCAGGGCGCCGCCGCGCAACCACTGGTACGTGTCCTGGGGAGAAACGCGCATGATCGAGGCGTTGCCGAGTCCAGGATCCGGGGACGGCATCAATTCGAGCGGCTGGTCGGCCGTCATCGAAAGCCGCTCGACTTCGTCGCCGCGGAAAGAATCGGCCAGCGGAAGCGGCTGCGGCAGGTTATCGTCCTGGCGATCCGCGGCGGCGATCGAATAGGACTCGGTCGACACGTTCGCGAAAGGGAGCCGGCCTACGTCGGAAAGGACCCGAATCGGGTCGCGCACCACGAGCGTGATCGCGATCGAGAAGAGCGACACGGTGACCAGTAGAATGAAGAACGGCCACATCACACCTTCGCGAATGGCCATGGGAACCTCGGCCATCGCGCGGCGCGACGTGAGCACGACGAGCACGGTGGCCAGCGCCACCGCTCCCCCGGCCGCGGCGCAAATCCAGAGCACCAAGCCGCCTACGGTCAGTGCGGTCCCTCCGTCGCCCGCCGCGCCCGAGAACACCCGCATCAGCGGCATGAGCAGCAACAACGCGAACCCCGCGATCGACAGCACCGCGAGGGCCACGTTTCGCCCGAGCGAATGCTCGGCCAAGCGGCCGATCATCGGGAGCCGGGAAACGAGCAACCCCACGCCCCACAAGAGAAGGAGAATGAGCAGCCCCGCGGTAACCCCCATGCCCAGCAGCCAGACGGGGGTCAGCCAAATGGGGACCCAATCGGGCACCTGGTTGACAAGAGTGAAGGGCATGGTCGCGGCAGGCCTATGTGACTTGGAGAAAGCTCATTGCTCGTGGACGCCGAGTCGGTTAACTCCGTACAAGGCGAATGTCGAAGCCCGAATGACGAATGCCGAAGAAATGACCAACGACCAAATCCCCATGACCAATGCGATCGATCATCGGTACATCCCGTCGGTTCTTCGTTGCACCGCGTCAATACATCCGAAACTACGGGTTCCCATTGGCTTGGGTTCAATTATCGGACGCGAAAACCGGAAAACTCGCCCGTGGCGGGCAGCACCTCAACCTGAACGTCGGCGATCGCCCAGTCCATCGCGGCGGCCACCTCGGCCAGGAAGCTGTCGAGCACCTCGCTGGTCGCCTCCGCCACCAGCTCCACGCGGCCATCGGCCAGGTTTCGCACGTAGCCCGAGACGTCGTGCCGCCCCGCGACTGTGGCGGCCGTGAACCGGAAGCCGACCCCCTGCACGCGACCGCTGTAATGGATATGTCGTCGCTGTGGTGGCTGGCTCCCCCCCACGGATTCGCGTCCCGAATCGGTCGCCCGTCTCGCCGGGTGCCTCGCGGAATCGTTCCCGGAGCCGAGATTCGGGCGCAAGTGTCTCTTTCCCAGAATAATACCGGACGCCCGAAATCGCCAGCGGTAGCCGGCGGCACCCCACGAATGCGGCGGGACCCGGCGAGCGCCACATCAAGGTGGCGGCTATCTGTGTGGGGCAGACATTCCCGTCTGCCGAGGGCACGGCATCGCGCCAGCAAGGCACAGGCAGGCTGGAAAGCCTGTCCCACGGGCGGCGGCTGACATTGACGCCAAGGGCCGGTGGCGATTACTGTCCGCGGGCCATGTCTACCGGCCCCACTCTCCTGATTTCCGTAGTCTGCGTCGTCGTCAGCCTCCTAGCGGACGCGACATCCGCGCCGGCGGCCGAATTGCCGGGCAGCGCGAATGGCGAAGTGCTCGTGCTGCGCAACGGCCAGGTGCTGACCGGCACGGTGACGCGGCTGGGCGACCGATTCATCATCGTGTTGGGCGACAACGCGGAGATCAATCTTTCGGTCGCCGACGTCGAGCTCTATTGCCACAGCCTCGACGAGGCCTATCAGCGCAAGCGGGAAGAGGTGCGCACCTACGAAATCGACGACAGGCTCGGACTGGCCGAGTGGTGTCTTGCACAGGGGTTAACCGCGAGGGCGGCGGACCAGCTTTTGGCGGCACGTCTCGTTGATCCGACCAATGGGCAAATTACGTTGATCGAGCGCCGGCTGACCGATGCGCCACCGCCCACCGCGACCGAGAAGAACGACGCCGCTGCCCATGCACCCAGCGTCGAAGAGCTCGATCAACTTACCAAAGCGATCGATGCGGCGACCCTCGAACGCTTCGTGTCGAGCGTGCAACCGGTGCTACTCAACCGTTGCTCGACGAGCGGCTGCCATGGATCCAATGGAACATCGCGCTATCGCCTGCTCAGGCCGAGCGTCGGCGACCCCGTGACGCGGCGGTTCACACAGCGCAACCTGCATGCCACGCTGGGCCAGATCGACCCTGACGCCCCCGACGCAAGTCCACTGCTCACGGTGCCGCTTGCGCCCCACGGCACGGCCGCCGAGGCTCTATTCGACCAGCGCAATAAACAACAGTACGAGGCAATCGCGGCCTGGGTGCAAATGGTGGCGCGAGGCGAAACCGACTCGCACGAGGTCACCGACGCGCCGCTGGCCAGCATGGCCGAGTTTCCCTCGCACGTCCTCATGCAGCGCAATGGCGCTCGCCGGCGCGACCCCGCGCCCTTGCCATCTCGCGATGGAATTGCGTCCGACGCGTTCGCTACCCGGCCTTTGCCGGATTCGGGCGAGCGCGAGCAAATTTCTCGAGGGCCGGAGTCCACCTCTGCCGGCGGTCGGGATGGTGCCGCATTGCGTGAAGGCTCCTCTCGGGCAGACCCGGCGGAAAACGGGGTTCGCGAAACCGACGGTGGGACCGCCGGTCCGGCCTTCATCCCTCGCGACGAATTCGACCCCGAGATCTTCAACCGCCTCTATCTCGACCCGCCGCGCGCAGCGGGCCGGCGGTGAGACGGCGATCCGCGACTCCAATGGCAATGAGAGCGGCTGGGGTCGCCTCGAACGCGCCCATCTGCTGCATCACGCTTGCTCAAACAGATTCGGCGGCGAAATTGTCCACGAATCAAGAGCCGGGCAATCGCCCGCTCCACCTCAAGGCCGCATCGCACCGAACGTGACCCTGGGATACAATTAGCTGGCCCGGTGCACCACGTGCCCGTTTGCACGGGACGACCGTGACGGGCAAGTGCGTGGACCGGTGGTGCCGCGGAGCATTCGACCAGAAAAGGCATGCGGATGGAGAAGGAGCCTCAAGAGCAGCGCCCTCAGCAGCCCGGGCCGCGCCCGTTGCTGCGCGGACCGAACCTGCTGTTGTTGCTGTTGGTGCTGGCGGTCGTGGCCCTGGTGCTGTTTTGGACACGCGGTCCGAAGCGGTCGCTGATCGATTACGACTTCTTTCTGGCGCAACTTGCCAAAGACAACATCAGCCGCGTCGAGATCAGCGAAGACGAGGCATACGGATTTTTCAAGCAGCCGCCGTTGGATCCCGGGCGGATCGGCAGCGACGGCAAAGTGACGTACGAGAAAAAGGACAAGGACGGGAATCCGCTCGCCCTGGAACAGCAGTTTCGCGTCCAGCTTCCCCCCGGCAACGAGTCGCAGGCGAGGCTGATCGAGCTCTTGGAAGAGAAGCGCAAGAAAGAGGGTATATCGTACGCCATCCGCCCCAAGACCGACAACAGCCTGATCCTGTTCTACGCCATCGCCATCGGCCTGCCGCTGGCCCTGCTGTTGTTCATGTGGCTTTCGCTGCGACGCACGCGCAACGAGCTGATGGGGGGTGGGTTTCTCTCGGGCTTCAGCAAGAGCCCGGCCCGGCGATACGAGGCCACCAAGCAGCACACCACGTTCAAGGACGTGGCCGGCCTGGAGGGGGTCAAGCAGGACCTGATGGAGCTGGTCGAGTTTCTCAAGAGCCCCCAGAAGTTCCAGCGCCTGGGGGGACGCGTGCCCAAGGGCGTTCTCTTGAACGGCCCGCCGGGCACCGGCAAGACGCTGCTGGCTCGTGCCGTGGCGGGCGAGGCGGGCGTGCCGTTCTTCTCCGTGAGCGGATCGGAGTTCATTCAGATGTTCGTGGGCGTGGGCGCCAGCCGCGTGCGCGACTTGTTCAAGGTCGCCAAGGACAACGCGCCGTCGATCATTTTCATCGACGAGATCGACGCGGTCGGCCGCCAGCGCGGCGCCGGCTTGGGGGGCGGTCACGACGAACGCGAACAGACGCTCAACCAGATCCTCAACGAGATGGACGGCTTCACGCAGACCGACTCGGTCATCGTGCTGGCCGCCACCAACCGACCCGATGTCCTCGACCCCGCGCTGCTCCGCCCGGGGCGCTTCGATCGGCACGTAACGGTCGACCGCCCCACGAAGAAGGGACGGCTCGAAATCTTCAAAGTCCACGTGCGCGACGTACCCCTAGCCGACGACGTCGATCTCGAGTCGATGGCTTCGGCGACCGTCGGGCTCACCGGTGCCGACATTCGCAACATCGTCAACGAGGCCGCACTCTGGGCCGCCCGGCACAACAAAACAAAGGTCGAGCGAGAGGATTTTGAGTACGCCCGCGATAAGGTGCTCATGGGTGCCAAGCGCGACGAAGTGCTGCGAGAAGACGAAAAGCGCAAGACGGCCTATCACGAGGCGGGCCACGCCCTGTTGGCCTGGACGCTGCCCGGCGCACACCGCGTGCACAAGGTGACGATCATTCCCCGCGGCCACACGCTGGGCGCCACGCAAATGCTGCCGAGCGACGATCGCTTCAACCTGTCGGAGCACGAGCTACGCGACAATTTGATCGTGCTGTTGGGCGGCCGAGCGGCCGAGCGGCTCCTGTATAACGAGACGACGGTCGGCGCCGAAAACGACCTGGAACGCGCCTCTGGCTTGGCGCGCCGCATGGTGACCCACTGGGGCATGAGCCAGCGGCTGGGGCCGGTGAGCTATAAAATGAGCGACGACGACCCCTTTCTGGGTCGCGAAATCCATCAGCATCGCCAGTTCAGCGAGCACACCATGGAGCTCATCGACCTGGAGGTGGGACGCATCCTGCACGAGGCCGATGAGCGCGCCATGAGCCTGTTGGCCGAAAACCGCGACAAGCTCGAACGGCTCGTCGAGAACCTGGTCCGCCAGGAAGAGCTGGACGAACAAAAAATCGCGGAGTTGATCGGTCCCTCGGCCCAGTCGCAAAACGATTCGAACGGTCAGCCCGACGGGAAGTCGCCGTCGCGTTCTTCGCGGGCTCCCTCGCACGCCGCCGAGCAGCATAAGGCGGATTGACGCGGGTCATGTCGGACAAACGCAAGCGAATCCGCACTCCCTTTCGCAAACACCACCAGTCGCAAACTCGCCGTGGCGATCTGACCCGCGACTTCCAACAGGATCGGATCGACGAGGAAGCTCCCACCACCGAGCGCGTCAGCGGCAAGGGGGAGCTGACGCGGCACCGCACCGTCATCGGCCAACCGCAGGCCGACGACGTTTCAGGATTGTCGGTCGATCTTAAGGTCGGGGACGCCGACGGCATGCTGGGCCGCGTGCTGAGCGTGCACGGCCTGGCCAGCTCGGTGCAGGGCGACGACGGCCGTCTCTACAACTGCGTCACGCGAGGTCTGCTCAAAACGCTGAGCACCACACAGCGGCAAACGGTGGCGGTGGGCGACCGAGTCTGGTTTCGTCGCGTCGGCCCATGCGAGGGAGCGATCCAGCGGATCGAACCCCGCACCAATGTTGTGAGCCGCGCTAGTCGGGGAAGGCAGCACGTGATCGTGGCCAACCTCGATCAGGCCCTGATCGTCACCAGCACCTGCGACCCGCCGCTCAAGGCCAATCTCGTCGATCGCTTCCTGGTCACGACGGAGTTGAGCCACGTACGCCCCGTCATCTGTATCAACAAGGTCGACCGAGTCGACCCCGCCGACTTGGAGCCGCTGGCCGGCGTCTACGGCCAGATGGGGTACACGGTGCTGTTCGTTTCCGCCGCCACCGGATTCGGCGTCGACCGACTGGCCCGGCTGATGAAGGACAAGGAGAGTGTGCTGTTGGGTCAGAGCGGCGTGGGTAAGTCGTCGCTGCTCAACGCCATCGAGCCGGATCTTAAGCTCCGCGTCGGCGAGGTGAGCCGCGAGACGCGCAAAGGCAGCCACACCACCACCACGGCGCGGCTGCTCCCGCTCGCGCAGGGCGGCTACGTCGTCGATACACCGGGCATGCGGCAGTTCCAGCTCTGGGACATAGTGCCCGGGGAGATCGCGGGGTGCTTCCGCGATCTGCGTCCTTACGTGCATCTGTGCCGGTTTCCCGATTGCACGCACACGCACGAGGCCGACTGCGCGGTGAAGGACGCAGTAGCCGACGGCCGGCTCGACGCCCGACGCTACGAGAGCTACTGCAAAATGCTGGCAGGCGACGCCGACTAACCCCAACCGACCGGGGAACGAACCCGCATTGCCGAGCGGCAGTCAGTTGTCCGTGGTCAGTTGTCAGTAGCCAGTTGTCCGTGGTCAGTTGTCCGTTGCTGTATCGGCCTCAGTCATGGTGTCACGGCTTCCGGCTCTGGACTCTCGACTCTGGACTCTTGTCTCTGCACCCTCTCCGCCGACTGAAAACTGAACACTGAACACTTCGCGTACTAGTTCTCGCCCAGAATCTCTTCCATATCGGTCTTTAAGGTGCGCATGTACCGCCGCCACTCGAGGTTCAACGTATCCCGGTCCTTACCGAAAGACTCCGTGAACACTTCGTTGAGCGTTTCGGCACTGAAGACGATATCGGGCGGCAGCTCGCCCAGGCGGCGATAGTAATCCATGAACTGGTCGAAGTGCCGCTCCATGAGAAAGTGCGTCAGGGCCCACGCCTGGCCGTAACCGTGCAGCTTAGCGCCGTGCGAGGCGGCATAGTCGAAAATCTGGTCGCCCACAATGAAGTCGATATTGGAAATGCTCTTGTGTGGCTCCAGCGCGCGGTACCACTCGATGCGCGTTTCGTTGACGGCGCCGATTCCGCTCCAGGCCGCCTCGCTGGGCGATTCAAAGTACGTGGCCAATCCTTCGTGTACCCACGAGGGAATGCTTACGCCGCGGGGCAACAGCCCCGTGTTCCCCGCCATCTGGTGCGTGCACTCGTGGCTGACGACGGTGATGTCTTCGTTCTCCCGCGCTACGTCAATCAACAGCACCAGCGCGTCGGTGATTCGGCGGAGCTGCCCGGCGCCGGGGGCGCGTTGCCTGATGGCTTCCTCTTTGGCCTGCACCATTTCCTTGGTGACGCGGTCCAGCGCCTTGAACAGATCGTCGGTGCCGTGGTCGTAGAAGTAAGCCACGTTGGAGTCCGGGTCCCAAAAACCCGCGGCGCTGGCCAAACTGGGGCTCAGTTGCGTCGAATAGTCGTAGAAGTCGTCGTATTCGTTGAACAACACCACCATCAGCCGCTCCTTGGGAATCTCCAGCTCCACGCCCTGCGAGTAGAAGCGAAGCAGGAAACTCTCGTACACCTGTTCCAACAGCTCCAGCCGCAACTGGGAACGCGACTTCTTTTCTCGTCCGGTCGGTTCGTCGGGCGTGTCGTGCAGCAGCAGATAGTGGTTGCTCTTGGCGATCTTCATTTCGTACAGCCGCACGGATTTTTTCAATCGCTCCTCCTGCTCGGGCGAGTCGGGCAGAGGCTGGCTGATTTTCTGCCGCAGGTCGGCCATGCGGCGGGCGTCGGCGTGCTGCGGGTCGATCTCCAGAGCCGCGTCGACGGCCGCGTATACCTGCGGCAATAGACCGTGCCGGAGGGCCCATTGGGCAGCCTCCATGGCGGCATTCGCGTCTTTTTGCGCCTGGGCCGCGCCCAGTTTGCGGGCGAAGATCTGGGTGGTCGGCGCTGCCTCGTAGATACGAACGTTTTCGCGCGAGAAGTAAAAGTTGCCATACTTGGGGTGCGTGACCGTGACCGTGCCCCCGGGATTACTTTGGGCCTTGCCCTGAATCATCATCGCCAGGTTGGTACCGGGCAACGTGTACTCGATCACGTCGGCCCGCGCTCCCGACGAGAGCAAGCCGGCCAACAAGCAGCACGCGGCACAGGCCGAAAACGCCATACGTCTCATGATCGGCTCCTCCCAAAAACATCGGGGACTGGCTCATTTTGCGCAGCGGCGGTCAGTTGTCCGTTGCCAGTTGTCCGTTGCCTGCCTGCCGACTGAACACTGAAAACTGAACACTGAGAACTTTGTGTGTGGCTGTCCCCTTCGCCGCTACGGTTTTGCAATAGGCTCTACTGACAACTGACAAAGGACAACTGACGAACCTCGCCGTTCATTTCAATACCGGAATGATCTGCACTTCGATTTTCAACGGCGGCACGTCCTGCGGTTTCAACATCGGCAGGCTGTCGATCGTTTCGGGAATCTGCCCGGCGTCGATGCTCTCGCCGCCATGAACCGTCGCCAAGGCGCGAAACACGGAAGGATCCATGTCGGCCGAGAGAAATCGCACCGATCCATCGGCAAACGACGCGTACGCACCCGGCCGGGGAGTGCCCCGCGAGCCGAAGCCGCCGATCTTCTTGAAGTACGGCTCTCGGGCGCCGCGAATCGTCGCGCCGCCCCCGGCAGCCCAGGGTGAAACCAGCTCGCCGTTACCGATGATCATGATCGTGTTGGCGGCACCATCGGTAATCTGATCGAGTCGCACCACCTCGTCGTAGCCGAAGATGCCGGCCCGCGGGTCGTTCCGCGGCAACTTAGCCGCCACCACTGAGCGGCCGTCTTCGATCCCGGACATGCCGGCGAAGTGCGTCAGGCCGGAGCTATGGAACGGATACCCCTTCCAGCGATATCGGTCGTCGGCCGGATTGATGAACTGGGGGATCACCGCCGCCACGGGCAAGTCATTGACACTGTCGGCCCACGACTTGGTGAGGTCAAACCTGTCGTAAATGGCCTGATGCCCCAAGTGCGGCAGCAGCTCGACCATCCAACTGTATCGAGCGATGATCGGATCGTCTTCCTCGACGCGACGCGCTCCCCACAACGTCTGCGACTGGTCGGTGTACCACTTTTCCACGCCAGCGGGGAGGGTCGGCACACCCGGCTGCACGGGATTCGAGGTCCCGCTGCCGCCCGTACCAGTGTTCCCGGTACCCGTGGCATCGGGTGGGTTCACGAAGGGATTCGTGCTGTCGCCGCCGCCTTTGTCGCTGCCGCCTTTGCCATTGCTGCCAGTACCGCTGCCTGTGGGGCCGCCGCCTTGGTTGCTGCTTCCCGTACCGCTTCCGCTCGTTTGGCCTGAGGTTTGCGGCCCGCCGGCGCCTACCGTTTGCGTGCCGCTCGGCGGATTGTTGCCCGTGGCGACCTGCGGCGTTTTGAAGGCATGGATGATGCTCATCACGACGATGGCCCCGATCATGAGAACCACCACCCCGCCCGCGCCGATCATCGAGTAGATGACGGCAGGATGGAGTCCCTCTCGCGCCGGCTTTTGCACGGCGAACGCTGCACCGCCCGCCATTCCCATTCCGCCCGGCATTCCCATGCCGCCGGCCAGCGCTCCACCAGCGGGAGCCGCCGGAAAGGCCGACGCATCGACACCTGCCAACAGGTCGCCGCCTCCCAAGGGGTCACCGCCCAGCGGGTCGCCGCCCAATCCCAGCGGATCGCCACCCAGGGGATCGCTTCCCAAACCGAGCGGGTCGTTGTCGACCACGTCGGACGACGAGAGCACGGGGACGTCGCCAGCCGGTGATTGCGGCACGGGTCGGCGGGCTTGTGTCTGCCGCTGCGCGGCGGCGCGCTGCTGAGCCTGACGTGGATCGGCCGCGCGCTTCTGGGCTTGTGCGGGCGAGGCTTGGGGCGGCTGCTGCTGGCGCGCCGTCGCTTGGTTTGGCTGCGGCTGGCGCGGAGCGGCTTGGCTGGGCAGAGATTGAGGCTGGGCCGAAGCTGCGCCTGCCGCCTGCGACTGCGCCGACGGAATCGCCAGCGCACCGCCACACTGGGGGCACTTGACCCGCTTGCCGAGCAGCGTGTCCTTGGCCTCGAAACGCGCACCACAACTGCAACTAACGACAACAGGCACGAGGTGCCCTCCCTTGCTGCCGTACAACCCTACAAGGGAAGCCGCAAGCGGCGGCGCAGACTTTCTTTCTCACCTGGTGCGCTTTCGATCCAACGAAGCGCTCAGCGCCACCGCACGAACCACCTAACTCCCGACGAATACGCCGCAATAGTCCCAGCGCACAACCGTCGTGAGTTGATCACCCTTGATTCTATCGGTCGGGGATATCCATGTCATCCGATTTATCGGTTTTCTCACGCAAGCGCCGCACGGTCGACGCTCCGACAGATACATGTAGCGCAACGACGCGTTCGGCAGGGAAAATCTGGAAATATGCCCGTCGACCCGGTGGCAAAACCCACCCTACGCCCCGTACCCCCCGCCGGAGTGCCCCGAAGTCGGGTTGCGGCTTTCCTTCTCCGAGTCTCCACGTTCCGACTTCCGAAATCCGCCTTCCGCTCTCCGCTGTTCCCTCACCGTTCCCATTGCTGCATCCGCCGCACGCGATCGAGGATCTGCTTGCGATTCCGCTCGAACAGGCCGTACGTGATCATCAAGAGCAGCCCCGTGCCGATGCCGAACAGCCACCAGGGCCACACTTCGCCCAGGGCCCGCGACGAGTGCCACACCATGCTCACCACCGCCAGCAGCACGAATCCCGATCCCAGATACAGAAAAGCCCGCACCCGCAGCGCCATTCCCAACAGCACACCGGCCAGCGCCAGGGCGGTCAGCACCATGGGGTGCCAGACGCTATTGCCGATTCCCGTGATGAACATCTCGCCGGTTGAGCTGAGATAGATGACGAGAATCGACACGTACCGCAGCGCGGTAAGTTGCCCGGTGCTCAGGCGGTTGCGATTGTACTGCGCGGCAATCAGCACGGAGACGGCCGGCGGAATCAGCCAAATCTGCGGGTTGACGAGCACCGAGAAACCCTGCTCCGCCAGCAGCGCCCACAGCGCCGCGTTGCCCGCCACCGCCGCGGCCACGGCAGCCGCGAAACTCTTGCGCACGATACACAGCAGCACGTACAACAGCCCGATTACGAACAGCACGAGCGAATACGACGTGCCGAGCGCGGCGAACGAATACGAGCTCTCGCTCGAAATGACCCAGAAAGCCAGCGCCGGCAACAGCGGCAGAAACGCCCCGGCCCGCTGGAACGGCTCCCCCAGCACGTGCAGCTTGTAGCGGCGAAACAGCTCGCCCGCCCCCACGCCGGAAAACGCGATCACCATCACGACGTACGGCCAGTACGGACGGAGCGTGTTGAAAAACAGCATCGGCCGCGACAGGAACAGGTGGGCGAACAACAGCGCCGCCGTCGCCTGGGCCGCGTAGACACACGCCATCCGCAGCCGCTCGGAGAGACCGGCAGGGTGCTGCGCTCGATCGGCGTCGTTCGCTTCTCCGGCGGATGCAGCCTCGGTCCGACGCGGTGCCGGCACAAGAGCCAGCGCCAACAAGCCCACGATCATTAGCACCAGCACCACCGCCACGGCCCCCACCTCCGCGATTTCCAGCGGGGCGCCGATGTCGGGGTCGAACAGTGCCAGTTCCAGCCCCAGCATTATCAACAGCGCGATCATGGCACCAGCGCCGACGATGCCCGCCACGCGCCGCAGCGCCTTCAGCCAGTCGCTCCCCTCGGCCAGCGAGCGAAACACCGCCACGCGGCGGATCAACAGAGGCAATGCGGCGTAAACGAACGTGATCACCGCCGAAGCGATCAGCAGCCGGATCGTCCGCCGCAACACGAGCAGCGTCGTCCACCCGGGCTGCATGTCGGCCCAGCCCAGCAGTACCAGCGTGCCGCCGGCCAATAGCAAGCAAAGGAGCTGGAACAGCGGGCGGCGTTTCCCTTGCGCCAGGCAGCCGATTCCGTAGGCCGCCACGGCGGGCGCAAACG
>CAYQAJ010000016.1:0-18931 GCA_964415245.1 uncultured Pirellulaceae bacterium | reverse complement strand
AAACGCGGCAGCGGCCCGCATCCACGGCACCTCGAACGATAGCACGACATCCATAGCTACAAGCACCGAGCTGCCGGCTATTGCAAGCGACGCGATCGTAAACCAAACCACAGTACGCTCGAGCGCGACCACCGACTGGGGAACACCCAGCCGGTTTCCCCACCGAGCCAAGTGCAACCCCCGCATCCATAGATGTCCCGTCAGTGCCACGTACACAGCCGCGGCAGGCGCCACGGCCATGTGCGTAAACCGCGCCGCTAGTTCCGGATCCGCTTGCAGTGCGGCCAGCAGGGGGCGATCCTCGTGCTGATCCAGAAGCAAGACCAGCGCCGTGATTCCCCACGCATACAGGCATGGCAGCACGGACACGCTCGCGCGGTCCCATAACGACGCGGCAAGCAACAAGCCCAACAAGCCGAGCACGATCAGCCCCCCGACGTTGCTGACGTCGACGGCTGGCGGGCCGCCGGACGACGATCGCATCGCGGTGGAGAGCGACAGGCATCCCGCCGACAGCATCAAGAAGACGAAGGTCGTGCCGATAGCCACGACATGGTGGACCGGCACGATCCGGCGCCCCTTCGCGGATAATTCCTCCCCCGGCTTCCGGCTCCGCGCGATACTTGCGGCCAAGAGTGCGCCGGCCGGGAGAATCACTGCGACGAGCGTCATTTCAATGAGCTCGACGACGGCCTGCGGCCCGGTGCCCGTCCAAACACCCGACCACAACAGGATCGCAGACAGGCCGGCGACGAGGACCGACGCCGTGGAGAATCCCGTTGACTGCGCCATCACGGCAGCCACAAGAAACAGCACCGCGACGGCGGCCACCGTTGCCGCCGACCACCAGACGGTCGGATCGGCGCCGCAAGTGCGCACCGCAAACACGACGACCAGCCCGCCGATCAGCGCCAACCAGAACGCCGTGGCGCGGGCCGCCACCAGCCAATGCGGCGCGCCGGCGGCGGAAGCGCTTTCGCTCGAAGAAGATTCTTGCGGCTCACCCTCATCCGGTTTGTCATCGGCCGCACGCTCGGCCAGCGACATGCGCACCGCCTCACGGGCTCGATACGTGAACGCCACGAATACGACGCACGCAGCCGACGCCGCCAGTAGCCATCCGGCCGTGAGCGCGTGAAAGGCGTCCCAGGGAGGAAGAGCTCCTCCGGCCGCCAGCGCCGCCGCCGAAACAGGGCATATCGCGATGACAAACCCAAACACGATCGCCGTCGCGGCGCGATAGTGCTCGGCCCCGTTCGGCCAGCGATGGAACAGTCGCACGCCGGCAACAACGGTGGCAAGCGCGAAGGCCGCGAAGCTGGACAGGCCACCAAGCTGCATAGAGCTGGGCCACATCCGCGCCGGCGAAAGCAGAATGCCCCACGCAATCCAGCCGGCGATGAGAAGACTTGCGCCTGCGGTGAAAGCCGCCTGGCCGTCGAGCAGCGACATGTCGAAGGGCATGGTCCGCGTGGCGACCGCGGCGACCTGAGGGCGGGGTTTTGTCCAACCGTCGAGCAGCAGCCAAAGCAGCGAGAACCCGCACAGCCCCAGTGCGTTCCACTGCGTCAATTCGGCGAGGAATGCGCCGTCGAGCGGCCGGTCGGCCAATAGCGCCCGCAACAGGCAGCCCAACGTCACCGTGGCCTGAAACACCAGAGAACCGCCCAGCATGTAGCGGGGCGCGCGACGATGTACGGCATACGCGACAAACACGCCGGTGAGCACAAGCAACGGTACGGCGAACGACACGATCGGCCCCAACGAATCGAAAAGCGATCCGACGTCTGGCCCACCCAACGGATTGCCCGCCGCGACCTGAGCCAGACACGCCAGCGTGATCGCCGCCACCGGCACTCCGCCCAGCACGAGCGCAGCGGTTCCACTGGCTGGCAGTGCCGTCCCGCCGTAGACCACGAGCGCACGCTTCGCCGCTCGCACGCCCGCCGCGCCATGCCGAAACCACATCCGCAACAGCGCCACCGCCCAGTTCACGCGCGGCAACCCGCAGACAACGGCGGCGAACACGCCCGCATACATCGCGCTGGTCCACCGCAGCGCTGAAGCGGCAGCGTATTGCGACTCCCATGGCGCCGCCACGAGCAGCGGAATCGCCGCCGTCGCCACGGCAGCCGCGATCGCCATGCCCGTCGTGAGCCGCTTGTCCGACCGCACTGCCAGATTCGGTGCGAGCGCCAGCGCGGCGATCCACACCGCCCACCACGTTCCGCGGCCGTATGCGGCCTGGTGCCAAGTCGGAGGGCCTTCCGCGCTGGCGGACAACCACGCGGGTTTCACTCCCAGTTCCGCCAGCACGCCCGGCAGACAGCCGAGTGCTGCCAGCGCGAACACTCCCACGACGGCGACAACAAGAATCGCCTGATCGACCGTGGGTTGCCGCATCACTCGGTCGGTCCATTTCCTCCGCTGCATCGCCAGCCGCAGCCCGGCCCAAACGGCACAGGTCAATAAGGCCACAGTCAACTGCGACTGCCAGAATGCCACGTCGCCGAATGTGCCGTCCCAGGTGCCGAAACGCCACTGCCACTGCGCGACGGCAAACCCCAAGGCGAGCGCCGTGGCTCCCTGGAACAGGCCGAACGCGAGTGCGCGCCACGCAATGCGCGACGCGGCGAGCCATACCAGGGCCAGCGCCGCCCAGCAGAGTGCATGAAACCCATACTGTCGATTGACGACCCACAAGGCGAAGGGAGCGGCGACAATCGAAGTCACCATCGCCGACGTCCACAGCGAAGTCGCGAAGGGATCGACCGGCGCGGACTTCGCGTGCAGCGAATTTCTTGCCCCGTGAACAGCCGCGCACGATGCAGCCACCGCCATAGCGACGACCGCGTGGAGCACTAGCGCCGCCAAGAGTGGGCGAGGCGGCATGAGCGACATTTCGCCCAGCCGCTCATTGAGCCACGGATTCAGAGTGAGTCCATGAACGAGAGCGAGCAGCACAAGTACGGAACCGGCCCACGCGGCCGACTTCGAAATCCAATGCCACGAGCCGACCGATCGCACTATCCCCGTAGCGCCATGCACGTCGTTCTGATCGAGACCGGAAAACGCCGCAACGTATTGCAGCGACGCGATGGTGCCTACTGCCAGTACCGCCGCCGCGTACAACGCCAACAGCGGCGTGGCCCATTGGTAGTCGGGTGCCCGCAGAAAGCCGACGGCCAACGTCAGCGAAAGCGCCACGCCCGCCAGAACAGCGCTGCTCGCTGCGTAGTACCGCCCTACCAATCGCGCCGCTTCGCTAGGAATGCGCGAAAGCACGAGACCCACCAGCGCGGCACCGCCCGCCAGCGCGGTCAAAAGCGCCGCGGAGCGGCCCATGTAGATCGCACGCCAAAGCTGCGAATCGGGCGCTTCGGGATCGGCGGTGATCGTGCCCTGCGCCAAATGAAGCGCCACGAGGCCGGCAATCGCCAGCGCGGCAAGCGCCGGCGCGTGCAGCACCGGGAGCTTGTTGGTAATGGCCATCGCCGTGAGAGCGACGAACGCAATAGCCGTCACCCATAGCAGCAACCCGACTTCGAGCCATGTGAGCACGACCAACAGCAGCATCGCCATGCCGCCCAACACGGCCGCCGCGGTGGCCGCCGTGTGAACCGCCGCCAATCGCGGACCGCCCGATGCGCGTCGCTGCACGACGAGGCACGCCGCCATGAACAACGTCGTGGCCAGCGCCAACGACGGCCCCAGCCGCGCCAGCGTGAGCCAGTGGCTTTCGCCGCGCGATACCAACAATGCCGCGGCTGCCAAGAACGAAAACGTGCCCAGGCCGACGATTAGCAGCACGCGCCCCGCGCGGCGCCGCGTCATCAACCGCCAACGCCGCGCCAACTCCAACAGGGCCAACAGCGCAACCGCGTACGACGCCAGAGGCAAGGCCATCAGCGCCGCCACGCTCTCCGCCGACATCTCGCCGCCGGCCACGCGGCCGATGCTCAACTGCCCCACCGACGTACCCATCACCACCACAACCAGCATCCACCAGCCTTGCAGCAGCAGGGCCCGACTCGTCAGCACTGTCATCAGCCCGAAGCCCAATACGCCGACAATTGCAGCCGTAAGGTACGTGGGATCGGTCAGCGAAGGTCCTACCTGGTTCGATTCGGGCAGCACCACCGCGGCCAGAAAACTCAGCGGCACCAACAGCATGGCGACGATCAACACGCCGCGGCTGGTGTTCTTCAGTTTCCAACGGCGCAGTGTGTACAGACCGGAGAAGTGGATGATTGCCGTCGTCACCATGAACGACAGCGCCGTGAAGTAGGGAATCCGCTGGCCTACCGTCGCCCGCAGGCTGATCACCAGGCCGATCGAGCAGCCGACGATCAACAGGCCGCTGAGCACTTCCAGCCAGCGGATGTTGCGCCGCTCCATGAAGGCGCTGAGCGTGTCGGCCAGGGAGCGGGGGGGCGATTCGTCGGGCGATGCGCCCGGCAAATCGGCCGGCTCGACGATCCACGGCCGGACCGGCGCGGAGTCCGACGCAGCGGGCGAAGGTGGTGACGAAGACGCAACGGGTGCCGGGCCGGTCGTAGCTGGAACCGCCTCGCCCTGCGCGCTCTGCTCGGGAATCAGTTCCGCGTCGACCACTTCGAGGTCGACCGCTTCCCTGTCGGGCGGTGCAACCGCCGCTAGGGGCGCGGCGCCCGGATAGAGTGCGTCGCGCAGCTCGATGCGCAGCCGCTCGTACGTCTCGTCCGAGAGTTCGCCATAACGGTGTATCCTCGCCAGGCGACTCAAGATTGTCTGCTTGTCGTCGACCGCGTCATCGACGGGCCGCAGCGCCATGCGGTTACCGTACGCGCCGTCTGTGCGCGTTGCCGTGCCGCTCGCTGCGAGTTCCGACGACAACGCGCCGCAGAAGACGCACCTTTTCGCCTCGACGCTGTTAGCGTGACCGCACAAGGCGCAGCGGTGGCGCCGGGCGGCGGCGCGACGCTTGCCGCCCGATATCGCCGGCTGCGACACGATGATTACGATCAGCAGCGCGAAGAGCAGAAAAAACAGGACACAGAGGAGCTCGCCGATGGCTACGTCCTCGTCCCGCGCGCACCCAAAGCGACGGTCCCGCTGCGCGTGGAACGGGACCGCTGGCCGGCCTGTCGACGCTCAGGCGGATGCACGCTGTGGCGCCGGTCGCTCGATTCGCTGGAGCCGGGCCGCGCGCCGGTGGAGCTGCGTCGTTACCGGTCGGTCGTTCAATGTAGGGAGACACGAAGCCACCTCGATTATTCCCTCCCGCGGCGAGCAATTCCAACGCAAAGGTGTGGAGGCCGACGCGCTGGCGAGCCGCGTACCGCGTGCCGCCCCCGAAAACGGCTGGAAAAAGGGCGCCACGGCAAATACAATCAGGGTTTTACCGCCGGCTACCGGATTGATCCGCGGTCGGTCGGCGGCCCCCAAGTGCGGCGCTGCCACCTACACAGCGCCCGCCGCTCCCGTTCATCCCGGGGGGCGGGCGGCAAAGTCGGCTCGCGCCTGGGCCGAGAGAGCGTTTCCGCCGCTATTGGCCATTGTCAGTTGAGGAGCACGTTCTTGTTGGAACTTGTGGCCATCGGACCGGAACCGGGTCAGCGCTGGCGTCGGCCCCTACCCATGGATCAGGCCGTTCGCGTGGGCCGATCGCCCCGCAGCGGCTGGGCCGTTCCCTGGGACCTGCGCATTTCGCGGGAGCACGCCGATCTGACCCTGCAAGGTGACCGTCTCCACGTGCGGTGTCTCGATACGGCGCTCAACCCGGCTTACCGCCGCGGCGAGGTGCTCAAGGAATTCACGATTGGAGCGGGGGAGGACTTCCGCATCGGCGGCACGTCGTTCCGCCTCGATAAAATTGACGACGCCGGGCAAGCGCCCGAATCGCCGCTGGTCGAATACAGCTACCGGCAGGAGGATGTCGAGGGCTTCGACTTCCGCAACGCCGATCACCGGCTCGAAGTGCTGTGGAACCTGCCCAAAATCATCTCTATCTCTCCCACCGACGCCGAGTTTGCGCAGCACCTGGTGGGGCTGCTGTTGGACGGCATTCCGCGTGCCGAAGCGGCGGCCGTGGTGCAGTACGATCTCTCGCCCGGCGCCGACCGCACGCGCCCCATCATGATGCGGCTCGACAGTCGCAGCACGGACTCCACCCGGCTGCGTCCCAGCAGGCGGCTGGTGCTCACGGCTCTGGAACGCGGCGAAACGCTGCTGCACATTTGGAGCGACACCGACGGCGGCGGCTCGAAGTACACCTTGAGCGGTAACTTCGACTGGGCTTTCTCCACGCCCATCCGCGAACGCTCGTCGACCGGATGGGCGCTGTACGTTTCGGGGCGGCTGTGGCCGGAGGCCAACGGCGCCGAAGACTTAAGCGGCGATATCCGGTTTGCCGAGTTCATCGCCAAGATCACCGGCGCCATTCGCCAACTGCGCTCGCTGGAAAGCGAGCAAGCCGGCTTGCGGCAGTTCTTCTCGCCCAAGGTGATGAAGACGCTCACCGGCGGCAACCTCGAAGAAGTGCTCGCGCCGCGTGAGTGCGACGTCACGGCGATGTTCTGCGACATGCGCGGATTCTCCCGTCGTGCCGAGATGTCGCAGCACCACCTGCTCGAGCTGTTGCAACGGTGCAGCGAAGCGCTGGGCCTGATGACCCGCGGCATTCTCGAGCACGACGGCGTGATCGCCGACTTCCAGGGCGACGCCGCGCTCGGCTTCTGGGGCTGGCCCGTGCCCGAAGGGCCGCTTCCCGCGCTCAAGGCCGCGCTGGCCATTCAGGCCGCCTTTCGCAAGTGCCAGCAGGAGCCGGGCCACCCCCTGGCCGACTTCAACGTGGGAATCGGCATCGCCCACGGGCGGGCCATCGCCGGCAAGATCGGCACCACGGCGCAGGCCAAGGTCGGCGTGTTCGGTCCGGTGGTCAATCTTGCCTCGCGGCTGGAGAGCATGACCAAGCAGTTGCGCGTGCCCATTCTCATCGACCAGGCCACCGCCGAATACGCACGCGAGCACCTTCCCCCCGACATAGGGCGGCTGCGCGGCATGGGCCGGGTGCGTCCCTACGGCATGGATGCTGCCCTCGATGTGACGCAGCTTCTTCCGCCGATGTCGAACGACGCTTCGATCAGCGACGAGCACATCGCCGACTTCGAAGAAGCGGTACGCGCCGTCGTCGAGGGGCGGTGGTCCGAGGCGCTCGAACTGTTGGACCGCGTGCCGGTGAACGATCGGGCGAAAGATTTTCTGATGATCTTCATCGCCCAGCACCACTACGAGCCTTCGTCGAACTGGGACGGCGTGATCCAAATGGCGAGCAAGTAGCAGGCACGCTCCGCCGTGCCGTCCGCCGCAAAGCTGTCAGCTCTCAGCAATCAGCCCTCAGCTTCGGAAGCGCCGCTGTCCCCTTCCGGCGCTTGCGTTGTCCTCCGCCGAACGCGCGGCGCTTCGATTGACCCACCCGCAGGTCACTCGTACACTGGGCGCTGGCGCGAGTGCGGAGTGCAGAATACGGAATGCAGAATACCGGTTCGACGTGTCGCGTCCTCATTTTGCACTCTGCACTCTTCATTCTGCACTTGCTCCAACCCTCGACTCCCCGCTCTCGACTGCCTCGGAGCTTCCCCCATGACCGTGCGCTGCGTCGCTCTGCTTTCCGGCGGGTTGGATAGCATGCTGGCCATTCGGCTCATGCAGGAGCAGGGCATTGAGGTCGAGGCGCTCAACTTCAAAACCGTCTTCACCTGCTGCCAGGACGTGTCGGCGCAGGCGGCGCGCGAGTTGGGCGTGCGGCTGACCGTGGTAACGCAGGACGACGATTATCTCGACCTGGTGCGCCGCCCGCGGTTCGGCTACGGCAAGGGGGCCAACCCGTGCGTCGATTGTCGCATCTACATGTTCCAAATCGCCGATCGATTCATGCGTGACGTGGGGGCCCGATTCGTCGTTAGCGGCGAGGTGGTCGGGCAGCGCCCGATGAGTCAGAAGCGGCGCGACCTGGACATCATCTCGCACCACAGCGGGCTCAAAGACCTGCTGCTGCGGCCGCTATCGGCCAAGCTGCTGCCGCCAACGTTGCCCGAGCGGGAGGGGCTCGTCGATCGCGAGCGGTTGTGCGCGATTCGCGGACGCAGCCGCAAGGAGCTGATCGAGCTGGCCGGCCGACTGGGCGTGACGCACATTCCCACGCCGTCGACCGGGTGCGCGCTGACCGAGCCGCAGTTCGGCCGCAAGGTGCACGACCTGATTCAGCTCGACCCGGGCGCGCAGCGGTGGGACTTCGAGCTGTTGAAGACCGGCCGGCACTTCCGCCACAGCCCCGACACGAAGGTGATCGTGGGCCGCAACGAGGTGGAGAACGAGACTCTGCGGTACATGCACAGTGTGCCTGAAGCCGCCAGCCGGGCGCATCTGGAGCCGCACAATTTTCTAGGACCCACCGCGTTGGTGATTGGCCCGCCCAATGAAGCAGCGATCACGTTCGCGGCCGGCCTGATCGTGCGCTACGCGAAGCACTTCGACCCCGATGATGCGCAAGTGCGCGTCGACACGACCGACGGTTCACACATCCTCCGCGCCGAACCGACACCCGATTCCCACGAAGCCCGCACCCTGGCGACAGTGTGAGGAGGGGATTGGGGATTTGGGGCTGGGGATTCGGGGTTGGGGATTGGGGAATGAAGTCGCCTCTCGCTCCGCGAGAGGGTGTGCCATGGAAAAGGCGCTTCATTACCACCCTGGAACGGGCGTTCCAACACGGTGCGGTGGAGCGTTCTCTCGCGGAGCGAGAGACGACAATCTGGCTAGCGATTAGGGGTTCGGGATCGGGGGTTGCAGCGTGGGCGGGTCGCCGCTGAGAACGTCGCGAACTTGGGGCACGGCGAAGAAGACGCGGAGCAGGTTGTCCATGGCTCGCGATTGAATCTGCGTCTCATTCAGCCACCGCGACAGCGTTGCCTCCGCGATTCCCAGCCGTTGCGCCGCGGCCTTCTGGGTCATCCCGATTCGTTCGATTCCTTCGCGAATCTGATCCGGCGTGAGCAGGTTCAAATGAGCGCGGAGCGCGGCGTTTACCTGTTCGTCTACCTTCTCGGTAAAGACCTGTTCGCCGCATGCCTGGCATACCGGGAGCTCAAGACGGGGAATCGTGAAGGTGTACAGGCGACCGTCGTGGCGGACCTCGGCCTGGTACGCCGTTGTTGCCATGACGACTTCGTGCTTGCCGCAATGTCGACAGCGCCAAGGGAACGGGCGCTCCACGTTCGGTGCTCGTTTGGTCTCTGTGGCAGGCTTAGGGGGCATGGATATTGACCACGACGATCGTTGAATTGTCGGGAACGAGCGGAAGGGTGAAGTCGAGTCGCGTTTCGAGGTAGACGGGCTTATCCAAAATCGTGAACCGCAGGTCGTAATGGAATTCGTAGTCCGCCCACTGGGGCCGAGTTTCGCGAACCTCGTCGATTTCACCTCCCGCGTCGACGCACTCGTGCATCAGGCGGCTGATTTCTCTGAGCGTAACGCTTGTGAACTCGCGCTTGATCCAGGCGTACGCGGTCGCCGTCAACTCGAATTGAACGAACCCCTCGAAAGCCCAATTGGCGAGCGCGTCCTTGTACGCTGCAAGTCGCGTCGGATCGACTAGCGGTGCCAACGGATGCTCCCTCTCAACGTCTCCTTTTGAGGGCGAGACACCGCTGGATCGTGTTGCCCTTCCCAAGAATACTAACACCGCAAATTGATGTAAGTCAATTCGTTGGCGTCGATACCCAGGTCGAGGCTCGACGTAAGTCCATAGAATCGGCGGAGAACCAGCGTCAGTAGCATCTGCCCGCTAACCGCTCTCCGCTTTTCTCTCAGCGGGTCTGCCGAATGGCGTGAATCACCACCGGGTTGACCGGCAGCTTGGGAAAGTCGCCGTTGGCGCGGACGGGCGAGTCGGCGATCTGGTCGACGATCTCCATGCCCTGGATCACTTCGCCGAACACGCAGTAGCCGTAGTTGGCGTCGGTGAGCCGATCGACGTGGTCCAGCGACGGGTTGTCGACCAGGTTGATGAAGAACTGGCAGGTGGCGCTCTTGGCGGCGTCGGGATGTCGGGCCATGGCGATGGTGCCCCGCACGTTCTTCAGGCCGTTGTAGGCTTCGTTCAGAATCTCGGCCCGCGGTTCGACCGGCGTGAGATCGGCCATGTAGCCGCCGCCGATGATCATGAAGTCCTGCTCCACGTGGTGGAAGATCGTGTTCTCGTAGGCTCCTCGATTGACGTAGTTCTGCAGGAAATTGTCGACGGTGATGGGCGCCTTCTCTGCATTGAGGCGGACGGTGATCTCGCCCAGGTTGGTTTCAATCGTCACGACGGGGTAGAGATTGGGCTTCGGCTGGGGCCTGGTTCGCGCGCCGGCCGACGACGCCGTCGGGAATTCGTCGTCCGAGCCATCTGGGACGGGGTAGTCCGGGTAGGACGGATCGGTCTTCGAGTTCCCGCCAACCTCTCCGCCCGATGAGCCGGATTCGATATTGGCCGGGGGCGCGGAGCCCTCGGACGAACCGCCTCCGCACCCGGCCAGCGCTGGTACGAGGAGCAGTGCAACGAGAAAAAGCGGCGTCGAAATGCGGTATTGCATGGCCAGGCTTCCTTGCCGGCAAGTGGCGTTATTGCCAAGGTGCGATAGCCCCGTCTTGGGGCGGGCGAATCGGGCGCGCAACCCGGTGATGCTCGCGGTTGCGGTGGTCGCACAGCAGCCTGGCTGCTTGCGCGTCGCCCCGTAGCGGGGGCGTATCATCGGGCCAAGGGCCGATTTGTGCAACAGCGATTTGCAGCGGGCTTTGCTAGCAGGCTGATTGAGGCCCCATGCGCCGACGGCCATAATGGCAGGTACACTTTGGGGGCAGCGTTCGCTGCACCGGGCACAACCGAAGCACTCCTTCGTACGGGCAGGAGCCTTATCATGCGTCACCGTTGGCTGGTATTGGGCCTGGCGGCCGTCGTGCTGTTGGCAGGGCGCGTGCACGTCGTTCGCGCCGAAGACGCGATTGCCGAAAGTGCACGCGCCGAAGAGACGTTCCACTTCGACGAAGCGCGGTTTGAGAGTGGGGAGCTGCGGTACATCGACGGCATTCCCGTGATGCTCCTGCAGGGGTCGCCGGAAGAGATCGGCCGGCAGCACGGCACGCTGGCGGCGAAGGCAGTGGCGCCCTTTACGGCCCTGCCCAAGGAGATTCTCAAAGAGCACGGCGTCGAGGGAGCTTGGCCGCTGGTGGCGGCGGCCTCGCGCACGCTGGTCAAACGAGTAGACGAAGACCACCAGCGCGAAATGGCGGCGATGATCGAGGCCTCGGGTATCGACCGCGACCTGGTGACCGTGGGCAACACGATGCTCGAACTCCGTCGCTTGGGCGGATGCTCGGCCCTGGTGGCCTTGGGCAGCCGCAGCGCTACGGCGGGGCCGCTCTTCGGCCGCAATCTCGACTTCCCCACGCACGGCGTGCTGCACAAGTTCGGGCTGGTGCTGGTCGTGCGGCCCAAGGGGAAGCACGCCTTCGTCTCGGTGGGCATGCCGGGCGCGGTGGGCGTATCGTCGGGCATGAACGACGAGGGTCTTTCGCTGGGCACGCTCGACGTGTACGAGTCGGCCGATGGTTCGTCGATGTTCGATGCCGAGGGGATTCCGCTGTTGTTCTGCTACCGGCGACTACTGGAGGAGTGCACCACCGTCGACGAGGCCGAAAAGCTGATGCGGACTTTGAAGCCAACCACCTGGGCCAACCTGATGGTTTGCGACGCGAACGAAGCGGCCGTGTTCGAGCTGACGCCGAAGTCGCTCGTCGTACGTCGCCCCGACGACGGCATGCTGGCGTGCACGAACCACTTTCGCTCGAAGGAGCTGGCCCGATCGAAAGAGTGCCGGCGGTACGAAATGCTGGAATCGGCGTTCGACGTGAAACAGTTCGACGTGTCGCGCGTGCACGACTACATGCACGCCGTGAACCAGGGCGAATGGACGATGCAAACGATGGTGTTCGAGCCGCGGGCGCTCAAACTGCACGTGGCCCTGGGCCGCGGCCCAGCCACGGCACTGCCGCTGAAGACGCTCGATCTCGAAGAGGTGTTTCGCACAGGGCGGTTTGAGGACGCGAAACCGGCAAGCGGGGAATAAGCCTAGCGGCGGGTCTCACTACTCCGGTATCTCGTCGGAAGCGGGTACGTTCTCGGGTGCTGGTGCATCGTCCAGTGCGGGAGGATCGGTGGGACCCTCCTCCGGTACGGCATCGTCTCGCCGCGGGACGCTGGACCAGATTGGTGCTGCCGCTTCGACCATCCGCGGGGCCGATGTCGGCGACACGATCAACAGGCCCGAGACCGTCTTCAGCGTGCGCTCGGCCTTCTCGCGGTAATCGAGCTTGTCGACCGCGCCGGCCAGGAACAGCAGATTGCCCACCGACACTGAGTTGCCGGAGGGCAATACGCCGTCGGTCGACTTCTTGCCGCGGGCCAATAGCGACTCGTGATCGTCGGACGTGAAGAAAAAGCCGCCCGACTCCTCGTCCCAGAACAGCTCGATCTGCCGCTGCATAAGCTCGTCGGCAGCGCGGAGCCACTTGGCGTCGCCGGTGGCCTGATGAATCGCGATCAGGCCGTCGACCAGAAAGGCGTAGTCGTCGAGATAGGCGTTGAGCTTGGCCGACCCGCCGGCGTACGTGCGCAAGAGGCGCCCGTCGTCGGTTCGCAGGTTGTCAAGCACAAACTGGGCCGCCCGCTCGGCCGCGGCCACGTAGTGGTCGTCGCGAAAAATCCGCCCGCAGTCGGCAAAGCCGCGGATCATGAGGCCGTTCCAGCTTGTGATAATTTTGGTATCGGTAAGCGGGCGAACGCGCTGTTGGCGGGCGTTGAGTAGCGTGGCGCGAAGCGGCGCCAATCGCGCGTGCAGCTCACCGCCCGCGACATCCGCGTCGTCTTGGCCCTCGGCGTCTTCGGCGTCAACGGTGTCGTCGGCGACGTCCTTGGGCTCCGCCAGTCGCAGCACGTAGAAGTTCTCCTCGAAGTTCGGAGGGCCATCGAGCCCGTACGTCGAGGCAAACAGTGCGAAACCGTCCTCCGGGAGCAGCTTCTCGACGTCGTCGCGCTGCCAGCGGTAGAACCGGCCTTCCTCCCCTTCGGAATCGGCGTCGATCGCGGCGTAAAACGCCCCCGACGAGTCGGTCATTTCCCGCGTCACAAATTCCAGAATCTCCTCGGCCACGATTTTGAACTGCTCGCGCCCCGTAACGGCGTATGCCCGTGCGTAGACGCCGGCAAGCTGGGCGTTGTCGTAGAGCATTTTTTCGAAGTGCGGCACGGTCCAGGAGCGGTCGACGCTGTAGCGATGAAAGCCGCCCCCCGCGTGATCGCGGATGCCGCCTCGCGCCATGTTATCGAGCGTATGCACGAGCATGTCGCGGGCCTGTTGCTGCTGCTCGGGCGTGCCGCGCTCGTTTTCCACCACGTCGAGCAGCACCGTCAGGTTCGAAGGCTCGGGAAACTTGGGGCGTCGCGGATCGGCGTCGTCGTAGCCGAATCCGCCGTACGTCGGGTCGTGCGCCTCGCCGAACTCGGTCATCATGCGGTCGATCACCGACTGATCGAGCGGCACCAGCGCCTGGGGCAGCCGCGCTTCGAGCTCCTTGCGCGTTTGTTGCGCAATGAGCTCGGCGTTCGTCTTGACGCTGTCCGGCTCCTTTTTCCACGCTTCGTTCACTTTCGTGATGACCGTCAAAAAGCCGGGCATCCGACCGCGTTCGCCGTCTCGCGGCGGAAAGTACGTACCGCCGAAGAACGGCTCACCCGCGGGCGAAAGAAACATGGAAAGGGGCCAACCTCCGCCCCCCGCGCCGCCGTAGGCTGCGCGATTGAAGACCTGCAGAGCGGTCATGTAGATTTCGTCGACGTCGGGGCGCTCCTCACGGTCGACCTTGATGCACACGTAGTGCTCGTTGAGCACCGCCGCGATCTCTTCGTCTTCGAACGATTCGCGTTCCATGACGTGGCACCAATGGCAGCTTGAATAGCCGATCGACAGGAAGATCAGCTTGTTTTCCTCGCGCGCTTTAGCAAACGCCTCGGGGCCCCAGGGATACCAGTCCACCGGGTTGTGGACGTGCTGCAACAGGTAGGGGCTGGTCTCGCCGGCCAGATGGTTTTTCGGTCTCTCCGTCGTTTCGTTCATCGGAGCGGCGGCCGCTTCCTGGGGATCGGATTCTTCCGCGCTGGTGGCCGTGTTGCTTTGCCCTCCGCAGCTTGCCAGCACCAGCGCCGCCAAGAGTGCCAGGGTAACGTGGAACTTCTTCGCCGTTTTCATGTCAATCGCCTTCGGTGCACGCGAGTGCCGCCGCTACAGACCTGGAAATGGTAGAGGACCAGAAATCGACTGTACTACGGGCCCACGAGCGAAGCGAGCAGGTATGGCAGACGACAAGCCGGCGCCGCGAAGGGAAACACCGTGGCCGCATCGAGAGAAAGCTCACTTCGAATCGCCCACCGGCCCTTTGTCGCCGGGAGGCGCCGGACGCTTCGCATTGCCGGCAGCGCTCTGCGGCTCGTCGCCCGATTGATTGACCTGCCGAACACGACGTAGTTGGCGGTCGGCAATGCGTGTCTGCTGGGCCTCGACGTCCTCGATCCGTCGTTCCTCCTGTTCCACGACGCGGTTGGCAACCGGAGGACGCAAAGAGCCGGACGACGGAGAACCGGCGCCGGGAGAACCGGAGTCGGACGAACCAGCGCCGCGTACATCGGCCGAGCTCCAGTCGTCGGCCTCCTCGAACTGCACGACTTCGATCACCTCCCCCTCGTCGTCGACCTTTCGCGTTCCCGGCCGCTGCATGCTCTCGGTCGGAGCCTCGGCGACGACCGTCGTCTTGTGCCCCGGCGGGATCGGCTCGTTGGCGACGGTGTCGATGTCGGAAACCGTGTCGGCCTTACCTTCCGGCTTCTTCACGTCGTACACGGCTCGAAAAGTGACGGCGCCGACGGTCAACAGGTCGCCAGGAAGCAGTTCGGTGTCGGAATCGATGCGGCGATTGTGGACGTAGGTTCCGTTCATCGAACCCAGGTCGCGGACCATCAATCTGCCGTCGGACTCGAAGATCTGGCAGTGCTTGCGGCTCACGAGCGAGTGACCGAGTGTCAGCGTGGCCTCGCGCCCCCGACCCAGGACGCTTGGCAGCTTCAGCTCGAATTCCGTCGCGTGGGAATTGCCTCCCACGACGACGAGTTTGGCTTGCATGGCGCTTCTCATGCGGGGGGTGGGAAACCGGTGCGGCCCCGCGGATACACCGCGAGCCAAGGTGTCCGGATCGACGCCCACCACGGGCTGCCGGCCACCACTCCTAACCCCCTTCTCGATTCCGGGCGGCACGCGCGACCAACCCGACACCTTCGCCGGCCGTGCTGCCGCTTCCAGCCGGCCGGAGGACACTCAGCGTCGTACGATTCCCCACCTCGGAACGAACGACGTGCTCCTGGCGCGTCGGTGACAACACTATGACACCGGACTGCCTGTCAAGCACGCCTCTGCCAGCAGCCCCACCGTATCACGAAAACGACTGCTAGGGCGGATGCGGCGCATGTTGCTAAGCGGGGCACGCTGCCAGCACAGCTCGCTCTGCCTTGGTCCTTTCGTATCCCCCGTCGCGACAAGGGCCACCGATCAGCCCCTAAAGTTTAGCGGGCAAGGCCCCAGGTCGCAATGATTGCACGGAACGACCGCCAAATTGGATCGATTCGCTGGGCGCCAATCCTTACGGACGCACCATCAATTTTTGACCAAGTTTTTCTACAAGGGAGTACGGCGCCGCATCGTGCAAAGCTCATTTGGCTCGCGGAAAACGAGATGTCCCGCGTCCCACTGATGGCCCACATCCCACCGATGGCCTATTGCCACACGTTGCGGCGAGGCCACACGTTGCGGCGAGGCCGCCCCACGGGCGCGTTGCGTCGACGCGGCCCTGAGGCAGCCTTGCCCCCCATGTCGGTGGAACGTGTTACGCCATCGCGCGCGAAGCACCTGCGTGTTGTGCGCGTCGCGCTGCGAGCAGGTCATGCAGTGGTAGCATTCCGCGGGTCGCTACACGTGATCCGCCGAGATGTTTCGGTCGCGGCAACTGCCCTTGCAAGGCCGCGTTACGACCCTATAATCCGGTTGGCCGGGAGGCTGGTGGCGGCGGTCCGTCCCATGCCGCCCTTACGGTGCGCGCCGCCTGCAATCGCGGGTGTAGCTCAGTTGGCAGAGCACAACGTTGCCAACGTTGTTGTCGTGGGTTCGAATCCCATCACCCGCTCTGGGAATACTGTCAAAACAGGAAGGATACGCGATCTAGCGCCATGACTCCGCCGAAGTCCGACACCGACGATCTCCCTCAGGACGAAGCGCTTCCCGGCGACGAGGCACAGGACCTGCTCGAAGCCACCGAGGAGGGTGCCGAGAACGAGGAAAAGCCCAAGCTCAAGCTGGAGCTCAAGATCGACAGCCCCAGCACATGCGAACGGCACGTGACGGTGACTATTGGCCGCGAGGACGTCGACCGCTACCTCGACGAGGCTTTCAGCGAGCTGATGCCCAAGGCCGAGGTGCCGGGGTTCCGGGCGGGGCGGGCGCCTCGCAAACTGGTCGAACATCGGTTTAAGGAGCAGATCACCAACCAGGTGAAAGGCTCGCTGCTGATGGACGGCGTGTCGCAGGCCACCGAGGAATCGGACCTGTCGGTTATCAGCGAGCCGGACATCGACTTCGACGCCGTCACGCTCCCCGACGAAGGCCCCATGACCTTCGAGTTCGACATCGAGGTGCGGCCCGACTTCACCCTCCCCGAGTGGAAGGGCCTCAAGATCGAGAAGCCGGTGCGCGAGTTCAGCGACGAAGACGTGGATAAGCACATCCTGTCGATGCGCAAGCGAAACGGACATCGGCAGCCGCGCGAAGGGGCGATTGAGGCCGGCGACCTGGTGACCCTCAGCGCGACGTTTCGGGAAGACGGGCGGATGGTGTCGCGGATCGAGAATGAAACGGTCGAGGTCAAGCCGGTGCTCAGCTTCGCCGACGGCAAGCTCGATGGGTTCGACAAGCTCGTGACCGGGGCGCGAATCGGCGAGTCGCGTAAGGCCACGATCACCCTCACCCAGGACGCGCCCAACGAATCGCTCCGCGGTAAGGAGGTCGAGGTCGAGTTGGAGATCACGGGCGTCGAGCGACAGGAGCCCGCGGCACTGGATGCGGACTTCCTTTCTTCGGTCGGGGGCTTTGAGGACGTCGAATCGCTGCGCGAAGCCGTGCGGTCCGAAATGAAGCGCCAACTTGACTATTACGCACACCGCCGCGTGCGACATCAGATTACGCAATTGCTGGTGAAGTCGGCCGACTGGGACTTGCCGCCGGAAATGCTTCGTCGCCAGGCGCGGCGCGAGTTGGAGCGGGCCGTGCTCGAGCTGCAGGCGGCGGGCTTCGGCAACGAGGCCATTCGCGCCCACGAAAACGAGCTGCGCCAGAACAGCTTCGCCTCGACAGCCCGCGCCCTCAAGGAGCACTTCATCCTCGAACGGATTGCCGAGGACGAGTCGATCGACGCCGAGCCGGGGGATTACGATCGCGAAATCGCCATGATCGCGTTGCAGCAAGGGGAATCGCCCCGCCGCGTGCGGGCGCGGCTGGAAAAGCGGGGACTGATGGATTCGCTGCACAACCAGATCGTGGAGCGCCAGGTGATTGAGTTGATCACGTCGCATGCCAAGTTCAAGGAGGTACCCTTCGAGCAGGAGCCGGAGGACGTCGCCGCGGTCGAGCACGTAATCGGCGGCGATCCGTCGGCCATTCCCGAGGCCAAGCACGCCGAGGAAGCCGAGGCGCTGCCGGCGCAGGCCGACCGGACGTAAGCGGCCCAACAGCCGTTTGCGGCAGAAAGCCGATTGCGGCACGAACCCGATTGTGGCGCGAACCGCTTCCGCTGCCTGTGTATTCGTGGGCTCCCCTAGGCAAGGACTGACCCGATATGGACCATCCATGGCGCGCACCCCTGGCCGCCTCGTACACCTACCAGGCATACCAGCGGCAGCGGCAGCTTACGTTGGGCGATCTCTTGCTGGAAAACCGCATCGTTTTCCTGCAGGGGGAGATCTACACGGGCAACGCGAATGAAGTCGTAATGAAGCTCTTGTACCTGCAGAGCGAGAACCGCAAGAAGGACATCCACTTCTACCTCAACTCGCCCGGCGGCGACGTGGTATCGACGCTGGCCATTTACGACACCATGCAAATCCTGAGCTGCCCGGTATCCACCTATTGCGTCGGACAGGCCGCCAGCGGAGCCGCGGTGCTGTTGGCCGGCGGCACCAACGGCAAGCGGTTCGCGCTGCCCCATGCCCGCGTCATGCTGCACCAGCCGTATGGCGGGGTCGGCGGACAGGTGAGCGACATCGAGATTCAGGCCAACGAGATTCTGCGCAACCGGGAACTGCTCAATCAAGTGCTGGCCCAACACAGCGGGCAGCCTATTGAACGAATCGAACGCGACACCGACCGCGACTTCTTCCTCAGCGCCGTCGAGGCCAAAGAATACGGCCTGGTCGACGACATCCTCAAGAAGCCGCCCGTCGACGAAGACGAGGAGGAGGCCGAATGAGCGATCGTCTGCCGGGCACCGAGGCCGGGAGCGGCGACGCGCCGGCCAGAAATACGCTGATTCCGTACGTGGTCGAGAAGAGCGGCCGCGAAGAGCGGGTGTACGACATCTACAGCCGCCTCTTGAAGGACCGCATCGTGTTTCTGGGTTCGACCGTCACCGACGAATTGGCCAACACGGTCGTCGCGCAACTGCTGTTCCTGCAATCGGAAGACCCCAAGGCCGACGTCCACCTGTACATCAACTCGCCGGAGGGCAGCGTCAGCGCCGGCCTGGCCGTGTACGA
>CAYQAJ010000015.1:20864-37763 GCA_964415245.1 uncultured Pirellulaceae bacterium | reverse complement strand
GGCCTTGGCTGTAGTCATCGTGGTTTCGCTGATGCTGCTGGCCAAAATGGAGCGGCACGACCCGCTGTTTGAGATTGCCCAGAAGTTGGAGGAAGTGGCCTTGAGCGATTCCTATTTCATCGAGCGCAAGCTGTACCCCAACGTCGACTTCTATTCGGGCGTAATCTATCGGGCGATGGGCATTCCCGTGCAGATGTTTACGGTGCTGTTCGCGATGGGGCGTTTGCCGGGTTGGATCGCCCATTGGCGCGAAATGCACAACTCGCCCACCAAGCGTATCGCTCGCCCGCGGCAGGTTTACGTGGGGCCGGCGCAGCGGGAGTTCGTTCCGCTCGAAGCGCGGGGTTGATGCGGGCGACGCACAGGACGAATGCGGCCGATGAACGTGCCTTTGGCGATTGTGCTGGCGGCGGGCAAAGGCACCCGCATGCAATCGGACCTGCCCAAGGTGCTTTGTCCCGTTCTGGGCCGGCCCATGGTTCACTTCGTGCTCGACGCGCTAAAAACCGCAGGCATCGAGCGCGTGCTGGTGGTGGTGGGCTACCGCGCCGGCGACGTAAAGCGCGAATTGGCCGCCCGCGGCGGATTGGTGTTTGTCGAGCAGACCCAGCAGTTGGGCACGGGGCATGCGGTCGATCAATGTCGCCCAGAACTCGCCGGGCACGACGGATCCGTGCTGATCGTAACCGGCGACTCGCCCCTGACGCAGCCCGGATCGCTGGTTACACTGTTCGAGGCCTATGAGCGCGAGCGGCCTGCCTGCCTGCTGGGTACACTAGAGAAAGAGGACCCGAGCGGTTTGGGACGCATCGTGCGCGACGCCCAAGGGCGGTTTTTGGGAATCGTCGAACAACGCGACGCAACACCCGAGCAGTTGCAAATCCGCGAGGTGAACATGAGCACGTACGTGTTCGACTCGCGCGAGCTGCTCGCCGCGCTCGGCCAGATCACGAACAACAACCGCCAGGGAGAGTATTACCTGACCGACTGCCCTGGCATCCTCCGCGACCAAGGCAAGAGCGTAATGGCGCTGCCCGTGCTCCAGCCGTGCGAAGCGATGAGCATTAACACGCTCGACGAGCTGCGGGCCGTGGAAGATACGATGCGCGGCATGGGCTACCGGTGACGTTCAGACGAGTGTAGCGGAATTCGCAAGAATTCCGAATTTGCGAGCAAATTTCGACGCGGCTGAATTCTTGCGAATTCAGCTACGACCGAATCGGCTTCGCAGCAGGCATACACGACCGATGCGCGAACTAAAAATCTTCAGCGGACGGGCCAATCGTCCTCTGGCCAGCAACATCTGCCGCTTTCTCAATCTGTCGCCGGGACAGATTACGCTGGGCAAGTTTCCCGACGGGGAGAACTATTGCAAGATCGACGAGGACGTTCGCGGACGCGATGTCTTCCTCATCCAGCCCACCTGCCCGCCCGTCAACGACAACTTGCTGGAACTGTTGATCATGATCGACAGTGCCAAGCGGGCCAGCGCCGCCCGCGTCACCGCCGTGATTCCCTACTTCGGCTACGCCCGCCAGGACCGCAAGGACGAGGGGCGCGTGCCCATTACGGCCAAGCTGGTGGCCAACATTATCACGCGGGCCGGTGCCGACCGCGTGCTGACGATGGACCTGCACGCCGCCCAAATCCAGGGGTTTTTCGACGTGCCGGTCGACCACCTGTATGCCGCCCCCGTGCTCAACGAGTACTTTCTGCGGATGGAACTGCCCGAGAGCGACCTCGTAGCCGTCAGCCCCGACGAAGGAAGCATCAAGCGGGCCATCGGCCACGTGAAGCGACTGGGGGGCAATCTGGCCATCGTCGACAAGCGGCGAGCCAGCGCCTTGGACACCAAGCAGCAGAACATCATCGGCGGTCCCGTCGAAGGACGCGTGGCGCTGATGTTCGACGACATGATCAGCACCGCGGGCTCGATCTGCGGCGCCGCCAAGCTCGTGAAAGAGGCGGGAGCGCGGGAAATCCACGTTGCCGTAACGCACGGCGTGTTGTGCGGCCCGGCCATTCAGCGATTGCAAGAAGCGCCCGTGACGAGCGTGGTCGTCACCGACACCATCCCGCTGCCGCCCGAGAAGATGATCCCCAAGATCAAGGTGCTCACGGTGGCGCCTTTGCTAGCCGAGGCGATCAAGCGCATTCACCACGATCAGTCGGTGAGCCAGTTGTTCGACGACAGTTAGCAGCCAAAGCGGAAGGCCGAAAGCGGAAAGCGGACGTGACGCGGCGGCCCACGGACGTTCCTGCTATTACGTTCCTGCTATTCTTCCACGCGCTCCGTTTTCGGCTCGCGGCGGAACACCGCCACCACGTCGTCGACCGGCACGACGAAGAGCTGGTTGTCGGGCTCGAAATCGACGGGAATCGCATTCTTGGGGTGAAACAGGATCTTGTCGTACTGCCGCAGCGGTACATCTTCGTCGTTCTCGATTTGGGCCGAGATGGCCACGATGCGGCCCGTGATGGTGGGAATCTCCGCCTGGTCGGGCAGCGCGATGCCCCCCTTGGTCTGGCGCTTCGGCTCGTCCTTGCGGACAAGGACGCGAGCGCCGATGGGCTCGACGTACTCCAGCGCTTTTTGTCGTGCTTTTCCCACGGTATCGTCGTCGGCGGTGTTACTTCAGACCTAGCGATCCCCAAACCGCAGCAGAGAAGGGGGCAGGCGGCCGCGCTGCCGCAGGCAAGCACCCAACCCCAAATCCCAAGGACTGCGGAGCCGGCAGAATGAGCCACTCCCCGATGGTTTTGGGATCGGCCCTTCTGGCAAACTCGCTAAGAGCTTATCCAAAAACCGTCGGGGACTGGCTCATTTTGCGCAGTCCGCGGAGCAAAATATGCCTGTCCCCTTCTCTGAGACGGTTTTTGGATAAGCTCTAAATAAGCGTAGTCCGAACCAGCGTGCCGAACAAGTTGAGTTGGGCTTGTATTGACGCGACGTTGTGGCAAAATAATGGGTTTCCCATTTGCCACAATGCGCAGGTTGCGCCATGCCCGAACAACTTACCGCCCAGCTTCGCAAAACGCGCGGCAGCCGCCGAGCCCGCCGGCAGCGCGCCGCCGGATCGATTCCCGCCGTACTGTACGGCCACGGCAAGGAATCGATCAGTCTTTCGATCCCCGCTGACCAGATGCTTGCCGCCTTGCGGCATGGCGGACACCTGGTCGACCTCGGCGGCGATGTAACGGAGAACGCCCTGATCCGTGCCGTACAATGGGATTCGCTCGGCGTTCACGTGCTGCACGTTGATTTTACCCGCGTCGTCGCCGGCGAAGTGGTGGAAATCACCCTCAGCGTCGAGCTGAAGGGGAATGCCCCCGGAGTGCGTGAGGGAGGCGTCGTCGAAGTTCACCAGCACGAGATCGAGATCGAATGTCCCGTGGCGTCGATTCCCGACAAGCTGACGGTCAACATCAACTCCCTGAATTTGGGTGGGGAGATCCGAATCAAGGACGTGACGCTTCCGGAAGGCGCCAAGGCGCTGGTCGATCCCGAGATGATCGTCGTGGAGTGCGTCCTGCCGATGGCGGAACCCGAGGAAGAGGCGGTGCCGGCGGCCGAATCCGCCGAGCCGGAAATCATTGGCCGCAAGGCCGAGGAGGAAGGCGAAGAAGCCGAGGGCGATTGATCGGGCCCCTATTGGGAGCGTGTGTCCGTCCCCAGATACGTCCCTGGCGAGGGCTGAGCCGAATGAAGCTCGTCGTGGGTCTGGGCAACCCGGGCCGCAAATACCAGGGGACCCGGCACAACGTGGGCTATGAAGTTGTAGCCAGGGTGGCCGGTGCGTACGGCACATCGAAACCCAGGGCCAAATTCGAAGGCGAGCTGGTCGAGGCGAATTTCGACGGCCAACAGGTTTTGCTCCTTTGCCCCCTAACATACATGAACAACAGCGGTCGCTCGGTACGGGCGGTCCGCGACTTTTATAAATTGAAAGACGAGGAGTTGCTCGTCGTAAGCGACGACGCTAACCTGCCCTTAGCCCAGCTACGATTTCGTGCCAAGGGATCGTCCGGGGGACAGTTGGGGCTGGCCGACATCGTCCAGCGGTTGGGAACACAAGAAATCGCACGGCTGCGTTTGGGCATTGGATCGGCTCCGCCCGGCTGGGAGCTTTCCGATTGGGTTTTGGGACGCTTCACCAACCACGAGCGGCCCGAAATCGATCAGGCCATCGCCTCGGCGGTCGTGGCGGTCGCCGACTGGGTGCGAAGCGGAACCGAGTACTGTATGAATCGCTATAATGTCCGGCAGCGCACGGGCGCCGCCGCGAGCGACGAACCGCGAAAAGTCGACGATTCATCGCAGCCAGGCGATTCATCGCAGCCACCAGGCAGGAAACCGGAAGAAGACGACCACTCGACAAACGGCCCGTCATAGGAGAATCGTGTTGGCTCGCAACGTTTATGAAAGCCTGTTCCTGATCGATTCGAACCGGTATGCGCGCGACCCGTCGGGCGTGTCGGGCCAGGTAGGCGAAATGATCGAAAAACACGGGGGTGAAGTGCTCGCCAGCCGGCTGTGGAACGAGCAGAAGCTCGCCTACCCGATCAAGCGGCAGCGCAAAGGGACGTATTGGCTCACGTACTTCCGCATGGACGGCGACAAACTTGTCGATTTCCGCCGCACGTGCCAGCTCAACGAAAACCTGCTGCGGAGCTTGACGATCAAGCTCGATCCAAGGCTGGTCGACGTGTTCGTGCAACACGCACTGGGAGGCCGCGCCGCGACACCCAGTGACAGTGGCGACGGAGAGAAGAAGGGCGGCGACGGAGAGAAGAAGGGCGGCGACGGAGAGAAGAAAGACCGCACGGAGGAAAAACGCGAGCCCGTCACCACGGCCACGGCGAAGGAGTGATGCCGCGGACAGCATGTAACCTTTACGGAAACATCACGCCAGCACGAGGACCGCACGCATGGCCAGCTTCAACCGCGTGATCCTGGTGGGCAACCTCACCCGCGACATTGAGTTGCGCTACACACCCGGCGGCACCGCGGTAACCGACGTGGGCCTGGCCGTGAACGACCGCCGCAAGAACCAGGCGGGGGAGTGGGTCGAGGAAACTACGTTTGTCGACGTCACTCTCTGGGGTCGCACCGCCGAAGTTGCCAGCGAGTACTTGAGCAAGGGTGCGCCCGTCCTCATCGAAGGGCGACTGCGGCTCGACACTTGGGAAAAGGACGGCCAGAAGAATCAGAAGCTGAAGGTCGTGGGTGAACGGATGCAGATGCTCGGACAACGGGGAAGTGGTGGTGGCGGAGGAGGCGGTGGCGGCGGTCGATCGAGCCGCGTGAACGAACCGGCTCAGGCTCCCCGCCAAAGCTCGCCCGCGGAGTCGCACGCGATGGATTCCGGCGGAGGAGAGGAAGAAGATATACCGTTCTGAATGACGCAATGACCAAGTCCCAATGACCAATGATGGAGAGTTTTCAGTTTTCAGTCGGCGAGATTCTCGCAACGGACCACTGACAATCGAGCATCGACAACTGCCCCTCCGAAGCTGACGGCTGATAGCTGACAGTTACTTCGTCGAATCGAGCCAACTCTATGACCAATGCCAGCACGAAACCGGATCGCGGGACACGACGCTTTAAGCGGCTGCCCAAGGGACCCAATGGCGGCGTCCAGCTTTTGCTCATTCACACGGTGGATTACCTGGGCGAGCAGGGCGAAGTGGTCGAGGTCAAGGCCGGCTACGCAAACAATTACCTGCTCCCCCAGGGTCTGGCGACGATCGCCACGGACCACCATCGGCGGATGGTCGAAAAGCACAAGGCCGAGCTGTTGGCCATCGAGAAGGCACGCCTGTCGGAAATCCGTGCGCAGGCCGATGCGCTAGCGCGGCAAAGCATCACCATCGAGGCCAACGCGAACGACGAGGGACACCTGTACGGCAGCGTGGGTGCCAGCGAGATTGTCGCCTCGCTCAGGCAGAACAACTTTCAAATCAACAAGGATCAGGTGCGGCTCGAGGGGCCGCTCAAGGAGCTCGGCCTCTATACGGTCAAGGTACGGCTGCACCGCGACATCGAAGCCGATTTGAAGGTCTGGGTGGTGCCGACCGTCGCGACGCCGGAAGGGGTGAATCCGGAAGGGGCAAAGCCGAGTGCGGCTCCCGACCAAGAGTGAGCGAGGTCGCACGGTTGCGGAGCAGTTGACTCCTACGTTGCCCCGCGGTTGTGCCAACGTGCAAGCTGCACGGCAAAGCGGTATTGTGGGACTTAGCCGCGCCCCTAGCGGCGCCGGCTGCCGATTCACGGAGGATGCCGCTGATGTCGACCACCCGACGCGTCGATTCGGGTAATCGCCCGCCCGCTCGCACCAGCGAGATTCTCGACCGGCCGCTTCCGTACAACATGGAGGCCGAGGCCGGCGTCTTGGGCAGCATTCTCCTGTTGCCCGACGTATGCGACGACGTGGCCCTCATCACGCGGACCGAAGACTTCTACGACGAGGCCCATCGCACGATCTTCCAGCACATGCTCGCCATGCACGAAGAAGGGCGGAAGATCGACGTGACCCTGTTGGTCGACCGGCTGAAGACGGCCGGAGAGTACGAATCGATCGGTGGGGCGGCGCAGCTTGCCCGACTGGGCCGTTCCGTTCCCAACGCCGCCCATGCCGCGTACTACGCGACGATCGTTCGCGAGAAGGCCACGTACCGCACGCTGATCGAGACGGCAGGCGAAATCCTTCGCGACGCCTACGACGAGCCCGGCCCCTCGCACGAGGCCGTCAATCAGGCGGAGCAGCGCATCTTCTCGATTCTCGATTCCCGCGACCCTTCGAGCGTCCGCACCATCAGCGACGTGCTGCACGACGCCATGGACCGCCTCGACGCCCGCATGCGCGGCGAACACACGGCCGGCGGGGTCGACAGCGGCTTTCCCAAGCTCGACGAATTGACCGGTGGCATGCACAACTCGGAATTGATCATCCTGGCCGCCCGGCCGAGCGTGGGCAAGACGGCGCTAGCATTGAACATTGCCGAGTACGTCTCGATGAAGCTGAGCCAGCCGGTCCTCTATGTCAGCCTGGAAATGTCGGCCATCGAGCTGGCCGAGCGTCTGCTATGCACAGTGTCGCGCGTTAACAGCCACCGGCTGCGCGGAGGCACTCTCACACCCTCCGACCGTAATCAGCTAGTAAACGCGGCAAATAAAATTAGCTCCATACCTCTTTCCATCGACGATTCTCCGACCCGCACCGTGACCCAGATTGCAGCCGCCGCCCGACGGCTGAAGCGACGGCAGAAGGGACGACTCGGCCTGCTGGTCATCGACTACCTGCAGCTCATCGAGCCCGATAACGCCAAAGACCCCCGTCAGGAACAGGTGGCTAAGATCACGCGGCGGCTCAAGGGCCTGGCTCGCGAGATGAATATCCCGGTCATGTGCCTGGCCCAGCTCAATCGGCAACCGGACGAGGGAAGAGGAAGTCACGAACCCAAACTCAGCCACCTCCGCGAGTCGGGCGCCATCGAGCAGGATGCCGACGTGGTGATGTTCGTCCATCGCGATGAGTATTTTCTCACCCGCGATGAATTGGATAAGCTTGAAATTCACGAACGCACAGAGCTCGCGGGCAAGGCGCGACTGCTACTTCGCAAGCAACGTAACGGTCCGACTGGCGACGTCGACTTGACGTGGCTCAAGGAGTTCACCCGATTCGAGGAACGGGCGTCCGATCGCTACGAGCACGCGATCGATTACAGCCAGCAATCCGACGCGGAACCGTTCTAGGCGGGAGTTTTCAGTGTTCCGTCGGAAATGTCGTCCAAATTCCTTCGTGCTCCATTTCCTCCGGCTGAAAACTGAACACTGAAAACCTTCGTCGCTTCTCCGCGAACGTCGCATTGCCCATCGGCTCACCGCTGCAGCATCCTCCGCACCGCCGCGGCACGCCGCCGCAGCTTCTTCTCCACCGCGAGCATGGTTTCGCCGGAGGCCAGCACGGTTAGTACCGGTTCTCCTGGGCGAATGACCGCTGCCGCCGTGGGAATGTCGGCTAATCGCGGCCACGGGTCGCGCGCGGCCACGGCAAGAGCTGCTTCACTGAATGCGTGACTGACGACCGTTTCTTCTTGCGCGTAGACAATCGCCTTGCCGCAGAAGGTATCTCGTTTGCCCGTCGGCGAAGCATCGGGAAGTCGGCCATCGCGGCAGGCGGCGACGTGCGCGGCAATCGTCTGAATGCCCAAAGCGCATTCGAGCACCTCGATCGACGCCGTATAGCGGGGATTCACCTCGATCGGCCAAACGTGCCCCGCCGCATCGATGACCATGTCGACGCCGAACAACCCCACCACGGCGAATCGCGCCGCCAAGCAGTTGCCGATTCGCCGACACGTAAGCCGAGCGGCATTGGAGAGTGGCAGCGGTCCGATCGAGCCGCAGTACCAGTGCCCCCGTACGCCGGACCAATCCACGCCGATCCATTGGCCGGTCGCCCCCAGCAATTCGGCACGACCGCCGGCGGCCACAAACACGGCACTGGCGGGAGTGCCTTCGATGAATTGTTGGAAGTAGTGCCGCCGACCGCCGGCGCGAAACGGAATACCGGCCTTCTCGATGCCGCGCCCTCCGACAGAGCGAAGCGGCTTGCGTAACCACTCGCCCCGCGAAATCGTTTCGCCCGGGCTCGCCACGCGCGGCACGTCGAGCCCTTCGCGCTCGAGCGCCTTCGCCACCAACCACACGTCGCGCACCTGCCGCAGCACGTTGCCGGCGTTGCCGTAAAGCGTCCGCCTTTTTGCGAGCCGGTCGACCAATCTCGGATGGTTTTCCAGTCCGCCCGTGTAGATCCACGGAGCGGGCGGCGCGGACCGGACCGCCGGCAACAAGTCTCGTGGAAAGTCGCCGATCCGCTCGGCGGGGCAGCACCGCCTCAGGTCGGCGTCGGCGTACAGGTCGAACGCCATGGGCGCGTAGCCGGCGCGAACAGCAGAAAACGCCGCCCCTCTCGCACTGGCGCCCACGATTAACAGCTTGCGGTCCATGCGGCAAGCGTAGTCGCAGCCCTGCGCCAGACAAGCGGGGAAAGGTCGGGAATCGCCGCGTCGTTCGTCCGGAGTCGCTCGGGCGCCAACCACCCGACCGGGTGCTTGCAATTGATCGGCGGTTTGCTATTTTCTCGGCAGGTTCGCCCCCAGCGCCGCGGTCGCGAGAGTGGCTACCCGGTTTGCGCCCGACATGGGCATTGTCACCCTGAATTCACACGGAGAACTATCGATGTTGATGAGCATTGGCGAAGCCCTGGCAGGCGAAGGCAACGAAATTGCCCATATCGACCTTTTGATCGGCAGCAAGAACGGCCCCGTGGGAACGGCATTCGCCAACGCGCTGGCCCGGCAGAGCGAAGGGCACAGCAATCTGCTGGCCGTGCTGACCCCCAATCTGGCGGTGAAGCCCGCCACCGTGCTCATCACCAAGGTGACGATCAAGGGTATGAAGCAGGCGGTGCAGATGTTCGGGCCGGCGCAAGCGGCGGTCGCCAAGGCGGTGGCCGACTCGGTCGCCGATGGCGTGATCCCCCAGGATCAGGCCGAGGACCTGGTGATCGTGTGCGGCGTTTTTATTCACCCGGCCGCCGAAGACGACAAGAAGATTTACCAATACAACCATGAAGCCACCAAGATGGCCATCGCCAACGCCATGGGCAACAAACCGTCGGTGAGCGAAATGCTGGCCGGCAAGGATTCGGCGGCTCACCCGTTCCGCGGCTTTTAAACTTATTCACTGCACTGCGCCACTAACTGCCGTAGCTGAATTCGCAAGGATTCAGTCCCGGAGATTTCTGCCCGCCCATCGGAATTCTTGCGGATTCCGCTGCCGACGGCACAGTTATTTCTATTTCCACCCGCCTGACTGCAACACAAGGCTGCGGCATAGCCGCGCGGTTGCGCCGCAGTTCTGATTTCCTTCCGCCCCAGTAGCCTCGCCGCGGCGCTGCTCGAATTCCCCCCGCCATGAGCCGGCCCCGGATTCTGATCCAGATCGACCCCGACAGCCACGCCAGCTCGTTTGATGCCGTGGTGGCGCTCGATTCCGGCGTCGATCAGCTTCTCTCGTACGCGAGCGTCAAACCGGCCGACGTGCCGACGTTGGTGCAGGGCGCCATCTTTACGCGCGGCATGCGCGATCTGGCCGGTACGGCGCTTTTCATCGGCGGCTCGAACGTGACCGCCGGCGAGGCACTGCTGGCCAAGACGCTCGAAAGCTTTCTCGGCCCATTGCGGGTGTCGGTGATGCTCGACTCCAATGGCGCCAACACCACGGCCTCGGCTGCGGTGCTGGCGGCCGCGCGGCACCTGGATTTGGCCGGAACGACCGCGGCGGTGATGGCCGCGACCGGACCGGTCGGACAGCGCGTGGTGCGACTGTTGGCTCGCTCCGGCGCCAGCGTTCGAGTTGCTTCGCGCAGTCGGGCGCGTGCCGAGGAGGTGTGCCGCGCGGTGGCCGGGCGTGTTGCCAGTGCCAGCCTCACGCCCTGTGCGACTGCCGATTCGGGCGCGACGGCGCAAATCCTCGACGGGGCCGATCTCGTTGTGGCCGCCGGCGCGACGGGCGTTGAATTGGTTTCGGACGAAGTGCGCAAGGCGGCCCGATCGCTCAAGGTCGCCATCGACTTGAACGCCGTCCCCCCGGCGGGCATCGGCGGCGTGGCGCCCGGCGACACGGCTGCCCAGCACGACGGCGCCCTGTGCTACGGCCCCATCGGCGTGGGCGGCATCAAAATGAAAATCCACGCCGCCTGCATCGGCCGACTCTTCCAGGCCAACTCCCAGGTTCTCGACGCCGAGGAAATCTTCGCCATCGGCCGCGACCTGGAAGCAAATAAAACATAGCCGACACATTTATGTATCGCGGGTCTGCGCCGACACATTGATTCGTCGTTGCCGTTCGCTACCATAGTTCGAAAGCCGACACATTCATGTGGCGATTCCTCGGACACGCGACACATATATGTGTCGGCTATCACCGATCCGGGCCGCCGCGGCGTACCGTGTCGCCGTCGGTGTATTTCCAGTCGATTACGTCGTAGCCATCGACCGAGAGGGGCTCGCCCCGCACGAGCCAATCGAGCAGTTTCGAATCGGTTGTCATCGTGCCGACGAGCTTCGTGAAATATGGCATCGACTGGCCCACGCTCTTCAGTCGCAGCCATTGCAGCTCGCGAGTGATACCTTCACCCAGGCTCACTCGGAAAAAGAACTCCTGCTCCGGCCGACGGTGCTGGAACGCGTCGAGAAACCCGTCGAATCGCTGGCGTCGTTCACGCGCTGCCACTCGGTCCTCGTGATCTTCGTAGATGTTGACGCTCAAAGAGCGAGCCTCGCCCAGCTTGTGCAGCTTACTCGCTGGCGACGGTCCCAGCAGCGCCGCCCGAGTGCGCTCGTCGTTGGGAACCAGGCGTTGCAAGCTGCCCGAGATAAAATAGGCCAGACAAGACTCATCGGCCAGTTTCGCCGCGACGCGGCAGACGGCGCGGGACGGCAATTCGTGCTCGGCCGGCGGCAGCGAAGTCAAAAGCGGTTCAGCCCCAGTCGACGCTCGGAATTTCGGCACGCCGGCCGGCAGTAGTTCGACGCTAATTGCGGCCACGTGGTTGCGGTACGCCGATTCGAGGGGAGAACCGGCGAACTCTTCGATATCGCTGTCGTAGCGCCGGACGAGCGTCGTGATTACGAGTTTATGTGGTTCGCTGTGTACCAGGTAGCACTTTTCGGCTCCTGCAGTCGCCAGCGGCTCGACGACAGTCACTTCGACGTCGTTTCCCAGCGCCTGGCGCGCCGCCTCCCCTACTTTCTCCGCAGTCAACTCTGCCTTGCGATCCAGCAGCAATCCAACATCTGCAAGCTGCGGCCACAAGGGAAGCCTCGGTGGATACTCGTCGCGGAAGGAGCGGAATTCCGGGCTGCGCAACACGTCGCGGCAGTCCTCGTCGTAGTACAGACTTCCACACTGCCCTACCAAATTGTACTCGTTGATCACTTGTCGTAGTGCGGCCCGGTCTCGCCGCGCCGCGTGGACGATCGCGAGAGTGTAAGCGTCTCCACCGAGTTGCGTCAGCCGTTCGGCGGCGCGCCGGGCGTCCTCAAGTTGCCCTAGTCGCAAATAGCTGCGCACGAGCTTGCCGCCCAAACCCTCTCTCTCCCATTTCCCCAACCCGCCTACCCGCTGGTCGGGCCAGGGATCGAGCAGCTTCGTTACGTCGTCGTATTCGCCGGTCTGCCAGTGATACTCGATTTGCCAACGGAAGAGCGATTCCGACTGCGCATGCCGCGCTGCGTGCAGCGCGAGCAGCTCCTTCATCAAGGTCCATTCATTCCTTCGCTGCAGCATCGAGGCAAGAATCGCAAACGTTCCCTCGGCCGGCGGGATGTCGTGGTACGCCGAAAGCGCCCTTCCCGCATCAACTCGCGCCAGAATCCAACTCCATCGATAATCGTACGCGATCGCCTCGTCCGCAGCGGCGCGCAAACCATTGGCGAAGAAGCGATCGGCTGCCTCGTAATCGCCGCGTGCCACGCACAACTGGGCATCGTAGTAGTCGACCCAGAAATCGAACGGGTTATTCGCACGATGGATCTTCACAAGCTGTGCGAGTTCGTCGTGACGGTGAAATCCATCGCACAAGCGCGCCAGCTCCAGGAAGCAGTCGTCCTGGTCGCTCGCCGCTCGGTAGTGGTCGATGGCGCGACCAACGCGAACGAGGGATTCGACGTGCCGTGGGCGAAACAATTCGCTCAAAACGTCCTCGCCGCGGACGTTTTGCATCGCAGCCGAAAGAACTTGTTCCGCTTCAGCGTATTTCTCGTCGTCCAATAGAAGCGACCCGTAGGAGAGATCTCCCCAAGGATCGTCGGGGTGATGGCGGCGGTGAAGCGCGAGAATCTCCTCGAAATCCGTTCGGGGCAGGCGATCGCGCTCGTTCCAGTAGTCTTCCGCGAGGTACTCGAACGCCAAGACCGGGTCAGGGACCGAAACGTAGCCCTCCATGGGCTGACCGGCCTCGAGCATCATGCTGAGGTAGTATCGCATGTACTCTTGCTGTCGCTCCTGGACCGGCTCCGACGACCAGGCCTCACGGTACGACCGCGCGGCGGGCTCGTACTCCTCCCGCAGAGTGTGCAGCAGCGCCTTGGCGAAATGCTGGCTGGGCGAATCCGCGGTTCGCTCGTCGAGTACCTCGACGATCGACTCTAGCTCGGCGATTTTTCCGTAGTAGTACAGGTCGACGACCATGTTGCCGGCTGCGGATGATGGGTCGTCAAACTTGCGCAACGTGGCCTTCAATTCCTCGGCGTCCAACTGACGGAGCGTGCTCGCCAGCCCTTCCTGGGCCGTTTCGTTGCCGGGATCGTGGCGAAGCAGCTTTTGCCAGTAAACGGCCGCTTCGCCGTGTCGGGAAATCGCTTCGAGCGAGGTGGCGATCTGCAAGCACGCGGTAGGGCAATCGCCCATCTGCCGTGCGTAGAGGCGGGCGAATTCGAGAGCCCTCTCGTGATCGTCCATCGCTTCGTAGGCGTATGCCTGGACGAGGTACGCCTCCGGTGTTTCGTCGGGTAACTTGACCAATTCGGCGCATGCGATCGCCTCTTCGTTGCGATCGATCTCCAGCCAGCCAAGCGTGATTAACACGCTCGTCTGGTCGGCTAGTGCGCCGACGACCCTAGCGGCTTGCGCCCTTTGTAGATGTGTCGCAGCGCCTTCGTAATCACCTTCCATCATCCGTTCATCGGCAAGGTCCAATTCATCCCAGCACCGTTCGTACTCCGACATGCCGAATGAGTCGAGGTATTCGACGATGGTGGCATTGAACACTGAATTGCGCATGCGCACGGAAATCACTTCCCAGTCGAACGCCTGCCAGAGACGGTTATTTCGCCGTAACCACCAGCGCATCTCGGCCGCCCGTTCGTCTTCGGTCCAAAACGTGCCGTACACGATTGCCTCGTCGCCGTCATTGAGCAAATTGATTCGAGCGATTCTGTACCGGGCGGCAACCCAGGGAGTATCAAGGTCCTTTCGCACTTCCGTATCGAGAAACGATTCTGTCAGTTTGTCCGGCGAGCGAATAATACCCGTTCTCCGGACCTGTTCGATCATGCGACGAATGTCGAGTAGGTTCGCGAACGCTTCGCTGTCGCCACGAGTCATGGCTTGCACAATATCATCCAGGCACTGCCGGATATCCCGCAACGTATCGGCATCAACTCCCACGTCTCCCTTGCCGCTATACGCTTCCCGAACTTCGGCCCATTTATCTTGCGGGGCATCGGCGCGGGACCGAGAGCTGGCAACGGAATCGTCGCTACCGACGTTGTCATCCACCGCGCCAACTTGGACGGTGTTCTTTTGGAAGGCACCTTGAATGACCCAGGCGAGGATAACGCAGCCTCCCCCTACCAGCAGCAGAATGCACCCGCCCACCAGCGCCAGCACCACGGCGTTTCGTCGGCCCGGCGGGTTACCGGGACGAGACCCAGTCGCGGGAGCGGTCCCGCCAGGGGATGAGGCTTGCGGGGCCGGCTTGCGTGGCACCTGCCGATAATGGCGAGGTTCGCCTAAACGCCGCGATCCGATGGGCTGTTCGCCCGGCGATGGGGGCGGCGGATCAGGTGGAAGTTGTGCCATGTCGGGTCGCGCCCCTTGGCCGCCGCAAGGCAGCGTTGTACGTACGGCGCAAAGCGGCGCATCACTTACTGACGGATATCAACACGAGCAAAGCCGTGACCAGCACCAACGTGCACAGCGCCCAGGTGATGGCGCTTTTGAGAGATCGATAGCGTTCCTTCTCCTCGCGCGTGAGCGAGTGCAGCTCGCGCTCGTGCTCGCCGTGTCCGACCGTTCTCACCGGCTCCCGCAGCGCCACGTTGGTGCCGTCTTCCGTGGGAATCAGTACCACGTCGCCCCGCGCATCGCCGGATGCGCCGCCGTGAGCAGCCGAGACGCCAATCTCAACACCGCGTCCGGATAATGCCGCGGCACCGGGCGACGTGGCCGAAGCGGTCCCGCCGCCGACCGCCGCGGTTTCGGGTGGTGCCATCGGTGGCTCGGCTCCCGGCGACGAGGGCGGCAGCAGTGAATCGGCGTCCGTCGCTGCGGATGGAGGCAACTGGGAGTCGACCGAATCGGGTTGTGCAGCGAACCTGTGTCCACTCGCTGCGCTGGTGCCGGTCGCAGGCACCGTGTCGACAGCAGCGGGGGGAAGCATGTCGTCGGGTGTTTCCGCGGCGGCTGGCGGCGAATCGGGCGCGGCGCTCGGCGGTAACATGTCGTCAGCGGCCGCCACTTCGCTTGCGGTTTCGCGCTCTCGAACTGTAGCATCGAGTCGCGCGGTATCGGCGGCCGTCGGCGTCGGCCTCGGAGTTTCCGCGGGGCGCAGCGCCGTCTTCCACGATAGCGGCACGTTGACCCGACGCCCGCAGTGGGGGCACGAAGCCTGGCTCCCCGCCCGGTCGATCGGCACGGGAAACGTGCGGTAGCAGTCGGGGCAGCCGAGCTGTCGCGTCGCGCCGTCCGGCGGCCGCTCTTTGCCGGCCGCCTGCCTTCCCGCACCGGCCGCCTGCTTCCCTTCAGCGGCCGACCGCTTCGTATCGCCCGCGGCTGCCGCGACCTTGCCTGAGGACGCCTGCGACGACGTGCCGACCTGCGGCACCACCACGACTCCGCCGCACTGCGGGCACATCACCTCCGCACCGGCCAGCGAGCTGTCGGTTTGAAACAGTCCCGTGCAAAGAGGACAATTCAGATTCACGGCAGTCATTCGTTCTTCCCGGCAGCCAGCGGCTCCCGACGTATCGCGTGGAGGCTTCTCGCACTCTATCGTAACGGCACGCGGTGGGTCGGTCCAACCGCCGCGCCCACTCGACCCGACAAACATGGTCCCATCCGCTCTCCCGCCCCGGCAGCAATTGGTGGCGGCCGACAAATGGCCGACCGTGGGGGAAAGTGTCCCCGCTCCCTGGCAACGGCCTTGGGAGGTCGCGATTACCGGCTGCGTCGACCGCGGCCGCATATGGACGCTGGCGGATCTCCGCGCCTTGCCGCAGGTCGAGCAGGTAATCGACATTCACTGCGTCACGCGATGGTCGAAGCTGGGCGTGACATTCGGCGGCGTGCCGTTGGCCGCGCTGTTGGAATCGGCCGGCGTGCAGGGCCAAGCTCGCTTCGTGTCCTTCGTCGCCCACAGCGATCGCCATCACAGCACGTCGCTTGTGCTGGAAGATGCGCTGCGGCTCGACACGCTGATCGCCTTGTCGATCGACGGCCGCCCCGTACCGATCGAACGCGGCGGGCCGGTGCGGGTCGTCGTTCCCGGGCGGTACTTCTACAAGAGTCTCAAATGGCTGGCGCGGATCGAGCTGCTCGAGCATGACCGGCTCGGCTATTGGGAAGCGACGGCGGGATACCATAACGTGGCCGATCCCTGGCGCGAGCAGCGCTACATCGCCTCGGGCCTCACGAAGCAGGAAGCGGCACGACGGATCGCCTCGCGCGATTTCGCCGGCGCGGATCTGTTGGGTATCGACGCGGCGGGCCGCGAACTTGCGGGCTTGAATGCCCGCGGTGCCGTGCTGCGCGACGCCGACTTTCGCCGCTGCCGGCTGGAGTCGGCCTGTTTCGACGGCGCCAATCTGTCGAACGCCGATTTCCGCAATGCCGACCTTCGCGAAGCAACGTTCGTGGGGGCCGACGTGGAAGGAGCCGACTTCAGCGGCGCGGATTTGCACGGGGCCGACCTGCGTGTCGCGTCGCTGTTGGGAGTGTCGTTCACGTCCGAGGAACCCGAACACGCGGCCGCGCGATTCGACGGCGCCACGCGACTCGAAACCACCACTCTCACCGGCCTGACGCCCGAGCAGCAGGCGTATGTGCGG
>CAYQAJ010000015.1:0-20764 GCA_964415245.1 uncultured Pirellulaceae bacterium | reverse complement strand
CGGCGCCGGAAGCGTCGTCCCGGGCGAACCGGCCGAACCGCCGCAAGAGTTGCCGGAACCGACGAATCCCGGCGCCCAAGCGCCCGAGCAAGCGATGCCCGATGGCGCCATGCCGTATGGCGCGGCGCCGTTTCGCGCTTTGCCGTATCTGGCCGGGCCCCGCCATGCGAGACCCGAGCAAGCGCCGACGCGCGATCCCGGTCCGCCGCGGGGCTACGAAGTGTATGCCGAGCCGTACGCCTACGGATGGTTCGGCGCCCAGCCGCGGCAACACCGATCGCGCAGCTACGGCTACCACGGCAACTACATTCAGTGGTCGTTCCGCTGACGCAGTTCGCCGCCGCGCATCGAGTCCATCCGAAAACCGCGAGGGAGAAGGGGACAGGCACATTTTGCGACGCGGACGCCGTAAAGGACGATAGCGCTCCGGGGGCGTCGCAAAATGAGCCAGTCCCCGACGGTTTTCCGATGTTCGCTTGCTGCGGCCTACCGCCCCAAACCGACGAAGAAGCTGAAGTTCTGGATGTCGTCGGTGTCAGCCCGCATCACGGGCACGGCGAAGTCGAACGACAGCGGCGCCGGACCCATCGCGGGTATGTAGACTCGCAGGCCCAGACCGGGCGCGACGCGGAAGTTATCGGTATCGAAAGCGATATTTCTCTCCACCGTGCCGAAGTCGCAGAACGCGACTCCCTTGATCATGTCGTCGGCGGTGAGGGGAAAGTAGTACTCCACCGTTCCCAAAAACCGAAACTTTCCGCCCACGATGACCGTACTGTCGACCGGCGATGCCCCGCGGAAGTCGAAGCCGCGCAGCGTCGAAAACCCGCCCGCGAAGTAGTTTTCGTAAATGGGCGTTTGTGAGCCCGTGAAGCCGGCCCGCAGACCGAGGGCCAGCGTGTGGCGACCCCCCATACGGTCGGCGCGCTCCCGCAGCAGAATGTATTTCTGGTATTCGATTTCGCCGCGGGGGTAGTCGAAGCTGCCCAGCACTTGCTCGCCGCTGATCTCGATGAGCTGCCCCTCGGTGGGAGCGAAGGGGACGTCGCGCGTGTCGTGCGACAGGGTCAGCCGGAAACTCGTCAGGTCGTTGTCGCCGATCACCGCGTCGAGTTCGGGCACGCCCTTGACGCGCGGGTCGTGGATATTGATGTTCTCCTGTCGGACGGCGAGGGCCAGCGACAGATCGTGGTTGAGGCGATAGCCCAATCCGATGCGGCCGCCGAGGCGCTGCTCATCCCAGTCGAAGTAGGCGCGGTCGTAGAAGAAGCCGCTGAGAGAGAAACTGATCGGGGTATCGAAAAGATAGGGCTCGGTGAAGCTCACCAGGTAGCGCTGCACTCGATCGCCCGGCAATGCTTCGAGCCGGAATCCCTGCCCCGCGCCGCGGAAGGCGGTGCCGTTGATCCAGTCGTCCCACGCGGTGGGGACACGACGCCAGTCAAAATTGCGTTCGTCGATAATGATCTGGCCGGTGACACCCGCCTCGCTGTTGACGCCCACGCCGAACATGAGGCGGCCGGTTCGCGCTTCCTGCACCATGACGTCGATGTCGGCCGTTCCCTCGGGCGGAATGTAGGGGCCCGGGTAGGGGCCCGCGAAAGGGAGCCCACCCGGCAGCATCGCCCCGGGAGGAATTCCGGGAGGGGGCGGGCCGTTCGACAGGAAGCCACCGCTTGGGGCCACTCCGCCCGGCGCAACGACTGGTTGCCCGACGCCGGGCCGCGGCTGATATCCGGCCCACGGCGACGTACCCGCTTGTGCCAACATTGGGGGCTGCGAAGGCGGAAGCGAGAATCCTTCGCTCTGACCGCGTATGACGGGTCGGCCACCCGCAATCAATCCCGTGGCGGGCGTGAACACGGGTCGCTTCGATGCCAACAGCACGGATATCGGCTCACCGGTGTAGGGCCCGACGGGCGTTGGTACGGGAGCGGTCGGACGATCGAAGGACCGCTGCCGGCGCGTATCGACGGCTGCGACGTTACGGTCGAAGTCGCGTCGGTCCACCGGGCGATCGGCGCGTCGCTCGATCGGTTGATTCGCGAGTGGCTCGCGATTCGCGAGTGGCTCGCGATTCGCGTCGACGGCTTGCACCTCTTTCGGGAAGTCGCGGGGTTCGATCGGAGTTCGGGCAATCGATTGCAGCTCGCGATCGTCCGCCAGAGGCTGCCAGTGTGGCTGATTCCAAGCCGCGTTGCTTGGATGATGTTGCAGGTAATCGGTCAGGCTACACCCCGTTCCGGCGACGTAAACGCACGCCACCGCGCAGGCCAGTACGGCGCCTAGCAGCGTCGAGCGTTTCGGAGTCGTAGCGGCCATCCGTGGCATGGGGCGATCCGCCGTCAGGGTGGGGAAACGAATACGTTCAGATCGATGATCCGCTCAGGCGGGTCGGGGCTTTGACCGCGGTAGCGGGTCGTGCGCGAATCTTCGCCGCCTTGCCGCGCCAGCGATTCGAGGTCCTTCAACTCGGGGGGGCGAACGACAATTTTCGGCGCAATTCCCCGCGTCGGCTCGTTCAGGAACAACTGCGAAGACTTCAGCCGCCGCTCGCTATCGCGCACTTCGCGTATGTCGATGATGTCGCCGGGCTGCAGCGAAATGCGGTTGAGCACGACGTTGTTGCGCGTGTGGGAATACTCGCCGTCGATGTGCACGTTGATCCGCCCGACGCGGTACACCGACCCCTCCTCGACCGTGTACACGAGGTCCATTTGCCCGGCGTCTTCCCACACGCGGGGGTCGGCCTGGATGTCGGCGAAAATGTACCCCCGCCCTCCGTAGTAGTCGCGCAATCGGGCCAGGTCGCGGTTCATGAGGCCCAGGTTGAAGTACTGGCCCGGCTTCAACCCGGCCTCGGCCAGAAGCTCCTCGGAGGAATACTGCTGATTGCCCGCAATCGAAACGTTGCGAACCACGGCCCGCGGCCCTTCGTGAATGATGAAGGAGACCGTGAGCCACGTGCCCAACGACGACTCGCTCAGATCGAGGTCGCGACCGACTTTGGCTTGGAAGAAGCCCAGGCTGCGATAGTATGCCGTGAGGCGGTCGACGTCCTCGTCGATCTTGGCATAGTCGACTCGGCCGCGGAACAGGTACTTGAAGTATCCCGGGCGCGACTGGATGAGCGTTTCGAGCCGCGCATCCGATGCGATGGTGTTGCCGACGAAGCGCACGTCCCACACGCGCTCCAGGTTGCCTTCGTTCACCAAAAGCACAACGCCGTGGTCGCCCGCGCGGTTCCCTTCGACAATCGAGACTTCCGTCGTGCGGTATCCCTTGGAGTGGTAGAACTCCTCGATTTTCTGCCGCGCCATCTCCACGCTGTAGGTGTTGAGCGCGTCCCCCTCCTTCAGCTCGATTTTCTTCAATAGCGACTTATCGGTCACGGCGCGGTTGCCCAGGATCTTTACGTACTGAATGGTGGGCCGCTCGAACACGTGGTAGGTGACGACTACCCCCTGCGGCGTCTGCTGCGTGTAGGTGCGGACGTCGCGAAACAGGCCCGACGAAGCGAGTGCTCGCACGTCGGCCTGCACGACTTCGGGATCGAACTCGCGGTCTTTGCGCGTCTTGAGATAGGAGCGGACCTTCTCCTCGTTGATGGCTTCATTGCCGATGACGCGCACACCGGCCACAAGCTGCGGCGGCGTGTTGGAGCGCGGCGAAGCGGCGCCTTCGCGATAAGGCTCCTGGTTCGGCGGATAGGCCGCACCCCGAGATTCCGGCGGAAAGGCCGGAGCCCCAAGCTGCTGCGCAAACAGCGACACGCCCGGCGCAAGGAGGCCGCAAACCAGCAGGATTACTCCTGCCCGGGCGGCCGGCGAAGCCTGTGAGCGTACGCCGAGCATACGAATGTGTCTTCCAAGCCGGTGATGGGTGAGAATCAAGACGAGCCGGACGAGGCGCGACGCAACGGGCTGTCGTAGTGGATCATGCGCTGACACCAGGCGGCGGCGCGCAAGTTTGCACGCCGCAATTGTCACGCGGGAACGCGAGTTCGCGCAGCGCTACGCCGCCGTCACGTCACGGGCCGGGTACAAATACAGAAACTCGCCTGCGGCAGCAAGGCGAATTCCCCGACGGAAAGAGCGCCGTTTGCCTATCTTCCGGCGGGGCCAGGTTGTAGCTGGGGCAAGGTGCTCTACTTCGCCAGGGCCATACTTCCGCTCCGTGCCTGCATCACCACGGGCTAACTACCTGACGGCTGCGAGTCTGCGGAATCCAGCTCTTGCCGTACCGCTTCAGCCGGCAGCGCTACCCGAAATCCCGTGGCGTTGTAGCCGCGGTTCTCGGGTTCACGGGCGCTGCGACGTGCGATTCGGCTACGGGACGCGGAGAAACCCCAGTCGCCGCCTCGGAGCACGCGCTTCGAACCGGCGGCGGGGCCGGTCGGGTCGATGGCCGGCGTGTTCGGGAATTGGCTGTAATAGTCTTGCGACCACCAATCGTGCACCCACTCCCAGACGTTGCCGTGAACGTCGTAGAGTCCAAACGGATTCGCCGTTAACTCTCCCACCGAGTGCGTCCGCTTATCGGAGTTCGCGCCGATCCACGCCACCTCCAGCAAGTCTTCGTCGTCGTCGCCGGTGCAGTACTTCGTCGTCGTGCCCGCCCGGCCGGCAAATTCCCATAGAGCCTCGGTGGGCAATCGATAGCCGGCGTTACCTTGCGGAGCCAGCGTTTCGCCGGTCGGGGAGTAGAACGGACTGCGACTCTCCTTCTCGCTGAGCCTGACACAGAACTCGGCGGCATCGGTCCAGTGCACCATTTCGACCGGGTGTCGGCTCGTGTCCAACCCCTCGACGGCATCTTTCCCGGGTCCCGTTGCAGCGAAGTGGGAAGGATTCGTCCCCATCACCGACTCGTAATCGCTTTGCGTGACTTCGTGAAGGCCGAGGTAGATCGGTTGCGTCAGTATCACCTTGTGCCGCGGGAGCTCGCTTCGGATCAACCCTTGCCAGTACGTGTCGTCGCCGGCAACCTTGAAGGGTCCTTCGATCTCCTCCGGCGTGCTTCCCATCAAAAACTCGCCGGGCGGAATGAGAATGAACTTCATTCCGATCGAGTTTTCCCACTCCACGGGCAGACCGAGATAGTCGGCCCACTCAGTTTGGTGCTTCTTGGCTTGTTCGGCGTTGAACGGCGCGATGGCGGGCTTGGGCGCATCGGCCGGCCAGCCGTGCCACCCGCCGGAAATCGTTGACGATTGTGCGGCGATCGCTTGCTTGACAGCCTCGACCGCCAACGCCACGCGGAAACCGTTGCTGTAGTAACGGGCCGACTGGTCGTTGGCGTAGCGAGACGAGGCCCGGCAGAAGGACGCCTCGTAGTTCCAACCGCCGCCCCGGATCACACGCTCGGAGCCGGCGGAAGCTGGGCCGCTTGGGTCCAGCGCGGGCCTTTCCTGAAATTGGCTGTAGTAGGTCGGCTCCCACCAGTCCTGGACCCACTCCCACACGTTGCCGTGGATGTCGAAGAGCCCCAGCGGATTCGCCTTTAACTCTCCCGCGGCGTGCGTGCGCCCGCCGGAGTCGACGTTGAACCATCCGGCCTGCACCAGGTCTTCGTCCTGGTCGCCGATCCAGTACTTCGTCGTCGTTCCCGCGCGGCAGGCGAACTCCCACTGGGCCTCCGTGGGCAACCGGTAGCCGGTTCCGTCCAGCGTCGTGACCTTCTCGCCAGCTCGAAAGTAAAACGGTTTGAGTTGCTCTTTCTCGCTCAACTTCGCGCAGAATTCGGCCGCATCTTTCCAACTCACCATCTCCACCGGATGGCCGGCCGTGTCCTTCCCCGTCACTTTGGCAACGAACTCCGGAAAGGTTCCGGTCGCTGCGAATGCGGACGGATTGGCGCTCATCACTTTCTCGTACTCGGCCTGCCTGATTTCATGGACGCCCAGGTAGAACGGCTGCGTCAGAATGACCTTGTGCCGTAGGGGTTCGCTGCGGATGTGCTTCTTCCAGTTTTCGTCTTCGCCGGCGACCACAAGCGTTGCTTCGATCTCCTCGGGCGTGCTGCCCATCAAGAACTCTCCCGGCGGGATCAGGACGAACTTCATACCGATGGAGTTTTTCCACTCGACCGGCACACCGAGATATTCGGCCCACTCCTCTTGGTGCTTTTTGGCCTGCCCGGCGTTGAACGGGGCAATCGCCGGCGCTGGGGCATCGGCCGGCCAGCCGTGCCAGCTCGCCACGCGATCGCCCGGCAAGGCGCCCTGGCCGATGATCTGATCCCCCTGTCGGACCTCGATTTCGCCGGGCAGCAGCTCGACGTGCACCGCGACCGTTTCTCCCCGCTTGAGAATCAATTTGTCGGTCTCGAACTGAAAATCGCCCCGCTGCACGATGAGCGTTTTGTCGCCGGGCGAGAGCTTGACGTCGGTGCCATTGTCGGCCTGCTTGAGAACGATTTCCGTTCCCTTGATGGCCACTTCGATCGAGGGATCGCCGATCTCGACGCGAATCACCCCGTCTTTCGTTCGTACGAAGAAAACGATCGTCGCCAGGAGAACCGCGAACGTCGCCAGCACCACGCCGCCGCCCGCGATGCACAGTAACCCGAAGCGTGAGCGAGGGAGCGCCACGAGCCAGGGCCGAACAACGCGCAATAGTTGGCCGGCATCGCGGACTGGAGTTGCGCCCTCGCTGACGCTTCGGGTTGCGATCGGGCTCGCCGCTCCCCCCAGTGAAAACTGCGTCTGCGGGTCGGTATCGGCGTGGGCGGATCGAAAGGTCATCGTGGGCGTGGCGCCGCTCGAAACGGTCGCCTCTTTTCTTGCTGCGTCCTTTGCTGTGGGCTTTGCCGCCACGGCCGATCCGGGCGAAGACTTCATTCCGCGCAGGAACGCATTAAGCCGCGTGTCCTCCCCGGGGGCGGAGGCAACCGGCGGCGCTGCCTTCGATTCGCCCGTACACCGCTCCAGGTCGACGATCAGGTCGGTCATGCTCCAATAACGCTCGTCGGGCGTCTTGGCGATCATCTTGGCGAACACGGCCTCCAATTCGGTGCTGATGCCCGGGCACGCGTCGCGCAGCGAGGGGAGCGGGTTGTTTTGGTGCGCCATTAGCTTCTTGACTAGCGTATCGGCCTCGTACATGGCGCATCCCGTAAGCAGGTACCACAGCGTCGCGCCGAGCGAGTAGACATCGGCCCGGGCGTCGGCCGTTTTGGTGTCCGCTGCCTGCTCGGGGGCCATGTAGTCGATCGTACCCATGATCTGGCCCGTGCCGGTAAGCTGGTCCTGGTCGGGGCCGGCCGACTCGATGCGGGCCAGACCCATATCGAGGATTTGTACTGTTCCTTCGCGATCCAGCAGCAGATTCGAGGGCTTGATGTCCCGGTGCACCACGCCGCGGCTGTGGGCGTACTCCAATCCGCGGGCCGCCTGAAGCACGCAGCCGAGCGCTTGCTCGACCGAGAGCGGCCCCTCTTGCCGCACGAGCACGCTCAGATCGGTGCCGTCGACAAACTGCATTACCAGAAAGTGAATGCCGCCCGCCTCGTCGGCGTCGTAGGCGGTGACGACGTTGGGATGTTCGAGCTTGGCGGCCGCTTTGACCTCCCGCTGGAACCGCCGCGCGGCCTCGGGATCCTTGGTGACGGCCTTCGAGAGAACCTTGAGCGCGACTTGGCGTTCCATCCGCCGATGCTCGGCCTTGTATACCAGGCCCATCCCTCCCTGGCCGAGCTTGTCGAGAATGACATAGTTGCCGAGTGTGAGCGCCTTGCCCTTGCCGGCGTAAATCTGCTGGGCCTGGAATGCCGAGAGCTTCTTCTGCTGGACCAACAGCCGGGCAAGCTGCTCGCCATCGGCGGGGCGGCGCTCGTCGGGCAGTTCAGCGATCAGCGCCTGCAAGTCCGCCTGCGAAACGAGGCCGCTTTCGTTGAGCCGCTGGCGGAACTGTTTGAGCGAAAGTGGCACGAGTGTTGACCTTCGCCACGTTTGTTTGGCGACCGTCCTGGCCCGCTCACGCCTCGGCGGACATGCAACGCGTGTCCTCAAAACCGTCGGGGACTGGCTCAATTTGCGCAGTCCGTGGAGCAAATTGTGCCTGTCCCCTTCTCCACAGCAATCGTTCGACTCGCTACTCCGATTTGCCGCCGCTGCCGAGCTCGCGGACGTAGACGTTGCGGAAGTACAGCGTGTTGCCGTGATTCTGCAGCTCGATCGAACCGGTGGGGTAGATCGGTTTGTCGCGCTCCCAGTAGTTTTCGAGCACGACGTTGTCGACCACCAGCTTGCCGTTGAGTTTCACCGTGACCTTGTCACCTACCATCTTGATGTAGAACGTATTCCACTCGCCCACGGGGTTGTCGGCCTTGACCAGCGGCTTGCTGGGATTCTGCTGGTTGTTATACAACCCGCCGGAACCGACCGCGTTCTGATCGGCCGAATCGGGATCCCATATCTGCACCTGCGGCGAGCCGCGGAGGTAGATGCCACTGTCCCCCGCCTCCTTGATCTTCCAGTCGACATACAGTTCGAAGTCGCCGTAGTCCTTGGCCGTGCACAGGTTGTCCCCCTTGCCGTCGAACACCAGGATTCCGTCCATCGGGTGCCAGTGCGCCCGCATCTTCTCGTCGGCGGCAATCGTCGCGTCGGCCAATTCGTCGGGGCTCATGACGGCGCGCGACTTGGGATTGCCGACCAGTCCCTTCCAGTTCGTCAGATCCTTGCCGTTGAACAGCGCGGTAAATCCGTCGGGCGGCGTGTTCAGCGGCTGATCCTCGGCGCTCGCCGCCTGGGGAGTTAATGCGATCGCCAGGGAAAGGGACGTCAGGTAGCTCACAAGAGTCATTCGCTTTCGATGCGGAGTCATGGTGGTTTCCTCGCGGGAGAAGGATAGGTGGGAGGGTCCAACTCGCTTGCAGTTTCGCGGCCGACCGGCCCAGCGCGCCAAACCATGATACCCTATGCCGCTGGGCGTTGCACCTGTTCATTGATTGCTCACGCCCCACGGGCGTGCGAGAATGGAAACGCGACTCATGAACGGGGCCGTTGGAACAACACGCGCACAGCAGAGGAGCTCTATCGTGGCTGCCAGATATCGCGTCGGAGTGATCGGTCACACGGGCCGGGGGGACTATGGACACGGCATCGACGTGGTTTGGCGGTCGATTCCCGAAGCGGAAATCGTCGCCGTGGCCGACCCTGACGAAAAGGGCCGCGCGGCCGCCCAGGAGCGATGCAGCGCTGCCGCCGCATTTGCCGACTACCGCGCGATGCTCGACGAGGCCAAGCCCGACATCGTCAGCATTTGCCCCCGCTGGCTCGATCAGCATCGCGACATGGTGGTGGCCGCGGCCGAGCGGGGCATTCACATCTACATGGAAAAGCCTTTCTGCCGCACGCTGGCCGAGGCGGATGAAATGATCGCCGCCTGCGAAAAGACAAACATCAAGCTGGCGATCGCGTTCCAGACTCGTTACAGCCCCAAGCTGCACGTCATCCAGGACATGATCTACGACGGCAAGATCGGCCAGGTGCTTGAGCTGCGCGGCCGCGGCAAAGAGGACTCCCGCGGCGGCGGCGAAGACCTGTGGGTGCTGGGCAGTCACATCATGAATCTCATCACGTACTTCGCCGGCGAGCCCTTGTGGTGTTTCGCCTCGGTGCTCGAAAAGGGCAAACCCATCGCCAAGGAAAATGTGGTCGAGGGGAACGAGGGCATCGGCCTGTTGGCCGGCGACAACGTGCAAGCCATGTACGGCCTGTTCGACGGATCGACCGCCTTCTTCGGTTCACGGCGCAATGCCGCGGGAGGCCGGTTCGGGTTGCGGATTCTCGGCTCGAACGGGGCCATCGACATGGTCACCGGCTACCTGCCGGCCGCGCACTTTCTCGACGACCCCACCTGGTCGCCCGGCCGCAGCGGCAAGAGCTGGGTGCCGATCAGCTCGGCTGGCGTTGGCAAGAAGGAAGAGATCACCGAAGGGAGCAACTCGCAGGGCAACGTCGTGGCATGCCGCGACTTGATGGCGGCGATTGAGGAAGACCGCCAGCCGGAAGCCAACATGTACGAAGCTCGCGGCTCGGTCGGCATGATCGCGGCCGTGTTCGCCTCACAATGCGCCGGGGGCCCGGTGAAGTTCCCACTGAAGGAGCGAGAAAACCCGCTGAGGCAAATGCAGAGTGAAGAGTGAAGAGTGAAGAGTGAAGAATGAGGAGCCAACAGTGGTTGGCCAAAGGAAGACGGAAGGTACCGAACTGGCGAAACGGACCAAGGCGTATGCCCTACGCATCATTCGTTTGTACGGCGCTCTGCCGAAATCTCCGGAGGCGCAGGTTCTCGGCAAGCAGTTGCTGCGGAGTGGAACGTCCGTCGGTTCCCAGTATCGGGAAGGTTGTCGGTCACGCAGCATAGCCGAGTTTATCAGCAAGTTGAGTGGGGCGCTGCAGGAGCTCGATGAAACCATGTATTGGCTCGAACTGCTGCAGGACGCCGACATCGTGCGAGCTTCTCGGCTCACCAGTCTCATAGACGAGTCCGACCAGATCAGCGCCATGCTTGTGGCGTCGATCAACACTGCAAAGCGTCGATTGCGTCAGAAGAAAGGAAAGCGATAGTCGAACCGTTCCTCGCCCATTCTTCATTCTTCACTCTGCACTCTGCATTCCGCATTCAATCCTTGAGTTCAATCGGCACCTGGTCGATTTTGGCGGCCAAGATAAAGTCGTTCTCGCTCAGGCCGCCGATGGCGTGGGTCCACAGCTCGATCCACACGTTGCGATATCCTTCCAGGTGCAAATCCGGGTGATGGCCGTCGTCTTCCGCGATTTGGGCCACACGGTTTAGGAAATGCATGGCCACCGGAAAATCCTTGGCCTTCCAGTCCTTGCGGATGCGCTGCCCCTCGTGCGTCAGCCGCCAGTCCGAAAGCTTGGCAAGCTGCTGCCGCGCATCGTCCGCCGAGTAGGGCTCAACGCCCCCTTCGCACGGCTGACATTTCTTGGCGGCGAGCTGTTCGGGGGTTTCGATTTTCATGGTGTTCTCCAAATGCAGAGTGCGGAACGCAGAGTGCAGAATGAAAATGCGGGAAGCCATGTAGACGCTTGATTATGGTTTTCCCTTCTTGGATCGCATTCGACGCTTTGCCGTGTTGATCGATGCCACGAGCATGGCGCTGATCTGGTCGGACTCGTCCATGAGACTCGCGAGCCTCGACGGCCGTACGATTTCGGCATCCTGCAATAGCTCCAGCCAATACATTGTCTCATCGAGTTCCTGTAGCGCCCCGCTCAGTTTGCTGACGAATTCGGCAACGCTGCGCGACCGACGGCCTTCACGATACTGGGAACCGACAGAAGTTCCGCTCCGAAGCAATTGTCTTCCGAGAACCTGTGCGACTAGCGACTTCGGCAGAGCGCTGTACAAACGTATGATCCGCAGAGCATACGCCTTGGTTCGTTTCGCCAGGTCAGCGGCCGCCGGATTCTTTTGGCCGACCACCCTTTTTCTCCTCATTCTGCACTCTGCATTCTGCACTCTGCATTTGCGCCAACAGCTTCGATCAACCTAACGGGTTGCCCCCCGGGTCGGGTTCCAATCCCAGGTCGCGCGCAATCCCCGCCATCGCGTCGATGACAAACTGGATGTGCTCGTCCAGGTCGACGCCCAGGTCTTCGGCGCCGCGGACAATGTCATCGCGATTGACGGCGGCGGCGAAGGTTTTCTGTTTCATCTTTTTGCGGACGCTCTTGGCGCGCAGGCCGACGATCTTCTCCGGCCGCACGACCGCCACGGCCGAGATGAAGCCCGCCAGTTCGTCGCAGGCGTAGAGCGCTTTGTCGAGGGGTGAGACGCGGGGGCAATCGGGCAGGTAGTCGGCGTGCGACTTGATGGCGTAGATCACGTCGGCCGGATAGCCGTGTTCCGCCAGGATGGCCGCGCCCTTCAGCGGGTGGTCGGGCGGATCGGGCCACCGCTCGTAATCAAAGTCGTGCAGCAGGCCGACGATGCCCCACTTTGCTTCGTCGTGGCCCCACTTGCGAGCATAGGCTCGCATAGCCGCCTCGACGGCCAGCATATGCCGCCGCAGGCTCTGGCTGGCGGTGTACCGGCACATAAGGTCGAAAGCTTCGTCGCGGTGCATGGCACATAGGAAAATGCAGAGTGCAGAATGAAGAGTGCAGAGTACAGAATAATTCTGGACTCTTCATTCTGCATTCTTCATTCTGCACTTGAAGGCTGGGGGACCGGTTTCCTCTTTCAACAGGCGACTAGCGTTCGGATTCCTCGAACGGGTCGCCGCCCTCGTCGTCGCCGGGCAGTTTGAGTTCGCCGCCGCGAAACGGTCCGGGTTCGGGCCGATCCTCCGCTTCATTTAGCTCGCGCCATGGTTTCTCTTCGCGGTAGCTTTCCAGCTCCTTGGTCAACTGCTCCTTGAGCTCATCCGGCGAAATCTCCACCGCTTTGGTCGACCATTTCACGGCCGACTCAAAGTCGCCGATTTCGGCGTAGGCCGACGCCAACGTGCTGAGGATATGGGCCTCTTGGTACTGGGTTTCCTCGCACGCGGTGGTAGCCAGCTTAACGGCTCGGCGCCCATCGCGCAGTTTGTCGTCGGGCGAGGTAGCCAATGTCCACGCCAGGTTGTTCAGCACGCCGGAGTGCTCGGGTTGAATTTTGAGCACCGCTTCATAGTCGGCGATTGCCTCGGCGTGCTTGCCGTAATTCAATAGCGCGTCGCCCCGCCCGCGCAGCGCCAGGATATTTTCGGGATCGCGCTGGAGCACCGACGTGAAAATCTCGACCGCCTTGCGGGGGCGTTTCGCGGCTACCTGATACGAGCCGAGTTGCAACTTCCACTCCACGTTCTCGGGATCGGCGCGGGCCAGCTTCTCCATGTCGGCGATGGCGTCGTCGAACTGATCCAAAGCCGCCGACAGCAGGCTCCGCATGGCGATCCCCTGCACCAGTCCCGGCTGCAGGGCCAGCGCCCGATCCACGTCCTCCTTCGCTTCCTTGATTTTGCCCTGCATTTGCATCACGTGCGCCCGCATGAGCATGGCGCTCAGGTCCCGCGGATTGGCATGGAGCGCATCGTCGAGGTCGGCCACGGCGGCCGAGAGATTCTCCTCGAGCAAGTGCACCTTGGCCCGCAGCTTGTAGGCCACGGCGAAGCCGGGGCGGAGCTCGAGTGCCATGTCGATATGTTGCTTGGCTTCGTCGTACTTCTGCAACTCCATCAGAGCCTCGGCCAACTCGGCCTGCGCCGAGGCGTTATCGGCATCGGCTTCGACAAGATGGGCAAAGTCCTCGGCCGCCTTCTCGTTCTCTCCCTTTTGCAGGTAGTACAGCCCTCGTATACGCCGGGCGTCTTGATTATCGGGGTCGACGCGAATGGCCTCGTCGAAGTCGGCCAACGTCTTTTCGTCGTCGCCGCGAAGCCCACCGCGGATAATCAAGGCCCGCGCCTTTCGTTGGTTATCGTCGCCGGCCAACTGCACGGCCTTGTCGGCCGCCGCCATGCCTACTTCCCGGTCGCCTCCGGGCAATGCGTGCAGCCGGGCCATAAGGTAATAGGCATCGCCGAACTGCTCGTCGTAGCGAATGGCCCGCTCCAGGTTGGAGAGTGCCAATCGGCGGTTCTGCTGCCATTGGCGATCGAACGTCGGCGCGCCGAGAACGATTTCGGCGTACGATCCGCCGAGTTGGAAAAGGGTCGAGGCGAGCAACTGTTGGGCGAACCGTTTGTTGTCGGCATCGAGCCCTTTGAGAAGTGCTGCTTCGCACTTGCCGATCACCGCGGCGAGATCCTCCCGACTTTGCGCCGTGACCTTCAGCTCGGTGGCCTCGTCCAGATCGGCCAGACCTTCGTTCTCGGCCATCACCGGCATGGTTGAGACACCTACCAGCAATAGCGCAAGCCAGGCGGCCTGCATCATCGTCCGCTTCATGGCGGAAACTCCGTTTGTGCGTATATTAGGCGATCAAGATCAAGCGCTCTGCATCGGTGGTGCCGAGTGCAGAATGACGAGTGCAGAACGAAGAGTGCAGAATGAAGAGTGCAGAATGTGGAATCTAGCGGTAGGCTGATGTCCGCGGGTTTCGATTCTGCATTCTGCACTCTGCACTTCGTACTTCACCGCTCCCTATTATGCTCCTGTTGCCGGCTCAACGCTATGCGAGTGTGGCGGTGCGGCTGCTAGCGGACGACGTGCAGCCCGGGGAGCGAATCGTGCCGGAAGTGGGCACCGAACTCGGCGGAGTGGGGAGTTTCTCGAACCACAGGATGCGCCGCTTTCCCATGGGCACTGTGTTCGGACCCGTCATCCACCCGGCTTGCCATTTCGCGCCGCGCCTGACCCGTCGACTGATCTGGTTTCGACGAATCGACCGCTCGACGTGCAGTCGACGGCGATTCGGCGGATTCGGCGAACTCGGCCGCAATCTGCTCCACCGCGACATCGGCCTCGGCCCAAAGCTGGTTGTCGTGGGGCCGGAGGCTGCACAATCGGTGGGCCAGCTCTTCCAAGCCCTCGCGCGCTTTGCCGCACGGCACGCTTCGCCCTGCGCCGCGGCCGTAAATCTGCGGGCGGGTGCGTTCCAGCAGCCAGGCGGCGGCCCGCCACGTCTTGCGCGAGGCCATCATGACACGGGCCAGGGGTTCCGCTTCGCAAATCTCCTCGGCCTGCCGCAGGGCGCGGGCGAACTGGGGATCGCGGGCGGCCGTGCGGGAGATGGTGGCGTGGTGGCAGCCGACGTACGAAGCGGCGCGGCGACGGCTCATGCCCAGCGAGATCAGCAGGCAGAGTCGCTCGCGACGCGGTGCGTCAAGCGCGTACGCACGGCGACGAGCGTCGCCGCCTCGTTCGTTTTCCTTCTCGGCGCCGGCCCATTGTCCGTTGGAGACTGGGTCCGGCAGGGGGAATCGCAGTTCGGGCGGAAGCGAAGGAGTCGCCTTTTGGCGCCGGTTGCGGGTATCGAATTCTCGCTCGGCGATTTCGAGGTCGGCGAATTCGTGCATGGCGAAATCGCCCGGGGTGAAGTCGCGGGCGGGGACAGCGGTTCGTGGTGCGCGGGAGCGTCGGCGCGCACCGGAAGGGGCGTGCTGGGGGCCCCTTTGCGGTGCGCCGCGCTGTTTTCGCGCACCGCGCCGAGTGGACTTGGGAGAGCGGCCGTTGGCGGAAACGTCGGGCAGATCGGCGAGGCGAGGTCGTGGCATGGTTGGGGTCTCCGGTGGTGAGAGGCGGAAAACGGGCATGGCGCCGGGCAGCGAAGCGCCGCGCGGCGACTACGGACCATTGTAAGCGGGTGGGTTGAGTCTTTCAATAGTTGTAAAGAAGTATTTATTACTTAATAGATAGAGTGGCGGCAGAGCGCGAAACCGCAAGCGGTGTGGACGCTTCGGACGCGAAAAAGGAGTGGACGTGGGAACCTGGAGAGACTGGAAAGACAGGGAAGCCGCGACCAACGCCAAACTGGCCTTTTCCGACACCAGGCGTTCTGTTACTTACCGCCCCGCGGGATTCCCTCTTTCTGCCGAGGGAAGTCCACGCGCTCGCCGCCGTTCTAGGAAATCGATCGGAGTCCCTGCGGCGGGGGTGAAACCAACCGCAAGTTTGTCGAAGCGCTTAATCGAAGCGCCGCGGAGCCACGCTCATGTCGAAGCCGAAGAAGCGCCTGTTCATCGTGTTCGCCTCCCTTGCCGTTGTCTGCGTCGGTCTCGGCGCAGCGGCCGTCGTGCCGGCACAGCGCATGTTGGCTGCCCGCGACGCCCAATCCAGCGCAGGATCCAAAAGCGGCGCCACGGGCACGGCAGGCGGCGACTCGGGAACCTCGGGCGGCGAGTCCGAGGGAAAACCGGTGCTTCTCAACCACAACGATAATGAGATCGCCGCTCTCAAGCCGCGCGGAGGCGGCTCGTGGTCCAACGACGGCGTGGGGTCGCTCGAACAGAGCCCCGCCCAGTACAACGATCGTTCGCCCGCGCGCAGCCCCGCCGGCAGCAGTCGCTGGGACAACGACTACACCGGCGGAACCGGCGGCACGACCGATGGCGGCGGCACGGGCTCGTCGCTCGCTCAGCGCGACGAACTGGTCCAGGACCCATTCCACTCGGGCCGCAATCCCATTTCCACGGTCGGCTACGACGAAGAAACCACCGATGGCACTTCCGAAGAAGACGATGCCGCCGGAGTGGCCAACGCCGCGACTACCGAGGCCCCCGTTCGACCGCGCGCGGCCAGCGCGCCCGTGGGCTCCGGCGTGCCGGCGAGGCTTTCGGTAGGCGACGACGTTCGCAGCGCCGCGCCGATCAATCGTGAGGGCGAGTACTATGATCGCGAAGGTGCCCGTGGCGGCTATACCGGCGGAAGTCGATACACGAACGGCAGCGCCAACACGGGCGGTGGTGGCGACACGGCCGGCAATGACTACACAACGGGGAGCAGCGGCCGCGCAGTAACGGATGGGTCTGGCACGTACAATCCGCACTCGGCGGTGGGTAGCGACTCGTCGGACTATGGCACGGCTGCTGACACCGTCCGCGGAGGTGCGAATGCCTTCGACAACGCCTCGGCGCGCGACAGCACGCTGCCCGCGACGCGCGGCTCCTCATCAGGTCGCGAAGCGCTCACCGCAGCCGGAACGGCAACCGGCGGCGAAAACTACGACCGTCCCGGACTCACCGAATGGGAGGGCCTGCAAACACCCGCCCTGAGCGTGCAAAAGACGGCTCCCGGCGAAATCCAGGTCGGCCAGGCCGCCACCTTCACCGTCCACGTGCAAAATGTGGGCCGCGTGAAAGCGGCCGGCGTGATGGTGTTCGACCAGGTGCCCCGCGGCACGCGGCTGATCGATACTACGCCCCAGGCCGACCGCGCCCCCGATGGATCGCTCATGTGGTCGCTCGGTGCGCTGGATCCAGGACAGGAGACTACCGTCAGCATGCAGGTGTTGCCGCAAGAGGAAGGGCAGATCGGCAGCGTGGCCCGGGTCGTGTTCGCCGGCGTGGCTTCGGCGCGAAGCGTATGTACCCGGCCGGAACTGACTGTCACGCACTCGGCCCCGCCGACCGTGCTCATCGGCGAGACGCTTACGCTGGCGATAACCGTCAAGAACACCGGCAGCGGAGCCGCGACCAACGTCGTGGTCGAAGAGAACGTGCCCGAGGGATTCACGCATCCCGCCGGCAGCGAGCTGGAATACGAGCTCGGCACGCTGGCCCCGGGCGAATCGCGCAACCTGGAGTTGACGCTTGTCGCCGCGAAGGCCGGCAAGGTGGAGAATCTGATTCTGGCCCGCGGCGACGCCAATCTGCTGGCCGAAGACCGCCTGCCGACGGAGGTCATCGCGCCGCAGCTTGCCGTGGGAATGAAAGGCCCCTCGCGGCGGTATCTCGATCGCGAGGCAAAGTACACGGTGTTGGTCGAGAACGCTGGCACGGCGCCGGCCCGCGACATCGAGCTGGTCGCCTTTCTGCCCCGGGGAATGAAGTTCGTCGGGTCGAACAACCACGGCCAGTACGATCCGCAGCAACACGCGGTCTACTGGAGCCTGGAGGAGTTGCCGCCGGCCGAAATCGGAGCAGTCGAAGTGTCCGCGCTTCCCATCGAGCCCGGTGAGCAGAAACTTCGCGTCGAGGGGCGAGCCAGCCTGGGTCTGTCCGACGCCGCCGAGCAGGCGGTGACAGTCGAGGGACTGGCGGAGCTGTCGTTCGAAATCGCCGACTCGGCCGACCCGATCGAGGTGGGGAGCGAAACCATCTACACGGTGCGGGTGACCAATCGCGGCTCCAAGGCCGCGGCCAACGTGCAACTGGTCTGTGCGCTGCCCCCCGAAATGCAGCCGGTCTCGGGCGAAGGGCCGACCCGAGTGGGCGTGTCGGGCCAGCAGGTGGCGTGCGAGCCGATCGCGCGGCTGGCCCCGGACAGCGAGGCGGTATACAAAATTCGCGTCGTGGGACTCCGCGGTGGCGACCACCGCATCCGCGTGCAGATTGGCAGCGCCGACACCGAGCCCATTCTTAAGGAAGAGGGAACGCGGGTCTATTCGGATCAGTAGACGCGCGGACCGAGGCGATGCGCGGCGAAATGCCGAGTTCAGAGTGCAGAATGCAGAGTACAGAATGTAAAGTACAGAATTGGGCTGCGAGGTAGTTATTCCGCATTCTTCATTCTGCACTCTGCACTCTGCACTTGAACGCCCGACCAACGGCTAGGAAACTGAATTAGGCCCGGCAATAGTTCGGGCCAGCAGTTTCTCTCGCAAGCCGCTCTGCCATGACGCTCGAAGTGACGTGTCCCAGCGGGCACGTGATCAAGGTTCACCACAGCCGCGCGGGGACCGTCGTGCGCTGCCCGTGGTGCCGGCAGAAGACCGAGATACCGCCGATCGCGGCTCCGCCGAAGCCGCCCAAGCCGCCGATGGCGGCGAAGACGGCAACCGAGCCGGTGGCCAAGAAAGATGGGCCGGTCGCAGCGCCGGCGTCTCAATTGGCGGCGCCTTCCGTGTTGCGTTCGCGGGAGCGTCAAACCTCGAAGGAGGCACCTCCCTCGCTTACGCGTCGGGTTACGGAGGAAGAGCCGGCACCGCCGCCGATCGCGCCACAGCGCGGGTCGACGACGGCGCCTCCCTCACCGAAATCGGCGCCTCCCGCGCCGAAATCGGTGCCGCCCGCGATTCCGACTTCGCCCGGTGCGCTGCCGCCCGTGCTTCCGCCGCTGAAGCGCAAGACCCGCGCGCCGGGATCAGCATCGAAGGCGCCCGTGTCTCCGTCACCTTCTGGCTCGGGACTTTCGACTCCCTCGGCTCGCGACTCAGAAGTCGTGCCTCCCTCGCTTACGCGTCGCGTTACCAAGGAGTCAGCGCGACGATCGCCGGCGCTTCCGGCTTCGATGCCCCGCGTGCGCGGCTTCGTACACGATGTGGCCAAACGCACGAGCGTGTACTGGCTGGCGGCCGGTTTGGCGACGCTGGCACTGTTCAGCGTGCTGCCGGCGGCGTGGAACGTGGTCGAAGCGTCGCGCGCGGTCGGCCGGCTCGAAGCCGATCGCTGGGCGCTGTTGGTAATGTGGTTGGCGCTGGTGCAGTTGGCCTATGCGGTGTACCTCGTTCACCTGCCCGACTGGGCCAGCGTGTGGGTCACGTCGGTGACGACGCTGGTGCTGGCAGCCGTTTACGCCATGCTGCTGGGCGTCGTGCTTTGGTCAACCGGCGAGGGGGGAATTCTGGCGCTGTTGGGGCTGGATGGCGCGGAGCTGTACCGCGCTGCAGGCGTCGATCGCCGCGCGGTGTGGTGCCTGGCAATGCTCGGGCTGACGAGCCTGTTTGCCTACCTCAGCGGGCGGATGAGCATGCGGTGGCGGGCGACCTACGCGGCTCTGCCGGTCGACAGCGTCTCATGATTGCCTGCGGGCGGCGCGTCGACCGCCGAAGCGAGCATCGCGACGCCTCTTGTTGAGTTCCCGGCAGGTTCCTAGACTACGCCTTGACCCGATTCCACCCACCTGCGGATACCCACCTCGATGCCTAACTTCGCCCTCGTGTTGGTGTTCATAGCAGTCGCGTTCTTTTCGTGGGGCGTGTGGGGACCGACTCTGCACCAGGGCCAGCACGATTTGGGCGCGTTCATGGAGCCCAGTGGCCTGCGGGCGTTTTTGTGCGTGGGCATTGCCTACTTCGCCATCGCCGTGGTCGTGCCGCTGGTGTTGTTGTGGAGGCAGGGCGAAAAAGGGCGGTGGACCGTCGGCGGCATCGTATGGTCGGTCGCGGCCGGCGCGGCGGGAGCCATCGGGTCGCTGGGCATCATTCTGGCGTTCAAGTCGCGAGGCAGCCCGGTCTATGTCATGCCGCTGGTGTTCGGATTGGCGCCGGTGGTCAACACGTTCGTGACGATGCTCATGAACCGCTCGCTGAAGGAGGCCGGCCCGATCTTCTACATGGGCGTGGCGGTCGTGGCGATCGGCGCCGCGGGTGTGCTGTATTTCAAACCGGCGGCCAAGAACGTGACAGTCGACAAGGCCGACGATGGTGCCATCACCGTGCGGCTGAAGGAGGTGAGCGAAGCGGGATCCGAAAAGGTTAGGGAGTGGAAAGCCGAGAACCTGGACATGCTCGCCAGCGATCCCGAACTGGCCATGGCATTCAAGCTGTACGAAAAGAAGATGACCGTTCCCACGGTTTCGCAGAAGTGGGTGTTCATTCCGCTGTCGATCCTGCTGACGGCGCTCTGCTGGGGGAGCTACGGCCCCGTGCTGCACAAGGGGCAGTCGGGCATGGAAGGGAGCCGGATGAGACCGTTTCTGTGCGTGGGGCTGGCCTACTTCGTCGTGGCCGTGGTGGCGCCGCTGCTGCTGATGCCCGTGCTCATTGAGCCGGGAGGATGGAATGTGTCGGGCACGGCCTGGTCGATCTCGTCCGGGGCGGCCGGTGCCCTGGGGGCGTTGGGCATCATCATGGCGTTCAATTTCGGCGGCAAACCGATCTACGTGATGCCGCTGGTATTTGGGTGCGCTCCGGTCGTTAATACATTTGTCACCGTCGCCGCCGAGGGAACCTATCGACAGGTGCACAGCCCGTTCTTCTTCAGCCTGGCCCTGGTGATTCTGGGCGCCGTGACCGTGCTGGTGTTCGCGCCCCGCGGCAAGGGGCACGGGCCGAAAGCGGAATCGAGCGCCGACGACAAGGCGGACGCCGACGACAAGGCGAGTTCCAAGTACAACGACCCGTACGATAACGATGGCGACGACGGCTCGAACGCCGACGGCGATGGCGACGACGCCGGCGAAAAAGACGGTTAGCCGCGACGC
>CAYQAJ010000014.1:18996-40092 GCA_964415245.1 uncultured Pirellulaceae bacterium | reverse complement strand
TAGCGATCGAGCAAGGCGCGGCGGGGGGCGACCGCTTTTTCGAGATTGCCCCATACGTCCTTCTTGGCGTCGAGCACCGGCTCCTGCGACAAGTAGCCACAAGTGAACCCATCGGTGAGCTGCGCCTCGCCGTCGAATTCGCGGTCGAGGCCCGCCATAATGCGCAACAGCGTGCTCTTGCCTGAGCCGTTGCGGCCCAGCACGCCGATCTTGGCGCCGGGGTAAAAGGCCAGCCAGATGTCCTTGAGCACCTCGCGCTGGCCGAACTTCTTGGTCAGCTTGGCGATGGTGTAGATGTATTGCTTACCCATAGAGAAACGCCCAACGAAAGGCCGCCACTCGTGGTAGAGCGGCGGCGACCCACGTCGGGAAAATGACCAATGACCAAATCCAAATGACCAATCGCGAAGATCGACCGAAGCCGAGCTACCAAGGGTAGCTTGGATTGCCCACTTTGGAAATGAGCCTACGATGGAGCCGGCGTTCGCCGGGATTCATTGGTCGTTGGTGCTTGGTCATTGGGACATTCCCTTTCCCGTTGACCGCGGCGCTAGAAGAGTGCGAGATCGCCGCTACTTGTGCTTCTCGCGGAGCGCCTCGATCATGCGGCTCAGGTGCGCGTGCGCCGATGGCGGCAGGGACACCAGCAGGCATTGGCTGGGCTCATCGAAGTAAATCGATCCGCCGGCGCCACCTCGCAACCAATGTCGCCCCATCGCAGCCGAAAGGCTCTCGACGAGCTGTTTCCCCGTCAGTGATTCGCCGACGAGATCGGCCACCGGGTAGAACTCCGTCTGCAGGCGCGTCGATAACCCTTGGACCGTGGTGATCTCGAGCGTCGACTCATCGACCACCCGATACGTCAGGTCCATCGGCTCGAGCACGGCCTTTAGCGCTTCTCCCAGCGGCTGCCCGTTGCAGCTCAAGGTGGCCTCGGCCTGGGGCGACCAGCCGACTCGCGCGACGGCGCGCCAGTCCACGACAATGTGCACGCCGGCCTGCTCTTCCAAACGCGGCAGCATCTGCACCAGCGGCGTCGGCACGAAGTAGTTGGCCTTGATCGGCGCCGCGAGTCGCTCACGCGCCGCCTCGGCACGCGGCGCGGTCGTCAGTTGCGGGCGCAAAAAGTCGCCGCGCGGGGGAATGCCACGCGCGACACGCAAGCGGTCCAATAACAGCGCGACCTCGTACTGGACGCTGCCGGTTTGCGATACGACCAGGGCGTCGCCCTTCACCGCGATGGTCGCCGCCCCGTCCGCAGCCTCCCAGCTAAGCGGCGCAACGAACGCGACCACCAGATCGGCGAGCTCCTGGGGAGAACCCGCATCGCCAGCGGAAAAGTCGGCAACGCTGTGCTCCCGAACGCGCGGGTCGCCCTCGGCGGGCGGAGTGGTAACGATGAGATGCCCGTCGTCTTCGACCGCGTCCAGTCCGTAGGGTGCCAGCGCCGCCTCCAACACGCCAGCCACGTTGGTGTCGCTCAGGTGAAGGCTCACCGGGGTGGCCGGCGTGGTCTTGGTTCGAGCCAGGGCGTCGAAATCGACCGAAATGGGAATCGTGCTGATGCTGGTCAGGAGCCTGAGCAGGCTACCCAGCGGTGTTTCGCGGAACTCGATTTCCGCCACGGGGTCGGCCAGTCGCGCGGCCACGTCGACGCGAGGCGGCTCGGGGCGCGAGGCGATCGACGATTCCTCATCCACTTCGTCTTCCAAGTCGCCACCCAGGTCGGCAGCCAGCCCGGTGGCGGCCGGGGGCGCCAAGCGGCTCAGTTCGTCGAGGAACGGAATCGGCTTGGGCGTGCCGTCGTCGGTGCCGTGCTTGTCGTCAACGGGAATCAAGCCAGGGGGCTGATCGCTATCTTCGGTGTCACCGACGCGCCCACTCGCGCCGTTCGTCGAGTCGCCGCCGTTGGTCGAATCGCCCGTCGGGGGCGAGTCGCCGCCTCCCGCCGCACTCTCGTCGCCGGTTGTATTGTCGGATCCCGACGCACCGCCGTCGGCCGTTTCATCGCCTTGCGGCACGTCCGCGGCGCCTGCAGATTTGTCCGATCTGGAATCGGTGCCTGCCCCAGGCGTCTGAGGTTCTTCGTCGCTGCCTCCGGCAGCCGCCGAGTCGTTCTCGCCCGACCCGGACGGTTCACCGGCCTGGGCAACGGTGCCAGTCGAGCCTTTTTCTGGCGCCTGCCGATCGCCACCGAACAGTTGAAAACGAATGACCAGGCCGACGGCAATCACCGCCAGCGCGACACCCGCAGCCGCTCCCGTGGCGATGAGTGCCCCTTGTTGCCAACGGCGCACGAAAGGGGAAGTCCACGCCGCGGTGGGCAAAAGCGGACCTGAGCTCGCTGCCGCGGCTTCAGCGACACTGGTCGACGCTGGATGGGAAGGAGTTGCCGCCGTAGTGCTCGCGGCAGTCGCTGCGGTCGCGCCGGTGGTCGTGCTGGCGCTTGCCTGCGTGGCCGCACTAGCAGCCACCACTGCCGATGCTGCCGCCGCCTTCCGAGTGCGACGGGCATTCGCGGGCCGGCCGTCGTTTGCCGCATGCTCGTCGTTGGCGGTCGGGCGCCCCTTCGCCGGATGCTCGTCCTTCGCAGGCAGTCCGCCGTCCGCGGGCGTCCCTTTGGCGAGCGGACCCTCGCGCGGAGTTGACGATACCTTTGTTGGACGCGCATCGCGACCACCGTCGGGCAGAGAGGCAACACCGGGCGCATTACCCGCGGACGGACCCGACGTGAAGGACTCGCTGGGCGGCGCCGCATCGTCCGAAAACAGCGCGGCCGCCTCGTCGAATGTACTGTGGATGGGCAGCGCGGCAGGTGTGGCTCGCGACTCCCGACGCGCAGAGGGAGCACTGCTGTGCGACGGCGACGTGCCGCGCGATCGCACCGCATCGTCAGGAGGCTGCCAACCGGTGGGCGGATCGATGAGCACCATGCTGCCGCACTTGGGACAGGCGAGAATCTCGCCGATGGCCGACGAGTCGCGCACCTTTAGGCGCGCGTGGCAAGTGGTGCAGTGGACGGTGAAGAGTTCCACGGGAAGATCGCCTCGCCGGTTCCGACGCTCCACGGCCGCCCCTTGCGAAGCCGCGGGCTAAGCCTCTGCGCTCGGTGCGAAACCGAGCAGCCAGCGCCGCATACGATTCTACCATTCCCGACGCTACCGAGCCCCCGCCCCTCGTGGTTATTTCGGCTGAAACGGTTTCGGGAGCGTGTAGGACTTGTTTTCGCTGGCCTGCCGGGTCGTAATGAGCACGATTTGCCGCGACGCATCCGCGGGATCGGGCCCCACTACCCACACCAGCTTCTGATCCAATTCCGAGGGATCTTTCACGGTGGTAACCGGGTTCGCCTTGCGTACCAGTGCGACAAGAACGTCCGCCACCGAAGCGTCCTTCTGGTTGAAGTCGCGAATTTGCTGATTGCGAGTGATGCCGTCAATCTTCAGGTCGTCGCCGAGAATCTTGATTTCGAAGTCGAACGGCAGCTTCGGGTACTTCTCCTTGACGATGGCGGCCACATTCTGCATCGAGAATTCCAGGGAATCCTGATCGAAGGAGATGCTGATCTTCGACTCCAGCACCTCTTCGATCGTCTTCGGCATCGGCGGTCCGCTGGCGACGACGACGACTCCGCCGCCCGGCGCCGAGTTGATGGCCAGCTCGGTCGCCAGGACCAGGTTGTGAGCGGCTGGCAGCGGCAGCACGCTGTTGACGACTGCCTCGTCGTTTTCGTCCCCCACGCGGGCCTTCCTGTGCAGCGCGGTCACCATGGGTTTGTAGCGCAGCGAGAGCCGCTTCCAGTACGGGGGCGGATTGAGGTCGACAAGGTAATCTTCCACGCTCTGGGGCACGGCCTGCAATCGATCGCGCAGGTCGCCCGCCAACTCGGAAGGTTTCTTATTAAGCGAGCCGATCGCGCGCAGCTCGACAAAGAGCAAACCTTCGAGATGAATCGAAAGCATTGCCGCCTGCGTGTCGTCGCCCAGGAATCGCTCGATGGGATCCAACATCTTCTCCCGGCTGCCGGCAAACAGCGGCTTGCCGTCGCCGGCGAGAAACTTGGGTGCAAGCAACACGCTCACGTGACGGCTGGCGTCGGAGCTTTCCAAGAGCTGCGTCATTTCACGACGCAGCGCCGGCGGGGCACCCTGATACTTCGCCGCTTCCTGGATGTCGGCCTCCGCGCCCATCACAAACACTCGGCCCTCCTCCCGCGAGGGCACATAAAACGACCACGACTTACCCACGTAGTACGCCATGTCCCCCTCGCCGCTCCGTTGCGGCTGGCCCCAGGCTGCCAGCGGCAATTCGGCCGCCTCGCGCAACCGCACGACGACCGACGTGCGCGGCATCATGCCGCCGTTGGCGTACAGCACCACGATCGCCTGCTCGACGTCCTGGAGTTGTACGCCCGCCTCGCGCTCCCACTGAGTACGCAGCGCCGCGAAGTCGGGTCCCAGCGCATCGAACACGCGCTCTCCCTCGGCGGTGGCCAACATGTCGGCCGGGCGAACGACGATGAAAACTTGCCCGCCGGGGGGAACGTATTCGAGCGAAAGGGGACTCCCCTGCGTTGGCGATGCCCAGAGCAGCGCTCCATCGTCGGGCACGACCATCTGCCGGGGGGGTGACTCGGTGCCCGATGATCCTTGCGTGGAGGTGCCGCCGCCATCGGTTTTGTCCGTGCCGCTCGTGCCCGACGACTTACCACCGTTAGAACTGCTATTGCTCGACGACCCGGCCGTCTTCGTATCACCTGTTTTATCGCCGTTGCCGGCGGTCTCTTCAGCGGGCGGGCCGGACATGTTTGCCACCACTAGCACAATCACCACGACCAGGGCGAACAGCGCGGCGCCTCCCAGACCGGCGGCCAACAGAATCATGTTGTTTTTTCTTCGGGCAGGAGCAGCACGTTCCGCGCCAACACTCGTCCTCGGCGCGACCGCGACCGGACCATGGGGAGCCGTCGCAACGCCGGTAGCAGCCACAGCGCCGGAAGCAGTTACCGTGCCGCCCGCTCGCCGCGAAGCGGGAGCCGACGCGACACTTGTTTCTGCCGCCGCGGCGCTCGCACGAGCCGACGGTGCAGCCATAACAGTCCCCGAAGCGTCACGGACCGACGGAGCCACAGAGACGGGCGGTGCGGGGGTGCTCGAAGCGACGGGCCGCGATGCCACCGCCGTCGGATTTGGCGCACTCGCCGTGGGGGCCCTTGGCACCGTTGCAGGCGGAGGCGCGGGGGGTGTCGCCGCACGTCGTCGCTCCACCCAGCGTTCGTATTGCACCAGCGTCGGCGATTCCGAACCTCGTCCGCGTGCCGATGAATCCGAATCGATGAACGGAGCCAGCCGCTGCGCCACAATGGCGGCCTGTTGGTAACGCACCTGCGGGTTCTTGGCCATCATGTAGGCCACAATGCGCGCGAGCGTCTGCGGCACTGCGAATTGCTCCAAAGGCGCGATCTTCTCGCTGGCGTGTTTTTGTATCAATTGCTGCGCGTCGGCGGCGGAGAACGGCGGCCGTCCCGACAGCAGCTCATAGAACGTGCATCCCAGCGCGTAGATGTCGACCAGCGCATCAGGCGCCTTGCCGGGCACCGCCATGTCGGGCGCCAGATATTGATAGCGCGCAAGCGGACCCGGTTGCTGCCGCCACGTTAAGGGCAACGGAGCGGCGACCCACAGCGGATCGCGGAGCACCTGCACCTCGCCCGTCGGGCTGTCCCACAGGTTGGCCGGGCAGATGTCGCCGCGCGGGCCCGACTTCTCATGAATGTGAGCCAGCCCCTGGGCTGCCTGCCAGATGGCGCGGCACGCATCGGGCACGGAAAGGCGCCCCTCGGCAGCCAGGCGCTGCTCGAGCGATCGGCCCGGCACGTCCTCGACCACAAGGAACTTGAACGTGCCCGTCTCCACGACTTCCCAGTGGCGGTGCACGTTGCGGTGCACGATCGTACATGCGAGCCGCACCCGATCGGCCAACGCCTGCCATGCCCGCGTGTCTTGCGTGATCGCCCCGCTGAAGAACTGCAACAGCACGCCGTGTCCAGTGGGCAGGTGCGCCGCGCGAAACAGTCCCGACATTCGACCCGAGGTGAGCCGGTCGTAAACGCGGTAGTCGCCGTAATGGAATGGCCCGGCCCGCCCGGCTAATAGCACTGTGGACTGATAGGCCGAGAGCATGTTTTGGCCGACCAGCCAGTCGGCCAGCGACTGCGCCGTGCCGTTGGCGCCGGCCGCATGGCCCCGCTCGAACTGGTCGGACAGCGCCGTGCACTGCTCGGCCGTCGCAAGACCGCTTTCGCGCAGCAAAGACCAGAATTGTACGAGGGAGGGAGCCATCGGTTCGCGTGCCACCATGGGACCGCGCCACCGCGACTTGAGCGATCGCGGCGGGTGCGCCGCTTGGCGCGGATCCGACGAAGGGCACACCCATCCTCTAATGTACTGCAACCCAAGCAGTGCATGCAAAGATGGTGGGGCAGCTTCCCCGTGGGGGCAAGTTCCCCGCCGGGCAGGTTCCCCGTGGGAAAGGTTTACCTGGGCGCCGACATTCGCCGTGGGGCAGGCTTTCCAGCCTGCCGGTCCTGGTGACAAGATTTCCAGCCCGTCATGGCCACGTCGGACGATGCGGGCGCAGCCTTAGCACGGCCCAGCCGCGCGCAGACACTCAGCCGCGGTTGTCGTTGCACCCTCCCTGATCGTGCCGGCCGTACGAACCGTTGGGCCGGTACGGACTCTCTCCCTACGGCTCGAAATCGCCCGAAATCGACGACGTCGGAGGCGGCACGTCGAGGCTCTCAAGCACGCCGCCGCTCTTCAGCGCTCCTAACAGGAACAAGAAGGCGCCTAGCCACATTACGGGTAACACCCACGCGTAGCGCATGTGCGCTCTCCTAACCGGGAGGATCAGGGCAACGCTGCGCGGCTGCAGGAGGCACACGAGCGTTGCGACGAATGGCGTGTCGCCGGTTTCCCAAACCGCGCGACAGCCTGCCGTCATCCATCGTTCTCGGCCGTTCGCGGCGCGCCCTTGATGAGGGCAGCGCCGCCGCGCCAAACCTACCGTGGGCGAAAGAGGGACCCCGCCGGGCACGACCGTGCTTGCCGTTCGGCACGAGGTTCGCCGCAGACCCGCCCCTAGCGCCCGAGCCTTCGGAAGCCGCAGAGCGAGGGCGGAAGAACCCCTACACCGTGAGCCATCGCAGCGCCTTCCTGCCGCCTGTAGCATTGGCACGGAAAAAGCATCGCTGTCCCCGCACAACTGGCACATGCCGCAGGTGCCGCAGCAAGCCCGGGACAGGCCGAGTCGGTGCGTTCAAGACGCGGGGGGATACCGACGGTCAGACGCGATGCGTCGTTCGCTTCAAGACGAAACTGACGCGGGCTCTCCCGATGCGGGAACGCAACGAAACGGGGACGCGGCGACCCGGAGAAACGGCCCGACGACACCAGACGACACTTGGCGACCCGAGGCGGTCGGCTTTCCGCTCTCCGCTTTCCTCAATATGCCGGTTCTTCGGCCAGGGCCGGCCTCTCGCCGCGCGCGATGTCTGCCGCCGTTTCGACCAGAATCTCCGCCGCCCGGGCGGCGTCGCTCGCGGTGATGTGCAGGTGCGTCACGGCGCGTACCTGGTCGGGCCCGATGGCCAGCACCAACAGGCCCCGCTGCTTCAGCGCCGCCACCAGCGTTGAGGCAGGTCCCAGACGCTCGTCCACGCGAAAAATGACCATGTTGGTGTCGACCCGCTCGGGGTCGAGCCGCAGTCCCTCGGCGCGGCGCACGCCGTCGGCCACGAATTGTGCGTTCTGGTGGTCCTCGGTCAGCCGCTGGCGGTTGTGCTCTAGCGCGTAGAGCGCCCCGGCGGCGATAATGCCCGCCTGCCGCATACCCCCGCCAAACACTTTACGGTGCCGCCGGGCCTGGCGGATGAGATCCTTGGGGCCGGCCAGCGCCGAGCCGACGGGTGCCCCCAACCCCTTGCTGAAGCAGACGCTCACGGTATCGAAGTGCGAGGCCCAGTCGTCAGCCGCGATGCCGGTCGCCGCCACGGCGTTAAAGAGCCGAGCACCATCGAGGTGCGTAGCAAGCCCATTCTCATGCGCCCACTGACAAATCTCGACAACCCCGTCGTGCGGGAGTACTCGCCCGGCGCCCCGGTTGTGCGTGTTCTCAAGGCAAACTAATCGCGTCCGCACCAGGTGATCGTTGTCGGGCCGAATCAGGGTCCGCAACTGATCCACCTTGAGCACGCCCTCGTCGCCTTGCACGGGCCGCACGGCCAGACCGCTAAGTTGCGCGTAGGCGGCTTGTTCGTAGTTGTAGATATGGCAGCCGGACTCGCAGATGAACTCGTCCCCCGGCCGGCAGTGGATTCGCAGCGCTACCTGATTGGTCATGGTGCCCGAGGGCATGTAAATCGCCGCTTCCTTGCCCAGAATTTCGGCGGTGCGCCGTTCGAGCTGCTCCACGGTGGGATCGACGTCGATCACGTCGTCCCCCACGGGGGCGGCTGCGATCGCCTCTCGCATCGCGGGGGTTGGCTGGGTAACGGTGTCGCTTCGCAGGTCGATGGGAGTGGGCATGGTATCAGTAGCAATACTGCCGGTGGTGAGGGTTGTCGCGCGGTGGCAAATCGGTTGCCCAATTTCGGGGAGATGTCGCCGGGGCGGGTTCCAGTTGGGAGACCGTCAAGGGCGGCAATCGAGCGCTCTCGCCTCGGTGGCGGAACCCAGGCACTTCCCGCATACCAATAGCAGGGCCCGACAGCGTTTTCCAGTGGTTGGCCCGCAGCCGTATTCCAGCCCCGACACTTGTTGGGCACGCTGGAATCGCGAAGGCAGGGGCTTTCCCAGCCACCCAAAGGTTTCGATGCAGAAGGTCCGTTTGACGAATTCAGCCGCCTCGATGTCCGGGACAAGCCCAGGGTATCGACCTTGCAAGCGACGCTATCAACGGGCCGGATGCAAAGGCGACGTGCGTGCAGGGGAATCAACGCCGCGAGTACGCTGTCCGACACAAAAACGCCAACTTGATTACTCGCAACCCTTTTAATAATAATAGTTTATGATGGTTTTTTGACGTTGAGGTATTGCCCCAATACGACGGTTGGAGCGGGAAGCCGGAGTGAGGATAAGAAGTATTGATGGAATGGGATATATGGGCGTAAGATGTCGTTTCAGAAGAATTGACAAAAAATTATAGTCTGATAAGAATTGCGTTTTGAATAGACTAGGAGGCTGTGTGAGTTTGCGTGAAGTTTATCAGCCGAAACGGAGTTCGCCGTCCAGTGACACCATTCGAGACTCTAGATGTACCAGCAGCCGAGTTCCTCCAACGGTCGAGGGGTGTCGATCGATCATCCGGCAATCCAACGCCGACTTGCAAGCGACGTTCTTCTGACCCTTGGTGCCAGCGCGCTGTCCCCCGATACCTTGTGGCAGACGGCGCGGCACGCCGTAACGCCAAGCCGAAGCCTCCGCATTGAGTTTTCTCCCGCGGCGAATCAAAGGATTCGCCGTGCCTCCCAACTGCTTGCATCGATCGTCGCGGACAACGAGCCGGTCTACGGCATCAATACGGGCTTTGGCCACTTTGCCAACGTTGTCGTCCCCCCGGACAAGATCCTTGCGCTGCAGAAGAACATCGTGCGGTCGCATTGTTGTGGGGTGGGTGATCTGCTGTCGCGCGACATCGTGTCGGCCATTTGGCTCATTGGGCTAAACACCATCAGCCGTGGCCACAGCGGTGTGCGCATCGAAACGGTCCAGGCGATTACTCGCTCGTTGGAAGCAGGCATTCTCGGCTGCGTACCGTGCCAGGGGAGCGTCGGCGCCTCGGGCGATCTGGCGCCGGGAGCCCATGCCGTTTTGACTCTCCTCGGCGAAGGATGGTGTACGGTCCCCAGCGGAGGGACGTTCGTGACCATGCCGGCAGCCGAGGCGCTGGCAGAGATCGGCATGGAACCGGTCGAGCTGGGCCCCAAGGAAGGGCTGAGCCTGATTAACGGCACGCGCCTGACGACTGCACTGGCGGTCAAGGCATGGTTCGAAGGCCGGTACCTGCTGCGGATAGCCAATCTGGCGGCCGCCATGACGCTCGAGGCGCTTGGCGGCGACCGCATGACCTGCGCCGCACCGACCATGCAAGCCCACGGGCACCCGGGCACGATCGAGTGCGGGGCCGAGCTAAGGCATTGGCTGGGCGAGTCGTCGGAGCTTTCCGAGCGTCATGCCGAGAATCACTGGATTCAGGACCCCTACTCCCTGCGATGCGTTCCCCAGGTTCACGGGGCCGTGTGGGAAGAGTTGGAACACAGTGCCGCGGTGCTCGAGCGGGAAATCAACGCGGTGGCCGATAATCCGCTGCTCTTTCCCGACGAGGAAGTGGTGCGGTACTGCGGCAACTTCCACGCGATTTATCCGGCGCGAGTCGGCGACAGCCTGGCTTCGGCCTTCACGACCTTGGCCAGCATTTCCGAGCGTCGCATCAGCCAGGCGATGCGAGCGCCACGCGGCCACTTGCCGACGTTTCTGGTTCGCGACGGCGGCGTGAACTCCGGTTTCATGATGGCGCACGTTACCGCCGCGGCACTCGTGAGCGAGTCGAAGTCGAACAGTTTCCCCGCTAGCGTCGATTCGATCCCGACCAACGTGACGCAGGAAGACCACGTCTCGATGGGGCCAATCGCCGGAATGAAGGCGGTGCGCAACCTCGACAACCTTCGCCGCGTGCTGGCGATCGAGCTGCTAACGGCCGCGCAGGCGCTTTGCCTGGCGCGTCCCTATAAGGCCTCGCGCCGCTTGGAAGAAGTCCACGGCCGGATTCGGGAGTTCGTGCCCGCATTGGACGACGATCGCAATCTCTCGGACGATATCGAGCTCATCGCCGACAAGATTCAGCAACGCGAAATCCTTCCCGAATGAAGTGCGCCGCAATGGCGTTCGGGCGCGCCAGGACGGCGCGAGCCGACCGATACCGCACACCAGCCCAATCCGCGGCGCTGAGTGTCGTGTCGCTTTCGTGCGTGCCTCCGGCGACGGGGTAACGCGGCTACCTGCCGTTTAGTCGACGAAGACCTATCGACAACCGATGACTCCCCTGACGCAACTTGCCGAACACGCCGTTGACATGAGCCCGGATCCGATCCTGGCGGCCATCGACGATTACCGCGGCACGATGACCGACCTGGATCGGGGACTGGTCGTCGAACCGCACCGGTTCGCGGCTGGCCGGACCGCGCTGGCGCGGCGGATGAAGGAGGCGGGGCTTGCGGCGGGCGATCGGGTCATTGTGGCCATCGGCAACGGGCCGCTGTTCATCGCCGCCTGGGCGACCATTCTCGAGCTGCGCGGCTCCCCACTGCTGGTTCACGTCGAGACGCCCCCCGCCGAGCTCCGGCGGCTCGCACAGCGATTCCACGCCCGCTTCGCGATCACCGATGCCCGCGACGAGCCCGAGCTGGAGGATGCGGGCGCGGCTGCCCGAACGTTCACGGCGGCCGGATGGGTCCGCCTGGCCTGGGCCGATTTTGGCGATCTGGCCCAATCGGCCGACGAGCCCATGCTCCCCCTGCCGGGGATTCCGCTGCATCCCACCTCGGGCACCACCGGACAGGCCAAGATGGCCGTGCGGCCCGCGGCGTGCGCTGTGGCCGAGGTCGCCCATTACATACAAACCATTGGCATCGACGACACCGACGTCTTGCTCGCGCTGGCTCCCATGAGCCACGCCTACGCGCATGGCTGGTGCGTGGTTACGCCCATGGTCACCGGCGCGGACCTGGTGACCATGCGGCGCGTCAGCCCCCGCAAGGTGTACCAGGCGTGTATCGAGAACCACATCACGATTCTGCCCAGTGTGGCGTCGATGCTCGATACGCTCTTATTTGGTGCAGGCACCAAACTCTACGACCCTGAGCGAGTCGTGCTCACCGGCGGCGCGCCCTTGTCGAAGCGCACGGCGTCGCAGTTCGAGCGGATTGCGGGAACGCGCGTTCGTCCGCTGTATGGCACCACCGAAGCCGGCGCCATCGCGGTTGCCCGCGCCGATGGACCGATGGCCGTGGGCGGGTACGTCGGTCCCCCGTTCGACGGCGTTTCGGTGCAGATCCGCCCGCTGGATGACGACCGACTCAACGGCGAGGCCGGCCTCGTTCACGTGCGATCCGCGTCGGTGATGGCTGGCTACCTCGTCGATGAGCGGCTCGACACGTCGCAACTTGTTGGCGGCTGGTTCAACACCGGCGACCTGGGGTGGCTCGATTCCGCCGGCGCGCTCCATTTACGGGGGCGCCGCGCGGAGGTGATCAACGTCTCCGGCATGAAAGTGCTGCCCCGGGAGGTGGAAGAAGTGGTCGGTGCCATGCCGGGCGTGGTCGAAGTAAAGGTTTACCCCGGCAAGACGCGGTTGGGCTCGCCCTACGTCAAGGCGGCGGCAGTGGTTGAGGACGGGGTCGAAGTCGACCACATCCGGTCACATTGCGAGCGGCACCTCGTCTATTACAAGCGTCCTGCCCGCATCATCCTCATGGACGCATTGCCCAAGTCGCCCAACGGCAAAATCCTGAACGACAAGCTGCCGTAAGAGGCGATACCCCTAGCGGAAGTGCACTGGGGAGACACGGAGCGACTTCTAGCGTCCGGCGAAGACGGGATTGCCAAGGCCGCCCTTCGCGCGAAACGTAAGACCGCGATACGCGTCTTGGGTGCCGAAGATCTCCAGGACGTGCGCCAACTCCATCTGAATGCCTTCCTCCAGCGTCGTTCGGCTCCCCTCCTCGATGATCTGCTCGGCCAGACGCAGCGCGATGGGACCTTTGGCGGCAACCGATTTCATCGCACGGATCAGCGCCGCGTCGCCGCCGGTATCGGCTGTGCCGGCGTGCAGATCGCTGGCCCGATTCTGTGTGAAGAACCGCTCCATGGCGATCAACTCGGGGGTGCGCTGGAAGTTCCGGGCAGGGCACGGCCCGCCCAGGGCAATGGCGCGGCACGTTTCGTCGAGCTGATCCGGCGGCACGATCTGATGAATGAGGCCCATCTGCAGGGCTTCATGAGCCGAAACAGTCTTGCCGGTAAAGATCAACCACTTGGTCAGGCCTGGGCCAATCAGGCGGCTCGTTCGCTGGGTTCCGCCTGAGCAGGGATAAATGCCCAGTCCCGTCTCCGGAAAACCGAAACTCGCCGCCGGCGAAGCCACCACGTAATCGCACGCCAATGCGAACTCGAATCCCCCGCCCAGGGCAGGCCCACCCACCCGGGCCACGACAGGCTTGGGCGAACGGTCGATGGTAAAGAGCAGATCGTGCACGTACTCCGTGGAGGCGACAATCCGCCAAAGCTCGCGCGCTTCGATATTGCGAATAAAAGTCTCCAGCTCGCCGCCGACGATGAAGAACTTTCCCTCGCCCCCCAGCACGATGCCTTTCACGCCGTCGTCGGCGAGTGCCCGAGAGAAGGCCTCGCGCAGCTCGTCGATCGTTTCCCGGTCGTAGTTGTTGAAAACCTCGGGGCGGTTGATCGCGATCGTGGCCGCGCCGCCGGTGACGTCGAACCGAACCGGAGAGGGGGAAGGTTGTGTTTCTGTGGACATCGTGAAAACGGCCGCTGATGCCGTGCTGCTTCTTGATCGGAGGAACGTTGCCGCACTAGCGCCCCGCGAAGTCGGGCTGCCCCAAGCCGCGCTTGGCGCGAAACGTAAGACCGCGGTACGCGTCCTCGCTGCTGAAAATCTCAATGACGTGATCGACCTCCAATTGAAGGCCCGCCTCCAGCGACGTTCGGCTCCCTTCTTCAATGATCCGCTCGGCCATCCGCAGGGCGACCGGCGACTTCGCGGCAACGAGCTTCATGGCCCGAAACAGCGCCGCGTCGCCGCCGCAATCGGCCGTGCCGGCGTGCAGGTTTTCGGCCCGATTGTGCTCGAAGAACCGTTCCAGTGCCGCCAGCTCGGGCGTGCGCTGGGTGTTCCTCGGCGGGCAATTCCCACCCCGAGCGATCGCGCGGCAAGTTTCTTCCAGTTGATCGGGAGGCACGACCTGGTGGACGATTCCCACTTTGTGGGCTTCCAACGCCGAGAGAGTCTTACCCGTGAGGATGAGCCACTTGGTCAGGCCGACCCCGAGGACGCGGCTGGTCCGCTGCGTGCCGCCGAATCCGGGATAGATCCCCAACCCGGTCTCGGGAAAGCCGAGGCTGGCCGCGGGCGATGCCACCAGGTATTCGCAGGCGAGCGCGAATTCGAATCCCCCGCCCAGGGCGGCGCCGCCTAGCCGGGCCACGACGGGCTTCGGCGACCGGTCCACAGTAAACAGCAGGCTATGCGCGGCCTCCGTAAAGCCGACGATGCGCCACAGCTCGCGTTCCTCGATGTTTCGGATGAAAAAGTCGATATCCGCCCCGACGATGAACGCCTTCCCCTCGCCCCCCAGCACGATGCCCTTCACTGTGTCGTCGGCGATTGTCCGGCGGAACGCCTCGTGCAGTTGGTGGAGGACCTCCGGACTGATGTTGTTGAGCACGTCGGGGCGATCGACCACTATCGTGGCCACGCCGTCGGCCACGTCGACACGAACGAGCGATGGAGAGGACTGAGTGTCGGCAGTCATGGTTACGCTTGGGTCGTCGGGCCGGCACGTTGCGCTTCGGGGATGCGGCGTCCTGCGCTCGACGAAGGCGATTTGTGCTACTTGGACGGGGAATCCTCCCATTCTAGATTGCGGCGCGGGCGGCCGCCAGGAAACGACGCACCGCCCCCATCGCTGCACGCGGAATCGCGCCAAGTGGCACGATCCGACCCGCGTCACTCGTACGCAATCGCCGACAACAGATTCAGCCGCGCGGCCCGCTCGCTGGGCGCCAAGGCGGCCAAAACGGCCACGAACAGGCATCCGCCGACGTTGAAGGCCACGAGCCAGTAGTGTAGGGCATAAGGCATCGTCCGCCCCATTAGCGGCCCGTTGCACAGATGGATGACGAACGATGTCGTGATCCCGGCGACGGTGCCAACAACAGCCCCCACCACGCCCAGCATCACCGATTCGCAGGCCACCAGCTTGCGGATCTGCCTGCGGGTCATGCCGATCACGCGCAGTAGTCCCAACTCGCGCGTTTGCTCCAGCACACTCATGGTGAGAGTATTGGCCACGCCCATGCCGGCAATGACAAACCCCACCGCGAGCAACCCCCAAAGCGAATAGACGATTCCGTTGATCAGTCGGTCGACCCGATTGCGGAACTGGGAAAACGATTGAACGATCAGCCCTTCGCGCTGGCCAATACTCTGCAATTTCGCCAGCATCTCGTCGGTCGGCGCTCCGGGCTTCGCCTGGACGATATACAAGTCGGCCTCGCCCAATTGCATCAGCCGCGTCGCCGCCTCACGATCGAGGAACAAGCCCAGTCCGCCAAGCGTGTAGTCGTTGACCAGCGCGGCGACTTGCACCGTGTGCACGCGCCCGCCGACTTCAATGCGCACGGTGTCTCCCTGTTTGATCCCCGCGTTGCGCGCCAGCAGGCTGCTCACGGCCGCCTGCCCCTCATGCAGCTTCTTGCGCAATTCGGCGTCTTCCTTCGCGGAGAGGACCCAAGGGAGCTCCGCCTCGGGCAAGAAGTCGCGCACGATGCAGGCGGCCGATACGTCGTTCACCCGCCCGGACATGATCCGCAGCTCGACGACGTACGCCACGCTGGGGTCCTGGGCAATCTCATCGCGCAGCGAGCCGCGTTCGGCGGCGGCGGCAGGACTGTCGCCGGCGGACGGATTTGACAGGATCACGTCGCCCGCCATCGTGCGGCGGAACCACTGTCGGATGTCGTTCACGTTGTTGATGATGGCGTTGCCGAGGCCCAGTCCGTTGTTGATGGCCACCACCAGCACGCCCACGGTGAGTCCCGCGCGTGTGGCCCGCTGCAAGAGCTGCTCGGTGGCCAACGTCCCCTCGGTCTTCAATAGCGGCGACAGAAGCCACTCCACCGCTCGTGCCAAGGGCCGCAGCAGCAGCGGAATTAGCATCACGAACGAAATCAGCATCAAGAGTCCGGCCGGGATGGCGGCCTCGGGCGCGATGCGCTCCAGCACCACCAGTGACAGCAGCACGCAAGCGATCGTCCACGTAATGCCGGCCGTTACGATCCCCCACACGGGGAACCGCTCGGGTCGCTTAATCTCGGCTTCGCTCAGGGCTTCCATGGCGGAGACTTTGCGCGAACGTGCGGCTGGAATCAGCGCCGCCACGCACGCGATCAGCGGTCCGAGCACGAGGGCCAAGATCCAGGCGGACAGCGGCGCCTTCGCCACAGGAACGTCGGCCGCGACAACCCGCTGCATCACCTGCCACAGTCCGCGACCCAGCAACAGACCGGCGGGAATGCCCAGCACCGATCCGGCCAGACCCATGCACGCTCCTTCGGACAGATGCAGGGTAAACACTTGGCGTTTGGTGGCGCCCACCAGGCGAACGGCGGCCATGTCGCGCCGCCGTTCGCTGAAGTTCATCTGCAAGGTGTTGAGAATTATAAACGCCGCCATGGCCACCGAAAGTGCGCCGGCAAACTGCAGCGCCAGCTCGGTCGAAAGCAGAATGCTCTTGGCGAGCTCCATCTGCTGCACGGGCAATTGAACGATCAGCTTCGCGGGCAGACGATTGGCAATCTCGGCCTGTGCCGCGTCGCGCTGTTCGATGTCGGCGATCAGCACCCGCACCCGGTCGGCCTCGCCCTTGATGCGGAAGGAGTCCTGAACGTGCGCGAGCGGCATGACAAGGCTTACGCCGGGTGTCAGCTCACGCAGGCTGCTCGACCGCACGAGACCCACAATCGTGACGAATTGCGGCCCGTCGCGCGTCAAAATGATGAGGCGATCATCCACGGCCGCACCGAGCCCCTCGGCCAGCTCGGCCGACATGACGACTTCTCCTTCGTTCTTGCATGGGCGCCCCGCCGTGAGGTGCATCGACTCCCAGGCCGCTGCCTCGTCGACGGGAACACCCAGGATCAGCCCGCGAAAATCCTGCCTGGCCTCGTCTGTGACGTAGCGGGCCTTGGTGCCTCGAACCACGATGGGAATGGCGGCCTTGACGCCGGGAATGCCGGCCAGCGAGGGAACGTCGGCTGTGGCAAATCGCCCCCCGGTGGCCGAAATGATCTCCAGCGCGGGGCGCCCCTCGACTTCCTCCGACAGCCGCTTACTGGCAACGCGCACGCTTGATTGCGCAATGGCGGTCGCCAAAACGGCCGCCACGGCGATGGCCACGCTGGCCACCGAAAGCACTGTTCGCCCGGGACGGCGACGCCACTGATTCACCAGCAAATGCAGCAGATTCATCGCTCGCCATCCGATGCCGTGGAATCGCGCACGACCTGCGGTTCGGTCGGCGACACCGCTTCGTCGTCAATCCGACCGTCGCGCATGTGCAGCGTGCGGTGGGCGTGTTGGGCGACGCCCGCGTCGTGCGTGACCATCACCACCGTCTGCCCCTGCCTCACGCACTCGCACAACAGCTCGACGATTCGCTGCCCGTTGGCGCTATCCAGAGCACCGGTCGGCTCGTCAGCCAGGATCACCGAGGGCGAAATCACCAAGGCGCGGGCCACGGCGACGCGTTGCTGCTCGCCGCCGGACAATTGATGAGGCACGTGCGATGCCCGATCGGCGATACCAACCTGTTCGAGCGCGGCCCGCGATTGCTCGTGCGCCTGCGAGCGGCTGAGTCCGTCGATTCGTAACGGCAGAGCCACGTTGTCGAGCGCCGATAGCGAAGGGAGCAGATTCATCTTCTGAAACACAAACCCAATGCTCCGCCGCCGGATGATGCTGCGATCGTGGTCGCCCAGGCCGCCGAAGTCCTTGCTGTCTAACAGCACCCGGCCGGACGTCGGCTCCTCGATGCCCCCCAACATGTGCAGCAGGGTGCTCTTGCCGCACCCGCTCGGGCCCATGATCGCGAGGAACTCTCCCCGGGCCACGCGTAAATCCACGCCGCGTACGGCGTGTACGGTGACACTGCCGTCGCCGTAATCCTTCACAACGTCGATCGCTTCCAGTACGGGCATGCAGTCGTCCGTCAGCGGGGTAAGTGGTTGGAAGTTCGCAGGGATCGTGCGGCTCTAGGATAGCTTCACCGCACGTTTCGGACCACGGCGGCGCAACCGGCACAACCGTTAGAATTTGCAAATTTCGCGCAGGCGGCGACCGATTCGAACCCTCACGGGCCGGCACCAACGCGGCCGGCCGAGCGCGAAACTCGAGGCAACGGCGACTGACGGGCTATCTCCTTGTAACTCAGTATTACCCGTACGTTGCAAACTTCCAGCCGGTGGTACATAATGGCAGTTTGCGGTCGGCCACATTCCCACCCCCCCACCTGGCAAATACCGTGACCCTACCACGACTTTCGGCGGGGACCGTGTTTCTTGCCTTCGGCCTTGCGACCGCGATCGCAGTAGCCGACGACGACACAAAGCTGCCCCCGCGAGCTCCCGCCGGCACCGTGCTGGCCTGCTATTCGGATAACGTCGCCGCTTCCTGCGCTGCTTTCAAGGGTACGGACCTGGGGGCAGCCTGGACCGGGGACAAATTCCTGCCGCTCGCCGTCGCGCTGCGCGCCGACGATCGGGCAGCGCCATTCCACCTGCGCCCCATGTTTGGCTTCGATTGGTCCGACCTGGAACTGGTAGGCGATGCCGGCGGGCTTTTTGTTTTCCCGATCGACGACGGCATCGGCATGGCCTGGATCTTCACCGGCGCCGTCGAAGCAGACGGCGATCCACCCGACTGCCTCGCCAAGGCCGAGAAGTACTTTACGGACAAGGGCTATGGCAGGGCGATCAGCGATCACGGCGCGGCAAAGCTCACCACGTACAAGGCGCCCAAGGGGTCGGACCGCGCCGCGTTCGTGGCCGACGGCTTGTACGGCGTCGCCAGTTCTCCGGCTGCCGCCAAGGCGGTGCTCGACGTGGAAGCCGAGAAGTCGCTCGCAAGCATTGACATTTTCGCCAAGGCCGCGCCGCCACTCGACAAGGCCCCGGAAGAGTCGTCGATTCATTTCTTTGTCCAGCCCATCGGTTTGTGGGAACTGATACGGCACGACAATCTGCCCGCCGGACCGAATGCCCGTGATCCGCTCGCCTCGGCAAAGCGAATGGGCCTGAGTGACATTCAGGCCATTCGCGGTGTCCTCGACCTGCGTCCCGACGACCCCCATCAGATGCGCATCCAGGCCTTCATGCTGGCACCGCGTCTGAACAAGGTCGACAAGAAAACCTTCACGTATCACATGGGCATGGGATTGCTCGACATGGTACCCGTGCCCATGCCTCATCTACCGGATTGGGTGGCAGAGAACTCCGTGAGCGTTTCGTCCTGGGGATGGGACTTTCCGCTCGCCATGAAGGCGTTCGGCCACCTGTTCGACGATCATCAAATGCCTGGGCAGGGCGGCGCTGGGCTGTGGGATGATACGCTCAACGCGCTCATGGAAGACCCCGAGCAGCCGAGCATCGATGTACGAGCGGACCTGTTCAAGCGACTCGGACCGGAAGGGCTCGCCGTGCGCGTCAAAGATGACGACGCCAAACCCGACTCGTTGTCATTCGTGTACAGCTTCGCTTGTCGGGACACCGACAAGGTCGTCGAAAAAGTATTCGGTCCGTATTACAAGGGAGACAAGGAAATCGACCATGCGAAGGTTAGGGACCATGACGTATGGACCTCGCCGGAAGGTCGGTCGCTCTTAATCGCTGGCGAGGGTGAATCGCTGGCGACGATTCGTTCCTTGGCCGTCGGTGGCGGCCGCCTGCAATTCAGTGATAGTCCCGAGTTAATGGCGTCGGCCGTTTCGGGCGACAAAGCCAAAGCTCCGCTGGTCGACAGGCCTCTATGGAAAGACTATCTCGCCTGGCTGGACCGCGAGGAAGGCATGACAACGGCCTACCGCTCGTTGGCCCGCCTCGACGCCCTGGCTGGACCCGGGTATGAGCTGGCTCACAAGGACGGCGTGTTAAAGGACGACGAAACGGTAACGTCGCGTCTGTGGCGGTACGTGCTGTTCGGCACGGCCAATCGCGGCGCCGACCTGCCGCATAAAGCGGTTCCGGCCTTCGCGAAGTGGGGCGACGCGCTCGCGCCTTCGGGCCTGTTGCTTTCGAAAACCGACGACGGCTGGATCGTGAAGTTCAGCACGTTTTCCGCCGCTCCGGGAGCGAAGTAACATGGCACTCTTGCTGCGCCCGGTATCGGCCGCGCGGCACGGAAGCTGCACTTGCGTGGCGTCGGTCGTCTTCATGGCCGTTGTCGTGTGTTGCCACCAGCCCGCGCGGGCACAGGTCGACACCGAAGCGGCCCGAAACGCTCGCGCCGCGCTGGCCGAGCTTCGGCAAGAGTACGGCGATTCGTCAAATTGGCGCCTCTGGGAAGAGCGGCTGGCGGCCGACGACCTCGATCGCGAGCTGATGGCCGGCCAGTATGCCGATCGCCGCGTGGTCGACAATGCCGCCGGCGTGCTCAAGAAGTCCAGCCAGTCACAATCGTTGCCGGCCGCATTCCAGCGACTGGCCGACGCTCTGGCGGCCCGTAGCGAAGAGCTGGCCCCGATTCCGCCCGCAGGGTGGCCCGCCGAATGCCGTCGTCAGGCGGACAACTTTACTGCGGCAACTCCCCACGACTTGACGCGTCGCAAGAAGCGGCTGGGCGAGCTGCTCGACGCTCTCCAGCGGCGCATGCCCTCGCTCCGCGAAGTAGGCAGTCACTGGAGCAACTATGTCGACTGGCCGACAACGCGTCGTCTGGCCGATGCCAACCCCGCCGACGCGGCGACTCTCGCCGAGCTGCCCGAAGCGGCGGATCTCGACCGGCTCGAAACCCGTTGGGCCACCGCCCTGACCGTGTGGGACGCGCCGGAGCTGGTGGAAGCCTCGTTTGCCATGCAGGCCTATATTCGTGACCTGCGAGCGCTGCGCAAAGGCGAAACGGCCGAAGCGCACGCGGCGGCTTGGAACGAGCTGGCCGATCTGCTCGAAGCCCGCCGCTCGACGACCGATGCGACAGATGCCTCTGATCCTGCCGACGCCACGGATGCCGACGCCACGGATGCCGACG
>CAYQAJ010000014.1:0-18896 GCA_964415245.1 uncultured Pirellulaceae bacterium | reverse complement strand
TGCCGACGCCACGGATGCCGACGCCACGGATGCCGACGGTGCCGATTCCGCCGACGCGGCTGCCTCTCCCGCCTCGAGCGCGGCCCGCATCGCCGAGCTTTTGGCCGAGCGGGAATCGCTGGGCCAATCGTCGCCACTGACCACCTCCATCCGCCGGGAGCTGTCGCATCCTAACGTTGTGGCGCGAATCGACGCCAACTGGCTGGCTTCGCAGATACAATCGTCGGTCGATGAGAAGTACGAAGTCGACGGCGTCTACGGCGGCACACGCAGCCGGGGTAAAGGGCGGATCAAGGGAAACCTTGCAATGGCGCTCGTGCCGTCGCAATCATCGGGCAAATGGCGTCTCGCGTTTCAGGCCACCGCACGATCGGACACGGTAGGTTCCGACCAAGGTGTAAGCGTCGAAAGCCGTGGCACGACGCGCATCCGCGGCGAAAAGCTCTTTTCGCTCAGTGCTCGCGGCCTTACCGCCGACCGCGCCGCGGCCAGCGCCAAAACCACCGTCGAGATCCAAGACATCAGTGCAGGCGGGCGGATTCGCAACAATCGGGCGCCCGCCGAGGTGCGGGCACGCATTCCGGCCGTCCAAGCCGACGTATCGGCAGACGCCGAGCGGACGACTATCTCCCGCCTTGATTCCGAAGGGAGCAAGCTGGTCGAGCGGTTCAACAACAACTACCACGAGAACTTCCGCAACCCCTGGATCACCAGCGGCCGTCTGCTCCCTCGCATCCGCGCCGCCAGCACCGAGCAGGCACTGCACTGGGAGTGCTTCTTGGCGCCGGCGTATGGGCTGGCGGCCGATGCGCCGCCTCCCGCGTTCGACGGCGACGGTGGCGTTATGGTCTGCGTGGCCGAATCGGCTCTGGAACAGCAGGCGGTGGCGGCTTGGGCCGGCCGCAAGGTGAGCGGCGACGAAATGCTGCGTGCCGTCGGCCAGTTGCTGGGTGAGGCGCCGGCAACGGACTCGAACGAAGAAGCCGCACCGGCGGAACCGACCGAACAAACGTGGAACGTATCGTTCGCCGACACTCCCTGCCGTGTCAGCATGGCGGACGGAATCGTGACCGCGTCGCTCTACTTCACGTCGTTTGAGGATCGCGGCTCCAGCTTTCCCGCCCTGACGGTCGAGGTGAATTACGCAGTCGAGGCACGCGACGGCGACCTTGTGCTAGTGCGGCAGGGGAAGCCGAGCGTCACGCCAACCGCCAGCCCCGACGGGGAACGAAAGCCGCTGACGGGCCGCCAGCGGACGCTACGCACCATCGCACAGCGCCAGTTCGAACAAGTGTTGTCTGAAGAAATCGTGTGGTCCGGCATGGCGATGCCCGTCTCGTCGAAATCGTCGGCGCCCAAGCTGCGGGTGTACAAGGCACAGGCATCGGGCGGCTGGCTGCAAGTGGCCCTAAGCAGCGAAGCGGCGCAGTCGCCGTAATCTCCGGGTCCGGTCAAGTGCGGCGTGAACGCCGCGGCTAACGGTTGCGTCGCCGCGTTCCCGTGTCTCCGCGCCCCGCGTCAGCGTTTTGCGAGCGCCCTGCGCGCATTCCCGCACTAGAGTTGAACTAGGACTATGTCCCCAAGCCCCATGCGAGTGTAACGCGTGCTGCCCCTCCCCCTGACTCCGTTCGAGTTCTACTACTGGACGGACGACCGCCCCGAGTACCCCACCACGTTCCCGGTCGACCTGCAGTTCTCGGGAACGCTCGACCGCGACGCACTTACGCGCGCTCTCGCCACCGTCCTGGAGCGCCATCCGCTGCTGTCGGCCCAAATCGACGAGAGCGGTCCCTGGCCCCAATGGCAACGCTCCCCCCAGCACGAGCCGCACATCGACTGGGCCGCCGCCTCGGTCCCCATTGCCGGTCCCTGCTGCCCGTACATCGACCTACGAATCGAGCCCGGCTTGCGCGTGTACGTGCGCGCGGGAGACGGAACCACGCGCGTGGTTTTCCACTTTCATCATGCCTGCTGCGACGGTCTGGCCGGCCTGCGCTTCGTCGAAGACGTGCTCATTGCCTACGGAGCACAGTTCGTGGAGAAAAATCCGCCCGCGCTGGCCCCTGTCGATGTCACGCATCTGCGCGATCGCGGACTTTTCGAAGCCGCCCTGGGGCGTCGCTCGTTCTTGGTCGCCGTCCGCGACGCCCTGATCACGGCCCGCGAGTGGTCGCGGATTCTGTTCGGCGGCGCTGCCGTGCTGGCAGCGCCGAGCGGAAACCCGGGCGGAGTTGCAACCAAATCGGATAGCGCGCCGTCGGATGCGGCGACGCAGAGCGGATTCCAGACTCTGGCCATTCCCGCCGACCGAGTCCGTCAGCTTCGCCGCGCCGCCACGTCGCTGGGCGCCACGCTTAATGACCTGCTGCTGCGCGACATGTTCCTCGTGCTCCGCGATTGGAACCGCCGGCACGCCGGCTCGCTCCGCGGGCCCGTCCGGCTCAACGTGCCCGTGAACTTGCGCGGCCGCGACGACAAGCTCATGCCCGCCGCCAACCGGCTGGGCTTCGCGTTTGTCTCGCTGCGAAAGCGCGACTTTGCGGGCGCCGACACCGCGCTAGAGGCCGTCAACCGCGAAATGGAGCGCATCAAAACCTGGAAGCTGGGCCTGTACTTCCTCGGCGGGCTGCAGTTCGCCGGCAAACGAACCATTCGCTGGACGCTGCGACGGAACAAGTCGTTCGCCACCATGGTGCTGAGCAACCTGGGCCGCGTTTACGCCCGCACCCCCCTGCCCCGCGACGGGCGGCGTTTGATTTGCGGCGATGCGGTGCTCGAGCGCGTGTCGGGTGTGCCGCCGATTCGCCCCCTGACGCGGGCCTCGGTGGCGGTGATCGACTACGGCGAGGAGACGACCATCAACTTGAACTGCGACCCGCACTACTTCAGCGCCGATTCCAGCCGCGCATTGCTTGACGCCTACGGCGAGCAGTTGGAAGAATCACTCCGGACGGGCGCCGCGACACGCACAAGTGAACCGGTAGCGCGCGAATAGGAGAGCGATTGGCGGCTACACGTGTACTGCCGCGCCTCCATCGACCGTCAGAGTTTCGCCCTGCACCAGGTCGCTCAGCGGGCTGGCCAAAAACAGCACCACGTCGGCCACGTCCTCGACGGTGAGCATCCGCTCGCCCATCATCGACTTGTCCTTGCGGCCGTTGAACACCTGCGAGGCGTTGGGAATGTTGCGGGTCGAGTCGGTCTCGACCAGGCCCGACTTGACGACGTTCACGTTCACGCCGCGGTCGCCGACTTCGAGAGTCAGGTGCCGCACCATGCTCTCCAGCGCCGCCTTCGAGCTGCCGATCAGGCCGTAGAACGGTAGAGCGGTGTCGGAACCATGGCTGGAGACGGCGATGACCTTCGAGCGTCCCTCGCCCTCCTTGCGCTCCAACAGCGGCATGGCGGCCTGCACCAGATATAACAGCGCCAGCACGTTGGTGCCGTAGGTGGCTTGGAAGTTGCGCAGAGTCGACGCCAATAGCGGGCGAAAGCCCCCGGTGGCCGCGTTGCTCATCACGATGTCGAGCCGGCCGAAGCGCTCCTTCACCGCCGCGATCATGCTGCGGACGTCCTCTTCCTCGCTCACGTCGGCCTTCACAACCAGCACTTGCCGGCCGAGGTCGGCAACGGCTTCGGCCACGTCCTGGGCGGCCTTGCGGTTCATCACGTAGTTCAGCACGATGTCGCAGCCGGCCTGTGCCAGACGCAAGGCGCTGGCCCTGCCAATGCCTCGACTGCCGCCGGTAATCAGCGCCACCTTTCCAGTGAGGTCGATCATGGGTGGTTCCGCTCGCCAAAAAAAAGAAGGGATGGTTGCCAATTCTCTGGTTGTGTCAGTTCGTTCGCTGTTATTCGGCCGGGACGGCCGCCAAACTCTCGCTTCGCACGGTCGCCAGCACTGCTACGTGCTCACCGACTCTCCAAGAACGTAGCTCACAGCCACGCAGGGCGCGACCCCGATACTTGCACGTCCCTTGCGGAAGCACCTCGACCTTGCGCGGGTCGAAGCTCTCGCCGCGATTGCACGCCTTATACAGGGCTTCCTTGGCTGCCCAGATGAAGCCGGCGACGTCCGCCGAGCGGCTCTCACGGAGCCAACGCTGCTCGCCGGGCGTGAGCCAGGTCCGCACGAACCCCGCGCCGAGCTGCTGGCACTCGGCAATGTCGACGCCGGTCGAAATGCCATCCGTCACACACAGCGCCGCCAGGGCACCGGCCTCGGTATGAGAAATCGAGAGCGACCACGATTGTTCAACGCCGCCCCACCAGACGCGCGGGCGATTCGATCGTCCCCGCTCATCGCGCGAAAGGATATCGATTGAGGCAAAATCGACGCCGTCCAAGCCCGTGTCCGATGAGCCATCCGACCCCGTCACTATCAGTTGCTTCGCCAACATCCGGCCACGCAGCCACGCGAGTCGGCGGCGCTCGTCGCGGAGCATGGCCAGCTCGTGACGCTCGCGCGCGCCCGTCCACGAGTCGCCCGCCCGACGGCAGGCGGCGTCGAGATCGTCGGCCGACGCATAGCGATGGATGGTGCGGGAAGCCTTCATGCGGCACTCGCTCTCCTGTCCGATACTCGTGATTCGTCAATCGATTCGGGCGACTATTGCTTGATGACCACGACGCGATGCCCGTTCACGTGCAGAATCGCCTTCTGGTCGTCGCCAAAAACGGCGAAGTCGTACGTCGCGAAGCGATCCTCGATCGAGCGGCACTCGAACCGCACGAGACACTGTTCGTTCTCGCGCGGAATCCGACCCAGCCGCGCCGCGCCGATCGAATGCGGCAGCGAGAACGCCTGCCCGCCGTGGTACCAGAGGTGCACGCCGCACAGGTAGAACGCCGAATCCAACAGCGGTGCATGCACCAGCCACCGGTGACCGGGCCGCGCCCCGCCGAATCGCGGGAGCGACAGCGCCGTGAGCTTGCCCCAGCCCGTCTGCTCGCCAAACGCAGCCGCGGTGAGCCCGTGCAGCGTCGGTCCGTGATAAAGTGGGCCGGTGGACTGGTACGTGAACGCGTGCCACTGTTGGGGCAGGTCCTGCGGCATGGGCAAATCGAGCTGCGTCGGGCGCTCGGCCACGTCGACAGCGGCACGGTAGTGCAGCCGATCCTGCTGAATCAGTTTGCCGGCGCGATTGTGGAAGTCGGCCACCAATTCGCAGGCCAGCGCACCATCGGACTGCGGCACGACGTTCACGTGGGCGACCGTCGCGCGATCGGTGTGGAACGACAGCGCGTCGACGATTTCCACGTTCCTCACCGCGACTACCTCCTTGCCGCTGCTGAGTGCGGCCGACTCGGCGATGGCCTCGATTCCCACCACTGCCGGAAGCAGCGGCCGGCCGCGAAGCTGGTGATCGAGCAGGAAAGGATCGGCGGCGGGGTTGAACCGAATCTCGGTCGCGTTGCCGCCGCCTTCGCGCGGTTGAACGCTTTCCACCAGCGGCGCGCTCTCGATGGTCAGCGGCCCCTGTGCTGCATCGGCCGCATGGGAAGACGACGATCCCTCTCGAATCGCCGCAGCAAAGGGATAGAACGTGTGTTCGAAGAACCCGTCTGTGATCAGCACCTCCGACAGCGGCAAGCCGGCTTCGATCTCGCGACATAGATGCTCGACTCCTTCCCGCGGCTTGATGAAGTGCATCTTGAGAATGCCCTTGGTCCCGACGGCGCTATCGCCCAACATGGCCATGCCCACTTCGTCCCACGACTGCCAGTGGAAGCAGCACGCGGCACAATTGGGCCGCCGCGCGCGATACCAGTCGAACAGCTTCGCCAGCGTGTCGTTGGCGGCTGCGTAATCGGCCAGACCGTTGGCGCCGTATCGCCCTCCGATCGATCCAAACCCGATGAAGCAGCGCACCGGGTCATTCTGCGTGAGGGCCATCAGGCCCACGGCGCCTGCGACCTTGCCGGCGAGCGTCCTGTCGAGGTGCTTGTCGGATCGCATATCGAAGCGGCCCGACATGGCATAGCCCGCCCCGTGCACGATTCCGTCGATCGGTCCGTCGGCGGTCCGCACCGCGTCGAGCACGCCTGCCAGGGCCGTCCAATCGGCCAGATCGCACGAGTGGTACGTGGTGGGGATGCCCGCCTCGGCGAACTTCCGCAACGTGTCGTAGATCTCGATGTCGACTTTAACGCGCTCCCATTCTTTTTCGGGCGAACGCCCTTCGGAAACGGCCCCACGGACAATCCGCGCCTTGATCTCGCCGAGTTGCTCGTCGGTGCAGTTGCGCCATTCCGCATCCTCCGACGGATGAGGCCGGTACCCGACGAGATGCAGCTTGAGGGAGTATCGCTTGGCGAGCTCCATGGCAGCAGCAGCCGTGATGCCGCGTGCCCCGCCGGTGATCACCCAAGTGCCTCCGCGGGGAATCTCGAGCCGCGGAAGCGACTCGACGGGCCGCTCGAACGATCGCAACACGGAGCGCTGGCCGCGCGACCAGCCGACTTCGATGTCGGGGGCGTCCGCCGCCAATTCGCGCAAGATGGCATCGACCACCGCCTCGGGCCGTTCCTCGGCAGGGAAGTCGATGGCCTTGGTGAATACTTCGCGATCGCCCTTGCGGGTGTCTTCGACATAAAGCGATTTCATCAGGCCGGTCATCGCACCCCCTTCAGGCACCGCCACGTTGCCCGACAGGCCGAAGTCGCCGCCGAGGGCTGTCGCCGCAACCAGGGTGATGGGGTTGGCATCCTTGGCCTTGCGACGCAAGCGAAACAGGTGCTGCATGGCCATGAACGGCACGACAATCCCCACCTCGCGACGGTGCTTCCAGCCTGCGTCGGTGAGGAGATCGGGGGCGTTCTCGTCGCGGCCGCACATCAGGAATACCGTCCGAGGCGGCTGCGAGGCGTACACAGCGTCGACCGCCGCCTTGGCGTCGTCCATCGATTCGGTGACGGGGAGCACATGCACCGCGACGCCCATCGCGGCCAGGCGGCCATGAAGCGCTCGGGCACCGGGGTTATCGCCGTAGATGCACACGGGCCCCGTGACGGTCGGAGCGGTCGCGGCGGGAGACAGTGGCGCGGGAATCATCTTTAGCTCGTGACGCTGCACCACCTGCTCGAACGGGAGCGGATCCCACTGCGCGGCGGCGGACGCGTCAGCAACCGACGAAGCCGCAGTCGCGGCATCGGCGCCCGACGGAGCCACCGAAGCCGGTGCAGCCGTCGCAGCCGCCGCCCTCTGCGCGGCCTGCCGCTCCAACAGCTCCTTAGGATGGAACCAGGTGCCGTAATAGCGGGCGTGGAACTCCCAGGTCGTAATCAGCAATTCGGCCCGCGGTACGTGAGCGTACAGCTCCCGCACCAGGTGCCGCACGCCCTCTTCACTCGGCATGTGCGTCGGGCCCAGGGTCCGCTCCAGCATGGCCATGGTCTCGGGATTGGCCGCCATGCCGACCCCGGCCCACGGGTGCCAGTGGAAGCCTACGGCGGTAACGCCCGGTCGCGCCGCGCGATACCACGCGCACAGTTTGCACAGCAAGTCGCTGGCCACGCAGTAGTCGGTCTGGCCGTTGCTTCCCAGCCGCCCGCTCACGGATCCGAAGCCGACGAACGTGCGCACCGGGTCGTTCCAGGTGAGCCGCATCAGGTTGACGGCTCCCCCGACTTTGGTATTGATCGTGGCCATCACCGTTTCTCGCTTCTTGCGCTCGAAGCTGCACGAGCGCTCGATGCCTGCTCCGTGCACGATGCCCTCGATGGGACCGCTGGTGCGGCGGATCGTTTCGAGCACACGGGCCAAGGCCGCCGCGTCGCCCACGTCGCACTGGTGGTAGGTGACATCGAGCCCGTCGCGCTGGAATGAGCGAAGCGAGCTATCGATCTCGATGTCTTTCTCTGCGCGGCTCCAGGCCTGTCCATTGGCTGGCCGGCAGCGCGGGCGTCGCGCATCACCTGGGCTTTGAGCTCTTTCGTCTGCTCCTCCGAAAGGTCGCGCCAGGCAGGATCGATGTTGGGCAAGGGGCTACTGCCGATCAGGTGCAGCTTCAGGCCGAATCGCTTGCCCAGCTCGGTGACGCACAATGCAGTGATGCCCCGGGCGCCGCCGGTGACGACCCAGGTTCCGCCAAAGCCGAAGTCGGGCGCTGGCTGTACCGGGGCGTTGACGGGAAAAGTGGCCTGTAGGTGCCGCACGCCGCCGACGTAGGCCACTTCGTAGTCGACCGCCTTGGAGGCCAGCTCGCGGAGGATGTTGGCGGCAAATGAGTCGACCGCCTCGTTGTCGGGGGCGTCGAAGGTCTTGAGCTTCATGCCCCGCATGTTGCGCATCACGGCGACTTCGATTTGAATCGCCTTGAGCAGCCCGCTCAGCGCCGCGGTTTCCGGGGCGGCAATGGGGCTTTCGAAGCCGAAATCCCCGCCGAGGGTTGCGGCGGCGACAATCGAACACTGCTTGAGCAGTTTGGCCTCACCGGCCAATTGCACGAACCGCTGGCAAAGGAAGAAAGGCAGCGTCACGGCGCGGTACATGCGGCGGCTGAAGGCCGCCTCGTCGCGAGGGTCTGCCACATCGCCTTCGCGCCCCGTCGTGAAGAATACGTGGGGCGTCGGATGCTCGTTCCAGATTCGCTCGAACGCGGCGAGTGTCTCGTCGAGGTCGTCGCTGATGGGAAGCCAGCAGACCTTGTTACCGCTCGATTCGATACGCCGCGCCAACTCCTGGGCCAGCGGGCCGCCGCCGACCATGAGTGCCGGCCCAGTCCACTGAGGCATGTCGACCGCCGGCGGCGGATCGAGCGGCACCGGGATCATGCCGATTACGAATCGATGCGTCATGTCGTCGATCGATTCGCCGGGAAAGTCAAGCTGGGGTATCGCGACCGGCGTGGGTGCGGGACGTGCAGGTGGAAGCGATTCGGGAGCACTCGGCACAGGGGCGGGCGGCGCGACAGCGGATGACGCCGGGTTATCCGCGATCGGTGTGGCTGCTACTGGTGGCGAATCCGCGTTCAGCGGCCAGAGCGCCGATTCGTGCAGCGCCAGAATGTTCTCGATCGGCACGTTCGCCCCGTCGGCAATGCCTTGCAATTCTTCGCGTGCCGATTGGCTCAGCGAGGCGTGGCCGTTGCCGCCGGCTGCCAATGAAGAAGCGCTACTCCCATCGCGCCCGGCGCTATCGGCCAGACGGCGGAGCGCCTTACGGATAGCGACGCGACTTTGCGCGCCGCGCTCATGACCCGATTGATAGGACGCGGAGCCACTCGACGTGTCGGCGGGAGTGTCGACGATTGTCGCCGCAGGAGTCGCCACGGTTGGCGGTTCCGACGGCACCGTTTGTACGGCCGCTGGCGCCGTGGTCGCCTCCGCTACGGCGTCCCCTGCGTCAAGTGTTGAGTTTTTTTTTAACTCGGAATCGAGCAGGAAGTTCATCACGTGCCTGAGCGTGGGGAAATCGTCCAGCGTCAGGTTCTCGTCCGGCTGCACGTCGAAGTACTCGGCCAGCTCGCCGAACAGTTGCGCCTTCTTGATGCTGTCGATGCCCAGATCCGCCTCCAGGTCGGCATCCAGCTCGACCACTTCCGGCGGATAGCCGGTCTGCTCGACCACGAAGTTGATGAGGAATCGTTCGAGCTCCTCGACGTTGAGACCCGGTGCTGCTACAGCGGTGCCGGTCGGTGCCACCGGTGCGGACATCGCGGGGGCGGTGGGCCTTGTCGCCGGTGCGAAAACCGGTGCTGGCGCGGGAGCCGGTGCCGACATGATAGGCGGCGCCATCGGCGCGACCGGTGCCGGAGCGGGAATGGGCGGTGTAACCGGCGCGACGGGTGCGGGCGCTGCGGTGGGGGCAGCCGCAGGACCGCCGGTCGCCTCAGCCGCCAGCTCATTCTTGAATGCGGACCCTTGCAGAAACTCCATCACGTGCCGCAGCGTGGGAAAGTCGTCCAGCGTCAGGTCGTCGGTCGGCTGCACGTCGAAGTACTCGGCCAGCTCGCCGAACAGTTGCGCCTTTTTGATGCTGTCGATGCCCAGGTCGGCTTCCAGGTCGGCGTCCAGCTCGACTACTTCCGGCGGGTAGCCGGTCTGCTCGACCACGAAGTTGATCAGGAATGCTTCGAGCTCCTGTGCGCTGGGACCCGCCGTGGCAGTCGACGGCGCAACGTGCGGAGCGGCTGCAACAGGCGCCGGAGCTTGCGGCGCGGGAGAAACTGCGACAGGTGCCGTGGGCGCGGGTGCAGGAGCAACCGGTGCGGGTGCAGTCGGTGCCACAGGTGCCGCTGAAGCCGGACTGCCGGCCAGATCGCCCTTCACGCTCGCTCCCCGCAAGAACTCCAGCACGTGCCGAAGCGTGGGGAAGTCGTCCAGCGTCAGGTCGTCGGTCGGCTGCACGTCAAAATACTCGGCCAGCTCGCCGAACAGTTGGGCCTTCTTGATGCTGTCGATGCCCAGGTCGGCTTCCAGGTCCGCATCCAGCTCGACCACTTCCGGCGGATAGCCGGTCTGTTCGACCACGAAGTTGACTAGGAATTTTTCGAGCTCGGCCGCATCCGGCCCGGCAACTGCCGTGGAAGGTGCGGTCGTCGGCGCAGCGGCGATGGGCGCGGGAGATACCGCAGGCGTGGCGGGTGCCGGCGCGGGAGCGGGAGCAACCGCGGCGGGTGCCGCAGGAGCAGCAGGCGCAGGAGGTGGCGCTACGGCAGGCGCGCTCGTTGCAGCGTCCGCGATTGCTGGCCCGCCACCAGCATTGCCTTTGGTGGGCGCGCCCGCCAGGAAATTCATTACGTGCCGCAACGTGGGGAAGTCGTCCAGCGTCAGATCGTCGGTCGGCTGCACGTCAAAATACTCGGCCAGTTCACCGAACAGTTGTGCCTTTTTGATGCTGTCGATGCCCAGGTCGGCTTCCAAGTCGGCATCCAACTCAACCACCTCGGGCGGGTAGCCGGTCTGCTCTACCACGAAGTTGATCAGGAATTTTTCCAACTCAGCCGGAGACGTGCCGCTCGCCGGAGCCGCAGACGGCGCGCTTGGCGCCGGCGGCGCTACGGGCGGTGCGGATGCGACCGGTGCAAGAGGCGCGACAGGCGCAGGAGCCACCGGGGCAGTAGGCGCCGGAGGTGCAACAGCAGCCGGAGGCGCGATCGGCGCCGGAGGCGACATACGGTCGACGCGCGGCGGAGCCGGTGGGCTGGCCGCGGGAGGGGCAAACTGCCGAGCCGGCGCAACCGCCGTCGGCGCCGCGACCGTTTGTCGCTTGTGCTGAGTCGCCGAACCGTTGCCGCCGCTCTTATGCGAATGGACAAAGGGCGCTGGCGAACCGTGATCGTCGGCCTGGGGGACGTCTTTGGCCGCCGCCTGACGCATCTTTTCCCGACGACGCTCCGTGGCGTCGACGTGCGTGATCGATCCCTTCAAGGGCATCGGCTCGCTCGGTGCCGCGCCGGCAGACGCCACGGCAGACGATGCCTGCATCACGGGCGCCGCCTGAGAAGCCGCCTGCTCGCCAATGGCGCCGACACACTCCAGCAGCGCTCTCACGTGCATCAGTTGCTCCATGCCGGGCCGCTTTGCATTGTCGCTGCCGATGATGCCCTGCACGTTGCGCCCTTCCAGAATCCGCCGGTTGAGCTTGGTCAGCGCTTGCTGCGGCCCGACCTCGACGAACACGGTTTCCTGCTCGCTCGCGATGCGCTCGATCAGATCGACGTAGCGCACCGGGGTGGTCAACTGGGCTGCCAGGTTCACACGAATCTCGTCCGGCTCTGCCACGTAGCGATTCGTAACGGTGCTCAAGAGCGGCACGCGCGGCGGCGCCAATGGCATCGTTGCCAACACGCTTTGCAGCACTTCGCACGTCCTCTCCATGAGCGGAGTGTGGAACGGGCACGGCACGGGCAGAATCTGGGCTTTGTGCCCCTGGGCGGTAAGCAGCGCTGCCAATCGATTCAGCGTTTCGAGGCAGCCGCCGACAACCGTCTGATCGGGAGCATTGAAGTTGGCCGCGTACGCCTTGTCGGGCAGCGTAGCACCGAGCCGCTCGATTTCAGCCGGCGGGGCGGTGGTGGCCATCATCGTTCCGCGGGCCCTCGGCGTCGACGCAATGCCGTCGTACCGAGCGCGGGCCGCCGTGATGGCTCCCTCGATGTCCCATACGCCGGCCGCGAACAGCGCCGCGTACTCGCCGTAGCTGTGTCCCGCCACCAGGTCGGGGCGGATGCCCTGGTCGACGATCGCCGCGTACATGACCATGTCGGCCAGCAGCATGGCGATTTGCGTTACCCAGATGTCCTTGCCCAACTGGTCCGGGTTCTCCCAGGCCATTTGAGAAAACGACGGGAAGCCGCGTCGCGCCATGGCCCCGTCGATTTCACGCAGCAGCGCCGCCGCGGCGGGCACGTCGCGAACCAGCTCGCGCATCATTCCCGGGTACTGCGAGCCCTGGCCCGGGAACAGGAATGCCACGCGCGGAGGTCGCAGTCCGACCGCTCGGTAGAAGATTCCCTGCTGCTGAAGAACCTGGTGCGCCGCCGCGTTGCTCAATTGCTTGGCGGCCGTCTGCAGCTTCTCGGCCAGCGATTGGGGGCTGTCGGCAACAATGGCCAGGCGCAAAACGTCGGAGGGCGCGAATCGCGAGTGTTCGGCCGCTGCGTACGCTTGCGTCGGATCAACAAGCGCCCGCTGCATGCCGGCGCCGATCGCCTCGGGCGACGCGCCGCCGATGCGGATGATGCGCCAGGCAGAACGTGTCGCCGCGGTGGCGGAAGCCAGCGGAGCTGCAGTTGCCGGCGCCTGTGCACCGGTCTTTGCGGGAGTGACATGTTCGTCGCTCATGGGCACCCTTTCGCCTCGTTCCAACAGAATATGGTAGGCCTGTCCCTTGCCGTACGAGCTGACCGCGCCAAACCGCCGCCCGTCGCGTGTCGTGTGTCGAATCGGCATCGCCGTCGTGGCGGCGCAAATTACGTCGGCATTTTCGGCTGCGACCTGTGCCGGCTGCTGCATACCGAACAGGGCCGGCATCTGGCCCGATTCGATTTCCAGGCAAGCCTTGATCAGTGAAGCCATGGCCGAGGCACCGCTGGTGTGGCCAATCTGCCCGACGACCGAGCCGATCAACAGCGGGTGTTGGCGCACGTCGCGGCCATAAACCTGCACCAGGGCCCGCAGTTGCTGGGCATCCAGTTCGGGAATGCCGGTGCCGTCCAGCTCCATGACGGCGACGTCGCCCGCCGCAACCCCCGCGCGACGCAGCGCCCGCTCCATGGCCAAGGGCATTGCCTCAGCCGGCGAGTTGCCGTGGGCAGCGCCGATGGAACGGATGATGGCGTGAACGCGATCACCGTCGCGCCGCGCGTCGGAAAGCCGCTTGAGCAAGACGACGCCGACGCCCTCGCCCGGCACGAAACCGGCGGCCGCGGCGTCGAAGGGCGACGCGATGCGCTCGCCCGTGGCCAGCACGCCGGCCAGCGCCATCCCCTCGAATTGCGGCAAGCCCATAAACCGCTGACCGGAAGCGCAGATCATCGTGTCGCAGTCGCCGGCCAGCAGAATGTCGACGCAAGTCGACAGGGCCGAAGCGGTCGAAGTGTCGCTGCTGTCGATGGCGGCAGCGCACCCCATCAGATTCATCGTCTTCGTAATGCGGGAAGCGAGCGTGCTGGTGCTGAAACTGCCGCTTTCGTCGACCACCGCCGGCCAGTGCTTGGCCAACACTGACGCGAACTGCTCGGTGATCTGTGTCGCCTGCTCGGCCGACACGCCGCGCCGCGACAGAAACGTTCCCAGCAGCAACTTCAAGTGAGGCAGTCGCAGGCCCGTCTCCAACTGCGTGGAGAAGTCGCCGCCGAACTTGGTTCCCACCATGACACCCATGCGGGTGCGGTCGAACTCCTTCTTGTCGTAACCCGCGTCGACCAGCGCTTGCTCGGCCGCGTCCAACAGCATGAACTGCAGCGGATCGGCCTGCTCCACTTGTTTGGGGGGCACCTTGTGCCGGCGCCAGTCGTATTGGTAGTCGGTAATGAACCCCCCTACGATGCCCGGCGTGCGAAACATCCGGGGCGGGCCTGGCTCGTACACGATGTCGACGGGCAACCGATCCTTGGGGGCCGGACGCTTGGGATCGCGCCCGGTGGTGATGAGCTTCCAGTATTCGTTGAGGTTCGCGGCGCCCGGCAGAATGCAGCCGATGCCGATTACGGCAACCGCGTCGTCGCTGGGCACTGCCGCTGCTGCGGATGCCGGCGAGGCAGCGGCGGGCGATGCCGCCATGGCGCGACCCGCGCTGTGCGACGGTGCCTGTTGACCGTATTGGGCGGCCAGTTGCGCCCGACGTGCCTCGGTAAACTCCTCCAGCACGACGTGCAGGTTCAGGCCACCGATTCCGAATGCATTCACGGCGGCGCGGCGCGGGGAGCCGTCGGGTTGCTCGGGCCACGCTTCCCTCTGCCTTTGCACGTAAAACGGCGCGGTATCCCACTGAATCTTCGGGTTGAGCGTTTCGATGTTGATGGCCGGGACAAACGTGCGATGCTGCAAACAGAGAATGGTTTTGACAACGCTCGACAGGCCCGCCGCCTCCAACGCGTGGCCGATGTTCGCCTTCACGCTAGTAATGGGGATGCGTTTGCCGGGCGGGAATTTGTCGCGGAGCAATTCGCCCAGCGCGTTGAGCTCGGTGGCGTCGCCCAACTCGGTCGACGTGGCGTGTGCTTCGATGTACTGCAGCGAGCCCATGTCCAGACCGTTTCGGTAGGCCCGCTGCATGGCCAGGATTTGGCCCTCCTTGCGCGGCGCCCAAAGGCTCTTGCCCCGGCCGTCCGACGACATGCCCAGTCCTCGAATCACCGCCTGAATCCGATCGCCGTCGGCCAGCGCGCGGGGCAGCGTCTTAATCACCAGGCACACGTATCCTTCGCTGCAGATCAGGCCATCGGCTGCCGCGTCGAACGGGCGCGAACCGCTGGCGCTCATCGACTGCGCCTGCGAGAAGAGCGTCAGCGACTCAAACTTCAGGTCGGAAGCGCCCCCCACGATCGCCATGTCGACCGAGCCGAACTGCAGTGCCCGCACGCCCATTTGCACGGCTTGCAGCGACGACGCGCAGGCCGAGTTGACCGCCAGAAACGGCCCGGTCAGCCCGAACGCCTTCGAAATTGTCCCCGCCACCATATTCGTGTCGACGTCGGGCGCTATCTCGGGCCGCTGCGGCATTTCGCGGCGTACGGTTTCGACCAGCTCGCGCATGATGGCTTGCTGCTCGCCCAGCGGTAGCTGCGCGAATTCGGGCACCTCGCGCAAGAACTGCGCGGCCTCTTCAATGCAGGTGGCGTATACGTAGTCGGCCGCCAGGCCGCTTCCCTGCGCATGTCCGATGTACACCCCCACGTTGCGCAGCGGCAAGTCGAAGGGGTTCATGCCGCCGTGCTTGCACGCGGCCGCCGCCACCTCACACATCAACAGATGGGCGTTGTCGACGCTGCGCTCCAGTTCGGGCGAAATCGGGCAGGCGTCGCGGTGGAATTGGCGACTCGAAAGGGTCGCCCCGAGCTTCGAATACGTCTTGGTAACTTTGCCCCGCTGCGGATCGTAATACAACGACTGGTCGAGTCGCTCGTGAGGCAGCTCGGCCACGGCATAACCGCCGCGCGAAAGGAATTGCCAGTATTGGTCCAAGTCGTCGGCGCCGGGAAGGCGACACGCCATCCCGACGATGGCAATAGGAATGCTGGTCGGTTCCACGTGCTGTTCCACGGTTATGCGATCTCCGACTTTTTCCACGGGTAGCTGCTGCATCCGGCGAAGCGTCTGGCAATCTGACCGTCCGGCCGCTGCGCCGCGGAAGAAATGCTGTCAACGAAACGGCGGAATTCTCAACGGGGCGAAACAATGCGCTTGAGAAGCCCGACGTAATCCAGGTGATTTCCTCCCGCGGCATCGCATTCAATCAGCACGCCGCCGGCACGGAGGGATTGTTCCACCGAGGACTGCCCCTTTATGAGTGACGAAAGAGTGTTCGAGTTGAGGTAGAGCCGCGCGCGGTCGGCCGGTCCCAGGCCGTGTTCGACGCCGACCACCTGGCCGTCGCGAATCGCCAGCCGCCATTGTCCGCCGCCGACCCCGCTGACCGAAACGCCAACCGTTTCAGCATTCGTGTTTCCGTTGCCGCCGGCCTGTCCTGCCGCGGCCATCTGGTCGAATCGCGCCTGCACGTCCGTCTCACGCGCAATCGGCTCGATCTTGTTGAGTACAAAGCTGTGTTGCACCGGATACGCGGCAATGCGCAACAGCATGTCGTGGTCGATCTCGGGACAAGGGAGTTGAGGCAAAGCGCGCTCGATGTTGGTGCGGTCGAATATCGGGTCGTCGCGCCAGTGAGAGCGGTAAACGTCCATGTGCTGGCGGAACAATCGCTCGTAGCCGACGATTTCCGACTCGCTCAACGTGCCCGTGAATCGCCGCGCCGAATACAGCTCGATCGCCTCGCGAACCACCCCCTGAATATCCCGCACCGTGACGGGACAAGGATTCGTCATGTGATACGTCTGGCGATGGTGCTCCGGACTCATCACCAGGTTCACGATCGCGGAGGCCAGCCAATCGACCGGCACTAGGTTCTTCCCCTCGTCTCCTCGCAGGCCCAGCAAGCGGAAGAACCGCTCGCCCATCAGGTCGGTCGGCACCTTGTCGGCGATGACGTACGCCAATTGGAGCGGATGGTAAAAGCCGTGCGATGACGTGGTGAAACCGTCTCGTGAGTCGCCCACGACGCTGGCCGGACGGTAAACGGTTAGCTCGTCGATGAAGTCGGCCTCGCGGAGCATCTTCTCGGCTGAGAGCTTGCTTACCTCGTATACGTTTCCGTTCTGCTGGCCGAGATCCACCTCGTGCTCGTAGATTCGCCCGTCCCTTAACCCACAGATATAGGCTGTCGAGACGTGGTGAAACCTCCGAATTTCGGCTTGGCGCGCGAATTCAATCACCTGCCGCATACCATCGACGTTGGTGCGAAACGGCTCGCCGTGCTTGTCGCGGCGGAAGGTCATGCTTGCCGCGCAGTGCAGAATCGTATCGCAGTTTGCGGCCACCCAGGCCCGATCGCGATCCTCCATGCCCAGGTCGGGCTCGTTCAGGCTGGCCTGGATCACCACGGGTCGGGGCAGACTGCGACCGGCCAGGCCCTCGAAGCGGGCCATCACTGCTTCGATCCGGTCGGAAGCGGACTGGACGCGGTTCGGACGGGCGAGCGTCGCCACGGGAACATCCAATTCCATCAAGTCGCGCAGCAAATAGCGCCCGACTAGTCCGGTCGCACCCGTCAGAAGTAGGTAGCTCATTGCCTCGTTTTGCTGGCCCACGCTCGCCGATTCGGCATCGAACCGAAAGGCAAAGTCACAGGCGAGATATACTGAGAAGGATGCCCAATATGGGCGGGTAGCGGCAAACCCCCATGGTAGTTCTGAGTGCTGAAATAGTCAACATGCGGTGCTTAGACAAGCTGAGCTGACTTGCACGCCATTTCGCCCGCAGCGATTACACCCAAGAGGTCGGTTTGCATTGTGCGAGGTATAGCAGGTGTAGAGGCGAGCGCGCAAGGGGAAGGACAATTATGAGGCGCACAGATTGCCGGTTTTAACCATTTTCACAACTATTCCGCGGGTATGCCCGCACCCGTTGCGTGGCCAACTTTGCTGGCGGGGGGCGACCAAGATACTCACCGCAGAGGGCGCCGGCGTTTGTCCGCGCCGTATGCGAAGTGCCTATCTCAGCACTGTCGCCGGGCCGCAACATCGGCGGTGTACCCTGAATGAAACTTGGGGGCGACCGTTGCGCGCGGCGGTGGGGCAATCCATTCAACCAAAATGCACTTCCGTGCTCCGGTCACGCCCACCGAAGTGTCGAAAGCGCGATGGCAAATATGCGTCGACCACGTCGGTCGATGTAGGCAAGTTGCACAGGTGGGCTACTTCGCACAACATTCCAATGCCGACAGTGGGGCCCGGAGATGGGGAGAAGCTGAAGACGGTCCACTCGCATCAGATCTTCGCGATTCGAGTTCCATCGAGGCGCGGCGTTTGGACGCCTTCCGCGCGGCTTGGGTTTCGACGTTCAGCCAATGCGAGCTTCGACAAAAGCGACTTTCCATCGGAATCTCAAGGGAGCGGCCGCTGGCAGGTCCTTGGCAATCAGTTGATTCTTCACCTCTTCGGCATGTTCCCCGAAGATCGCGGAGAGCGAACTTCGGCTGTCGAGAACGTCGAGCAGTTCACGGCTTGAGGCGAAGTCCTCGTCGATCTCGATCATTTCGGCGTGATCGAGATGGAAGTCCTTGAGTTCCCACTTCAAGGCGGGGAGCGTCAGGCCCTGCGAGCGCCGCGAGACGATGATCTGCGAAAATCGCATGAGAATACTGCCAAGCCACCGGTTTCCGCTCCCGTCTCCCGAGGGGGAAACGAGGGGGACCATCAGGGACAAGCGCCCGCCCGGCTTGAGCAGACGCTTGATCTCGTCCAGTGCGCTTGGCTCCAGCCAATGGTAGGCGATGTTGCAGAGTATCCAGTGGAACATCTGGTCAGGGAACGGGGCCTGCTCGGCAGAAGAGTGAACGAAACGGACCGGCCGGAGGACCTGCTTTGCTTTTGCTACGCGCAGCATTTCAGCCGATACATCAAGGCCAAACCAACGAACGTGCGGCAACATGGCCAGCGCGGCCTCTGTGGATATTCCCGTGCCGCAGGCGAGGTCGAGGCAGCACCCGCCGACGCCGATATTCCCTAAATCAAGAGCCCTTCGGGCCATGAGTTCAGCCGTGTGCGCGTAGAACGCGCGGTTGCGGGGACTCTCGTAGGCAGAGGACAGACCGTCAAATACGGCGACCGTACACTGGCGGCCAGCGACGAGGCTCCGCGTGGTCGCCATGGGAGCATTCACAGCCATTA
>CAYQAJ010000013.1:30730-41015 GCA_964415245.1 uncultured Pirellulaceae bacterium | reverse complement strand
CTGGAATCGGCCGGCTATGCGGTCTCCAGCGCGTACACCATGGTGAAGGACCCCGGCAAGGTCAACTTCAGCTACCGCGACAACCTGTGGCAGGGCTCCGACCTGTTGGCCACCGGCGTCGCCAGCTTCGGGCACGTCTCGGGCGTGCATTATCAGAACCTCACGGAGTGGGGCGACTACCTCGGCGCGCTATTGGACGAGAACCGCCTGCCGCTGTATCGCGGACTGCGGATGACCCCGCACCAGCGCCTGGTGCGCGAGTTGATTCTGCAGCTCAAGCGAGGCAAGCTCGACGCCGCGTACTTCCGCCGCAAGTTCAACGTCGAAATCCTCGACCATTGGCGGGAGCAGTTCCAGGCGATGGTCGACGATCAAATGGCGAGTATCGACGGCGACCGCGTCCGACTCACGCGGCAAGGGCTGCTGGAAGCCGACGCCCTGTTGCCGGCGTTCTTCGAGGCCGAGCATCAGGGGGTCCGCTACACATGAGTCAGCCGCTGGTCTTCATGATGGGCCAGTTCGCCGCCGAGTTCCCCACCGACCGACAATATGCAAAAAACCACATGTGGGCCGAAAGGCGGGACACGGTATACCGTTTCGGCCTGTCAGCCTACGCCGTTCGACTGTTGCAGGACGTGTTTTTCCTTGATTGGTGCGTCGATCCCGGCACACAATTGAAGGAGCGGCAGCAGATCGGCTCGATCGAAAGCAAAAAGGCCGAAAGCGACCTGTACTCGCCCGTGACCGGCGCCGTGACCCAATTCAACAAGCAATTGCTCAAGGACCCCTCGGCCATCAACGTCGACAAGTACGGCCTGGGATGGCTGTTCGAGATCGAACCGACGCACGCACCGCTGCTTTCGCCCGACGAGTACCTCGCGCACCTGGAATCGGTGTGGGAGGTGACGCAGAGGACAATCAAAGGCCAATTGAACGAGTAGGCACAACATGGCCAAACGCATCACCGTCGTGGTATCGCAGGGGCAAAGCAACAACCCGGCCAAGCGCGATCTCGAAGAGTCGATCGTCGCCGCCCTGTTGATGGAACCGGGCGTCGAAGCGGTGGTCGTGCCCAATTTGTACGACCTCACGCCGGATGGTACGGGCATTCTCGCGCTCCAGGGCATCCCGGGCGATATGGTCGTGCTGTCGTGGCTGTTCGACCGCGCGGCGCATTGGACCCTCGATCGCAATGGCATCCGCGGACTCGTCGGCACGACGCTACTTAAGTCGCCGTCCGACGAAGATGAGGACGAGGACGATGGCGAGGTATCGGCCGAAGGCGGCGACGATGAGGCAGACGGGGATGGCAATGGCGATGGGAAAAAGCACCGAGTTGTCGACGATCGCCCCCTGCCCCAGCGCCGCATCTACTGCCTCGACCTGCGGATCTACAACACGCCGGATCCATACCTGGAGGAAATCCGCCGCATCGCCGCCGAGCTGAGCACCGCCGTCGTCGGCCTGACCGACTGGGTGCAGGGCTCACCCCCGCCGAACCAGATGGCGCGGTTCCTGAAGCCGACCAACAACACCAGCCTCGGGCCGGCCACAGCGGACGGCAACGGCGCGTCGTCGAAAGCGGCTGGAATCGAGCCGTCGGCGTCGGCCTCGCAAAAGGATGTGGAAAAGGGGACAGGCACACTTTGCTCGGCGGATACCGCCAACGTGAATCCGCCCGTTTCCGCCTCGCAAAGTGAGCCAGTCCCCTCCTCCGATGCAACGCCATCCGTGCGGCGCGTCGAGGACGAGGCCGATCGCCGCTGGTACCCGGTCATCGACTACAGCCGCTGCACCAACTGCATGGAGTGCATCGACTTCTGCCTGTTCGGCGTGTACGGCGTCGACCGCGTCGAAACGATCCTCGTCGAGCAGCCCGACAACTGCCGCAAGGGCTGCCCCGCGTGCAGCCGCGTCTGCCCCGAGAACGCCATCATCTTCCCGCAGCACAAGACGCCGGCCATCGCGGGCTCGGCCGAATCGGCGGCCAGCATGAAGATCGACCTGTCGCTTTTGTTCGGCGCGCCGGAGACCAACGAATCGGCCGAGGAGGCGGCGGCCCGCGAACGCGACGAACAGCTTGTGCTCGCTGGCCGCGATCCCGTGGGCATGTCGGTAGGCATGCCCAAGCGGCAGGAGCGCGGCGAGTCGAAACAGCGCGACGAGCTCGACGACCTGATCGACGAGCTGGACAACCTCGACGTGTAAAGCGGAGTGGCAAGATGCACACGCGCACCCGACGCTCTTGGCATACTCGGAGCGCGGCGGTGGCGCTGCGTGTCGTGGCATGCACTGCGACTCTCTTGCTTGTCGCGCCACGAGCAATCGCCGATGAGCCGGATGCCGCGCACGGCGATGCTCCGCCGGTCGCTCACGCCGAAGGGCAGCCGCTGGCGGCCAACATCAAGCGGCTGGCCGAAGCGCTGGCCTTTCTCGGTGCGCCGCTCGACGACAAGACTTCCGCCGAACTGGCCGACGCTGTCCGAGAGCGTGACGCGGCCCGCATGCAGCAACTCTTGGACCCGCACGTGCTGTTGGTCGTGTCGATCAATCCCGAGTCGCGCGTCAAGGTGGCCCGCGGTCCCGCCGAACCCGTTCTCCAGCAGGCCGGCTACATGCCCGTGCTGGTCAAGGTGCTGAACGAAAGCACCGTCACCAAGCGGCTCCGCATCGCCAGTCCGCAGGCCGGTCCTCCCTATGCCGGCGCCAGCCAGTTCAGCCTCACGCGGCAGCAACAAACCGAGCTGAACGAAAACGAAAATGCCCAGGGCGACGCCGATCGATTCCTAGCCGTGGAGATGTACACGGCACCTCCCCTGACCGAGCGGCTCAGCGGGCTGGAGGTCGAATACGCGATCGCTCTCATTTACGGCAGCGAATCGGGCAAGCGCGAGGCACGAATCGCCTTCGACGTGGGACAAGGCAGCCAGGACTTGGGCTTCCGCGGCGAGGTGCCCGTGCTGTTCGACGTGCGCCCGGCCGTGCCGGTGCGATTGGACATTGCCGACGTCGATGGCCGTCCGACCGTGGGCCGGCTCATCTTTCGCGATGGACAGGGGCGCGTCTATCCGCCGCAGGCCCGGCGACTGGCCCCTGACTTTTTCTTCCAGCCACAAGTGTACCGCCGCGACGGCGACATCGTGCTCTTGCCCCCCGGCACGTTCACCATGCAGTACAGCCGCGGACCGGAGTACAAGGTGCTCTCGCGCGAAATGACCATCGAACCCAAGGGGGAGCAGGAGGTCGACGTGCGGCTTGAGCGATGGGTCGCCCCGGCCGAACACGGATTCTTCTCGGGCGACCACCACATTCACGCTGCCGGCTGCGCCCACTACACGAGCCCCACCGAAGGCGTAAGCCCCGCAGACATATTCCTACAAGTTAAAGGCGAGGGGCTCAACGTGGGGTGCGTGCTCACCTGGGGACCGTGCTTCCAGTACCAGCGGCAGTTCTTCGCCCCCAAAGCAAGCGAAATCAGCGACGACACGACCGTCCTCAAGTACGACCTGGAAATCAGCGGCTTCGGCTCGCAGGCGCTGGGGCACGTGTGCCTCTTGAACCTGAAGGACCAGACGTACCCCGGCTCCGACGGCACGAGCGAAAAAGGCTGGCCGACTTGGACCACGCCCGTCATGCGTTGGGCCAAGGAGCAAGGAGGCGTTGCCGGCTATGCGCACTCGGCGAGCGGGCTAGAGATTGATCCCAAGGCGGCGAGCGAGCGGCTGATCAAAAAACTCGATGGGGACGGCGATGGCGCGCTCACGGAGCGAGAAACCGCAAGCGGGTTGCTACCCGAGGGGTTTGGCAAGATTGATGCGGATGGGGACGGCAAGCTGTCGATGGCGGAACTTATCGCTGCGCACGACCGCGCCGCCGACCAGCTCCCCAACCTGGCGGTGCCCGAGATGAACGGCGTGGGGGCGATGGAGATTTGCGTGAGCGCCTCCGAAGGGGTGTGCGATTTCATCAGCGCCATGGACACGGCCCGCATCCAGGAATGGAACACGTGGTACCACTTGCTCAACTGCGGTTTCCCCATCAAGGTCAGCGGCGAGACCGACTTCCCCTGCATGAGCAGCCGCAACGTGGGCCAGGGACGGGTGTACGTGCACCTGGGCGACGTGAAGCGAGTCGATCTGACCGAGTGGTGCCGCAACCTGGCCGCGGGCCGATCGTACGTGAGCGACGGCTACGCACACGCGCTCGACTTCCGCGTGAACGATGTGGCGCCCGGATACGGCGAAGTGGCGCTCGATGGGCCTGGAAAGGTCGCCATCGTTGCCAAGGTCGCCTTCGCCCCGGAAACGCCGCGAGCGGTCGCCCAGGGGCTCATCGTGCCGGAGGCGGGCCGCCGCAAGCTGGGCGATACCGTGCTGTTGCATGGCCCGAGGAGCGAAGAGATGGTGACCGGCGGGGAACGACTGGTGGAAATCGTCGTCAACGGGCAGGCGATCGCGTCAAAAACGGTTCCCGCCGACGGGCAGGTACACGACCTGCACTTCGAGGTGCCGGTCGAGAAGAGTAGTTGGATCGCCCTGCGGCAGTTTCCCCAAATGCACACCAACCCAGTAAACGTGATCGTGGCCGATAAGCCGATTCGGGCGTCACGCGCCAGCGCCCTGTGGTGCGTCGAGACGATTGACCTGTTGTGGACGAATCGAGCCCGAACCATCTCAGCAGACGAGCGCGAGGAAGCTCGACAAGCGTTCGACCGCGCCCGGGCGCATTTCCTGAGAATCGCGGAAGAGTCGCCGGAGGGTAGTTAACCCTGGCTCAGCGGCCGCGCCCACCTCTCGAACTGCCGCGCGCCGATCCGCCGCGTGACGACCCACCACTGAAACTGCCGCGCGAGGAACCTCCGCGTGAAGAGGAGCCGAACGAGCTACTTCCACGAGACGAACCGCCGCTGAACGAAGAACTTCCCCGCGACGAGCTACTGCGTGAGGAGCTGCTTCCGCGCGACGAGCCGCCTCCGAAGGCGCTGCCGCCCGACGAGCTACCGCGTGAGGAGCTGCTTCCGAACGCGCTGCTGCCGCGCGACGAGCTACCGAACGAACTGCTGCCACGCGAGGAGCTTCCCCGCGACGATCCGCCGCCGAAAGCGCTGCCGCCCGAGGAGCTACCACGCGACGAGCCTCCGCCAAATGCGCTGCCACCCGAGGAGCTTCGCTGCAGGCCGCTACCCCCCGATGAGCTTCCGCGCGACGAACGGCTCTCGAACGAGCTTCCGCCCGACGAGCCGCCCTGCAGAATGTTGCCGCCCGAGGAATTGCCCCGCGACGAACGACTCTCGAAGGAGCTGCCGCCTGACGACCCTCGCTGCAAGGCACTTCCGCTCGAAGAGCTTCCGCTGTTATTGCTTCCGCGATTCAGCACGCGGGGCTGAATCGAATTGCTCGAACCGCCGGAGAAGCCGCGCGAATTCGCGCCACCGGACGAATTGGCACCGCCGCTCGAATTGGCGCCGCCGCTCGAATTGCCGATGCGACTTCGCAGTTCGCTCGCGGCGTCGGAGTTGCCACTTCGGCGACGCAGCTCGCTGGCCGCATTGGAATTATTCGTGCGGCTGCGAAAGTCGTTGCCGACATCGGAATTGCCGCTCCGGCTGCGGGTCGAATTGCCGCCGGTCGAATTGCCGACTCGACGGCCCAACTCGTTGAACGAATCCGCGTTGCCGGTCCGGCTCCGCAGCTCGTTGCCAACGTTGGCACCGGCCGACCGATTGCGGCCATCCCGCGAATCGGATCCGGTAATCCCCTCGCCGGCGTTTTCCAAACGGCGCAGGGCCGCCGCACCGGACGAGTTGCCTTGATTCGACCGCGTCACGGCCCTGTCGGCCGGCGGCGGCACGTCGGAGTTCGAACGAGTGGCGCGCGGAGTGTCGGGCAAGCGCAGTCGCGCCCGCGGCCCGTCGCCATCGCCCTGGCCCGATGCCAGGTTGCGGATGGCATCGGTCGTGCCGTTCGACTGATCGCGTCGACCTCTGCCATCGGCGCCGGGGTCGCTCTCACCATTGCCGCGCGACCGGAACTGCGCTCCAACGTCGCCCTCGTTGTTGCCGCGCGATCGGAATTGCGCACCAAGATCGCTATTCCCCTCGCCGCGAATGCGGCCAATGGCTGCGGAAGCACCGTCGGCGTCGCCGCGCCCGCGAACGCGCGAGGCGAAATCGCCCTCGAAGTCGCCGCTGCCGCGTCGCAGTGCGATGGCGTCACCATTCTGGTTTCGCGCAGCCGCCGCGGATTCGACCTGACGGCGAGTCTCCGTCACCTCTCGCGAACGCTGCGAATCGCGGAACGCCGCCGTTCGCTGTTCGTCCGTCAATCGCACGAACGATCGGCCACCGTCGCCGCGTCGGGCCACTTCGCGCACATCGTCCGCCAGCCGAATCTGATTCAAGTGCGCGTTGCCGGCATGCGCAGCCACAAAACTTCGCTCGTCGGCCAATGTGCGCCGCGGCCGGAAATCCTGATGCCGGTCGAAGTAATTGTGCCAGCCGTTGATACGGTGCACGTAATCTACGCCCGCCAGTCGGTAACGGCAGTCGTTGTACGCGAAGATCGGGTCGTATCCGTAGTACCGGCGGTGGAACACGTCGCTCCGGTAGTACCGCCGCGCGTAGAAATCGCCGTAGTAGTCGCCGAAGTAGTAGTTGCAGTAGCCCGGCCGAATCCACAAGTGCAACAGCAGCCGCGAAGCGCCAATGAGGTACCGCGGCGTGTAGTAGTAACCGCTCGCCAGGTAGATCGGCCGGCGATAATAGACCGGGCAATACGCGTCGCCGCGGGTATCGAGCGGATAGTCCCAGAAGCCGTCGAGATACAGATAGCCGCCCGGCGTCCAAGTCCATCGCGCCGGCACCCACACCCAACCCGGCCGGTAAGCGCACCAGAATCCCGGCCGCCATCGATAAGCCGACGTCTGATAGACCCACGTTCCGTTCACCCAGAAGTAGTCGTCGCCGGGAGCCGGGCTGGAGGGACCAGCCTCCAAGCTCGCCGGGGGCCGCTCGGCGTACTGGAGCTCGCGTGTCCCAACCGGCGTCCAGAAGCCGCCGATCCACTGCCAGGCGTCGCTGCCGTCCTCGGCCTGCCCCTCCAGCCAGTAGCCGTCGACCCATTGCTGGTTGGGCGGAAGGCGGCGGAACACGCCGGTCACCCAGTAGAAGTCGTCCCGCTCCTCGTCGAACGCCCAGTAACCGCGAATCCAGACGTAGTCGTCCCCCTCGGGACGCACCTCGGGCACGAGCTCATCAATCGGCGCGGGAGGCGCCTTGGCGACGATAATGCCCGGCTGCGGCTCGTAGGGCACCACTTCGGCAAACGCCTCGTGTATGGCGCCGCGGGTGAGCACTTCGACGGCGTCGTCGTCGGCCACCGTCCCGCCGGTGGGATCCGCTGGAATCGCGCCATCGGCCGGTAACAAATCCTGCCCAATTGCGCTTCTGTGTATATTGTCGCCAACAACCGCCAGCGACAACGTCGCCAGCAGCGCGGCCGCCACCACCCAACAGGTTCGTTGTGATACGAACATTGCAGCCTCCCGCGGACTTGCGCCCGCTCTCGCCCTCGCAATGTATTGTTTGCAATCGAGTCGAATTGGTCGACCCCAAGCTCTTGCCTGACCCGCAGGCGCGGCGCATCGAATCGCCCGGCCGACTGTCGGCGTACGGCGAACCGCCCACACACTTGGCGCGCACACACCTGCTCCTATGAGTCGGCAAATGATGTGCCAGGGCAACATGGCGGAGGAGTCGCGTTGCCTCGCCGCTACGTGTGGCAAAGATTCGTCGCGCATCGCAATCGGCCGTATCCCTAGTGTCTAGCGGCGCTTGCGCTACAATCAGCCCGCTCTCTCCAGGGAACTGGCGGATTCTCGCTCCGTTCGATGCGCTGCGGGCCGGTGCGGAGCGCGCAACCGATTGTGTCGTCGATTCGATGACAGACGAGTGCGCGGATGATGTCTCGCCGGTCGTGGAGAGACCACCGCCATAACATCGCGGCGATTCGATCCACGCCTACTCCTCGGATCGCGGTGGACGCCTGAGCGATTTCGTCTCTGAGCGCTGGCGTTTGCTAGTAAGTCGCCTGGCTCGCGAGGCCTTCGTTGGGCGCGTTTTCTTGCGTCGACGCGGCGGAGTGGCTACTTCCAAGAGCATCGCTTGCAGCTTGGCCAGGCAGTCGGCAACGTTGCGGCTCTGATCGCGATATCGCTGGCTGGTCACCAGCAATTCCCCCTCGCCCGTGATGCGACGCGGATAGCGGGCCAGAAACCGCTCCCGCACCGGCTCGGGCAGACTGGGCGACTCGGTCACCTGCCACCGCAGCGTGGCCTTGGTGTTGACCTTGTTGACGTTCTGACCGCCCGGGCCCGCACTGCGCGCGAAGGTGAACCGCAGCTCCGACAGCGGAATCGCCAGGCCATCGCGGATCACCAGCATCGATTCTCATCCCCGTGCAGTTGACGCCAATTGATCGGGGGAAAGCAGTACCCGACTACGACAGCCGCGGCGGCGTATCGTATCGCCCGGCCGAACGCAGCCTTTCACCCCCGCTTCGATTGTATCGAATCCTCGCGGCTACGCACGAAAGCGCCCGCCTCACACCAGACTTTGCCAGCCCTTTCGCTGGTCGGACAGTCGGCTGAGCGTCTATACTGTGGGGCACACGAGCGAGACACTTTGTGAACGCGCGGCGCCGTGGGCAGCCGAATCATCCTTACACAGTGGGTCCTGGAGCGATGAAGCACCAACCAAGCTCTTCGAAGCAGCAACACGGATTGACCTTCCTTGTCGGCAGTCTCTGCCTGATGCTCGTCGGCGGGGGCTGCGGCAACTCAGGCAAGGCCGACGCTCCGACCTCACGTTCGGGCTCTGCCGCGGATGGAACACGCTCTCTCGTCGCCCCTGGTGACGGCGAAGCAAAGGGTCCCACAACCGAAAACGACCAACCTTCGCCTTCGCGGGAAGAGACCGCGTCGTCGCCCGAGTCGACGACAAAGCGCGCCCCGCCGCGTGGCGACCTGTGGACACGAAAACGAGGCGTCGACTGGCCCAAGTTCCTCGGTCCCACGGGCGACAGCAAGTCGAGCGAGACCGGCCTGCCGATGAAATGGCCGGAATCGGGTCCCCGCATTGTCTGGCAGCGGCCGCTTGGCGAAGGATACGGCATCGGCTCGGTAAGCCGCGGGAGATTCTACCAGCTCGATCGCGATGAGGACGAGGCGCGGCTTGCCTGCCTCAACGCCGAAACCGGCGAAGAGCTCTGGGTGTTTCGCTATCCGACGCGCTACCGAGATCTGTACGACTACGACGGCGGCCCGCGCTGCTCGCCGGTGATCGACGGCGATCACGTATACATCTACGGCGTCGAGGGGATGCTCTACTGCCTGAACGCGGAAAACGGCGACGAGGTGTGGAAGGTCGACACGTTCGCCCGCTACGGCGTGGTGCAGAATTTCTTTGGGGTGGGTAGCACGCCCGTCGTCGAGGGCGATCTGCTACTGGTGATGGTGGGAGGCAGCCCCGCCGAGTCGCACCGCATTCCACCGGGCCGCCTCGACCTGGTCGAACCGAACGGCTCGGCAATCGTGGCCTTCGACAAGATGACCGGCGAAGAGCGCTATCGCATCGGCGACGACCTGGCTGGCTACGCTTCCTTGAAGCTGGCGACGATCGACGGCCGGCGCTGGTGCTTCGCATTCGCCCGCAGCGGCCTGATCGCCCTGGAGCCAGCCAGCGGCAAGATCGACTTTCATTATCCGTGGCGGGCGCGAGTGCTGGAGAGCGTCAACGCCAGCATGCCGGTCGTCGTGGGCGACGACGTGTTCATCTCGGAGACGTATGGGCCCGGCAGCTCGCTTCTCAAGGTGCGCACCGGCGGTTTCGATGTGGTCTGGCAAGACGACGAACGCCGCCGCGAGAAGGCCATGCAGTGCCACTGGAACACGCCCATCTACGTCGACGGCTATCTGTACGGGTGCAGCGGCCGGCACACCGAGAACGGCGAGCTGCGGTGCATCGACTGGAAGACCGGCGAGGTAAACTGGAGCGAGCCGGAGCTGGGCCGCACGTCACTCTTGTACGTCGACAGCCACTTCATCTGTCTGGGCGAGTACGGCACGCTGCACCTCTTGAAGGTGAACCCCGAGAAGTTCGACGAGGTCGCCCAGTGGACACCGCGCGTGCCGCTTCCGGCGGCGAACGCAGGAGCGCCGCTCTTGCGGTATCCCTGCTGGGCTGCCCCCATCCTGTCGCACGGGCTCTTATACGTGCGGGGGCACGACC
>CAYQAJ010000013.1:0-30630 GCA_964415245.1 uncultured Pirellulaceae bacterium | reverse complement strand
TGCTGGGCTGCCCCCATCCTGTCGCACGGGCTCTTATACGTGCGGGGGCACGACCGGCTGGTGTGCCTGGAGCTGATTCCCGAGGCTTAGTGCTTATCCGAAAACCGTTCGGAGAAGGGGACGGGCACATTTTGCTCCGACACTTGCGCAAAATGAGCCAGTCCCCAAAGGTTTTTGGATAAGCTCTTAGACCGCGCGATACTCCCGGGTTAGCCGCGACGCGCAGCGGAGTGCGCTTTGCGAAGCACCACGGAGCGCGTACCTCACACCGCACCCGACGCCTTGCCCACAAGCTCTCCGAACGCCCTCTTCGACTGGGCGAGCAAATCGCAGTAGTCGGCGGCTTCGATGTCCTCGCCGATGAGCTCGACCTCGTAGAAGCCTTGATAACCACCCTGGGCGAGGGCCGATACGATCGCGCCCAGCGGGAGAACGCCCGCGCCGATCGGGCAGCGATTCTGTTCCCCCTCGGGGGGCTGCTTGGCGTCGCCCAGTTGCACGACCGCGACGCGGGGCGCGAGCTCGACGAGGCGGTCCAGAACCCAGGGGTCGTGCCCCATGTGGTAGGTGTCGAAGGCGAGCTTGAGGCTGGCGTCCCCCACCGAATCCATCAGCTCGATCGTCTCGTCCAGATCGGTCAGAAAGGTCCACTCCGCGGCGCAGCCAGCGTGCATCGGTTCGACCGCCAGCGCGACCCCGAGCTCGGTCGCCAGCGGCGCCAATTCGGCCACGGCGCTCTTGATGAGCCGACGCGCGTGATTGTGCGTGTGCCCGCCCCGCGGCCCCGTGTAGATGATCAGACAGGAGGCTTCCAGGGCGGCGGCCAAACGCACGGCGTCGCCGGCGTCTTCAACGCTCTCCTTAAAGCTCCGACCCTCGGTTCCGGTGAATCCACCCGCCCACAACAGGCTGGAGACTTTCAACGGCGTATCGCGCAATAGCTCGACCGCCTTTTCCTCCCCAAAATCGGAAAGCTTCTGCCGCCAAACGCCGATCCCCCCGACACCCGCCGCCACGTAGTTGTGTACGTCCTCCTCGAACGACCATCGGTAGGTGGTGATCTCGTTGACGGAGAACCGTTCCATCGACTATCCCTCCGTTTCGGTCGTTCTCGCCCCTCAGGCGGGGCGACCGCCGCTTGTTCGGCCTACCGACCGACGACCCTTTGGCCCGCCGGACCATTCCGTCCCGCTCGGAGACCTGCTGGGAGAAACAACGCCCCCTTCCATGCGGTCGCCCGAGCCGGCTGGGCCGCCAGCGGAAGGGTGTTAGTATACGACTCGCCCAGCGCCTGTAAAGAAATGCCCGTGGGCGCCGCTCGCAATGGCTCAGACGCCCTTTTTTCAACCCGATCCGCTGCTTGGGGAAGCCCCACCGACCGTAGCGGTGCCTCGACGACCCGATTCGCCGCGGTTTCGCGCCGCGCGAACTGGGGCCCCTAGTCGCCGGGCCATCTGGGGCCGGCGCAAGTGGCTCCACCTGCCGCGCGACTGGGCAATCGCCGCACACGCATTGTGCGGACTTGCAAGGATAGCTGCCCGACGACGCACGCCCCGACTGGGAACCGCCTCAAGGCCGAATCGGGACACTTGTCATTTTTCCCTGCAATTCCGGGCAACTTGCGCGACCGTCGGCGCCGACAATCAACAGATCGGATCGCGCCGGCACGGCGGTTGCATCTCATCATCCCGGATCACCGGCGCGGTCCCATCCGAACGCGCAGGCGGCACGGAAATGCAGGCGGCATTGTGCGATTGGCAGAAACGGCAAACCAATTCCCTATACGATTGAGGAGATGCTAGCGTGGTCGAAATGCTGCTTGCCCAACGGATGAACGGTCGTTCGCCTGCCGAACAGGCCGACAGTGAGTTGGTGCGCCGCGTAACGAGCTTTCTGAACAGCCGCTCGATGCCTGGCCTGCGTCGCCTGAGCATCGAGGCACATCATGGCACCGTCACACTCAGTGGCCGCGTGCGCAGCTTTTACGAAAAGCAGGTCGCCACGCACAGTTGCCGCCGAGTGGCGGGAGTGCGTCAACTCGTCGACAAAGTCGACGTACAGTACTGAGTGACGATACGTGGTAGGTCCTGCTTGCCGAGCAGGACCTGCGCCGCCACCATGTGAAGCGCATAGAAAAGTCCCGCCCGGCAGGCGGGACGTGCTTATTACTCTCGTCCACCCTACGGCCGTGCCGCCGGTTCCAATTCCGATCCCTCGTGCTCCGGCACGGAAAATGGATCGGATTCGGTGTCGGACGACGCATCCGCACCGCCGTCCTTAGTCGCACCGCCATCTTTCGTCGCACCGCCGTCCGTGGGCACGCCGTCCTTCGGCTCGTCGCTGTTCGTCGTCGTCGAGGCCGACTTCATCGACCAAGCGGTTACCCACCGCACCTCTTTGGCCTTCAGGCCGAAGTCGCTCCTGAGTCGCGCATCCATATCCGTCAGGTGGCCGGCGCCATAGAAAACACCGATCCGCTTCTTGCCCGCCTTGATCTCGCGCTGGAGCACCTCCAAGGCCTTCTTGTTGCGCTCGCTGATCAGCGTCGATCCTTCGGGCCCCTCGATCGCTGTCAGCGACCCCTCCATGTTCGCCAGCTCCTCGGCCAGAATCCGCTTCAGCCGCATGGGACGATCGCGCGACAACAGCGCCGCCAGCAGTTCGGCGTCGCTCGCCCCGCTGGGGCGCGAAGCCTGCTGCGCCATGGCCTGCCCCATCATCCGCATGAACATTTGCAGAAAGCTCTCGCCGCGATCCTTCATGCTTTGGGAGAATTCCTCGGGCGACATGTCCGCGTGGATGAAGTTCTCCTTGGTGTAGTCGATGCAGTTGAGCTGGAACTCGAGGTCCAAAAGCTGGGTCATACCCAGTTGCATGGCCGCCAGCGGATTGCCTCCCGAGCCCTCGCGGCCCCCCTTGGGAACCTGGGTCCCCTCGGGCGCCACCAATTCGTAAAGCAGCGCGTCGTACGACTCGAACAGCTTATTCAGCTCGTCGTAATACGACTTGTCGGCCACGTGTACGGCGCCGACCAGCTCGACCACAAGACCTTCCCGTTTCCCTTCGGCGTCGACGTACGTAACGATGGCCGTCTGCATGGCGACCGGTTGGCGCGAGTCGTCGTGCACCACCCGCACATAGTCCTGTTTCTTCTCAGCGGCGTCGTCGGCTCGTGCCCGGTTCGTGGCGCCGGCAGCCAGTGCGGCACACGCGATCAGAATGAGTCCGGCATTTAGGAAGCGTGTTCGACGGCAAACGGGGCGCATGGGGCTGACTCCTATCGCACAGTAGAAACGGTATCGAAGTATACTCCCCTATCTGGGGGCCGGCAATCTTCGCCGCAGGCCCGCCAGACGTGGGGACTGGCTCATTTTGCGCTCTTCCGCGGAGCAAAATGTGCCTGTCCCCTTCTCCAATCCAAAGCCATCGGGGAACGGGCGATTCACGCGCTGGATTCGGGCAAGAAAGAGCCGATTCTTTGCCGCCAAACCGTTGCAGTCGATGTCGCTCGAATCATACTGAAAGGGTGGCGGTCAGGGTGTCCCTGTACCGTCCGTGGCCTCCCCAGGTCCCTGCCCCACCTGTGGAGGCCTTCTTATTGCGCGAGAGAGCCCCCGATCCACAATCAGGTGCTTCGCACTGCCCGTTGCATACCTCCGTCCGCCGCGCGGAACTCAGCAAACTCTGGCCGCCGCCTTCCTTCCCGCGCTCACCGGGAAGCCGGTGTTTTTGATCACTTTGCCAGTGGTCCGTTGTCAGTTGACTGCTGCAGATTCATTTCCAAGAGCGCCGCCAAGAGGTCGTCGGCGATCACGGGCCATTAAGCGTAGGCGCCGAAGATGCGACGGCTGCGAAGTCGGGCGACTGCTGCTATCGGCTCGCCGCTTTCCGCTCCGGGTTCCCGTACTGTACGCATGGCGCGTTGGCACTCAGACTGTCCTTCGCTGGCGCTTCAGGCTTCGATGCCGCCTTCCGGCCTCCCCGTCCCGATGTGCGACGGCGGCCTTCCACCCGCTCCTCGCCCTGCCCCAGTTTTCCCAGATTACGAAGCAGGACCGCAGCCTTTTGCTGATCGATCCGGATTTTCGTCACGGTTTACCTTTCTCCCTCAACCTCCGCGACGCGCGCATCCGATATTACCGTCACCAGCAAATGTGCGGCGCCGTATGTGCAGCGCCGCGCCCAAGCCAGCGCGCGACTCCCTACCGGAATCGAAACCATGTCGCTTCGCACCATCGTATTGTCGCATTTTTGCCTTGCCCTGCTGCTTGTGCCAGCGGTTTGCCGCGGCGAGAACAACGAGCAGGCGATTCACACGAATCCGTACGAGGCCGATCTGCTACAGCCCTTTATCGCGCCCGACACGTTCGACCTGGACTACCAGTTCTTCGCGCCGGCGGACATCGACCAGTTCGGCGGGGACGTGCCTCTGAGAAACGGCTGGTTCATCCAGTACAGTCGGATGTACCTTGCCGTCTCGCGGCCCGATCACGTGGGGGCGCCGTATCGCATGGACAAGACGTGGGGCAATCGCTACGACATCGGCTACATGACCGAAGAGGATCATGGCTGGATGTTTACGGTTTCCAACCTGGGGGGCCCCAACGAAGTCGATACCTTCACCAGGTTCAATAACCTCGAGCTGAACAAAGTCTTCCGTATCAAGCCGTTCCACAACGGAAGCGTGATGGAATTGTTCATCGGGGCGCGGTATGTCACCCTCGAGGACTCCAGTTATGACGAGACGGTTATCTTCAATCCTATCACCGGACTCACGACGATCTTCGACTTCGCCGAGCATAGTTCGAACAATTTGATCGGCGGTGAGATTGGGGCTCGATGGTACAAGAAGAAGGGGCGGTGGACCCTGTCCGCGGATGCACGCGGCTTCGCGGCGCCCAACTTCCAGCAGCAGGACGGCTTCACACGCATTTACGTCTTCGCCGACCCTGCCGATCCCCCCCTCTCCGTCACCGACATCTTTAGGGGCGACGGCAGCAACGACTTTTTCGTGCCGGCGGGTGAGTTGCGCGTCGAGACACAGTACGATGTGACCCGCGACCTGTCGCTGAATGTCGGCTTCGATTTCATGTACTTCGGGCGCGGCATGTTCCGCCTGGTCAACGACGACCAGGATGTGGCAATGGCCGGCGTCACGTTCGGCGTGGTGTACAACCACTAGACGCCGCACCGATAGAAACGGCGAATGACCGACGGGCGGCACAGGCCGCCCGTTGCGTTTCTTGTGCCCGATGCGCTCGGTCGCCGCCGCTACGCCTGCGATTCGCAGAAGCTGCGGATTTCTTCCATTTCGGTCGTCAGGCGATGGCGCAACGGGCTTTCCGGGCGAAGCTGCTCGATTAACTCTTCGGCCTTTTCGAAGGCGTCGGGCGCGACCTCGCGACTGTTGAACAATTCGCGAAAGCTGCGCTGCACTTGCGATTCGGTGAGCAAGGGGCTCTCCTTACAGGCGGGAATCGATCGCCGGCGGGACCCGGCCAACAACGGCGGAGGACGCATGGCGGCGACGCCACCGTGCCCGGCCGCAGCGCCTCTCCCTATGCATTCTACATCGCACACCGCTGAGCACAAGAGCGAAAGGACCGCCGGTCGCGGGCAACCCTTTGCGTGGGCGGTTTTCGCAGCGTTTCGCAGCACGCCACGCGACGCCCGATCATCTCTCCTTGCGAAGCGCGACGAGTTGATCGTGGTACGCGGCGATCGCTTCCTTGCGCCGCAGCATGCCGATCAGCCGCGTCGGATCGTCCGGATCGACGACCGGGATTTCATCAATGTTCTTCTGCGTGAAGCGGCGCAGCGCCGTGTGCAGGTCGTCGTCGGGCGTGACGGTGATGACCGGGAAGGTGGCAATGTCGGCCGCCACGATCAATTCATAGCCGCTATCGCCGTGCAGCACGCCGCGAACGTCGCGGAGCGAAAAGATACCGACCAGCCGCTGTTGGGCATCGACGACCGGGAAGTACAGGCTCTCGGACGAAGTGACCAGCGGCACAATCTCGGCCAACGACATATTCTGGGGCACCAGCGTAACGGGGCGCTGGGGATCGAACACCTTGCGCACGGGGATGCCCTCCAGCACGTCGACCACGAAGTCGCCCAGGTGCGCCGGGCTGTCGATGAGCGAGCGCACCTGCTCCTCGTACAGCGTGACCCGCGACGATAGCAGCGCCACATTCACGATCGACACCAGCATCAAAGGCACGATCAGGTCGGGTCGGCCGCTCATTTCCGCCACCATGAGAGCGGCGGTGAGGGGCACTTTCGCAACGCCCGCAAAGAAGCCCCCCATGCCCACCAGCACGTAGACCTGGGGTTGGGGCACGTAGTCGGGCATGAGTCCGTGGAAAAACCAGCCGTACGCTCCGCCGAGCATGGCTCCGATGAAAAGCGAGGGAGCAAACACGCCGCCGCTGCCGCCGCTGGAGATGGTGAGCGACGTAGCCACGATTTTCGCCACGCACAATAGCGCAAGCATCCACCAGACGTGGAGCTCCCCATCCAGCGCCTGTTGAATCCAGCCGTAACCGCCTCCCATCACGTGAGGCGTGCCGATTGACTTTGCGCCCGGTACGTGGAAGGCCAGCACCATGGCTCCCAGCAGCAGCCCGCCAATCGCGGGCTTGAGCATGTTGGGAATGGGCAAGCGGGAAAAGACATGGTCGCGCATGCCGTAGAAGCAGCGAACGTACAGGAATCCCACAAGGGCGCACAGCAGCGCGAATACGAGAAAGAGCGGCAGCTCCGCCGTGCCGTGGAACTCCAATTGCGGTGCCGTGATGAACTCTCGCGACTGACCGTGAAAGCCCGTGAATACCGAGTAAGCGACGGCGGCGGAAATGATCGCCGGCGCGACGGCGGCGAATTCGACGGCCGTGGTGGCATAGAGCACTTCGCACACGAATAGCGCGCCGCCCAGCGGCGCCTGGAAAACCGCGGCAATGCCCCCGGCGGCCCCGGCCAGCATCAGGTAACGCCGGTGCATCGGCGATAGCTTGAGCCTGCTTGCCAGCAGCGAGCCGAAGCCTGCCCCGATCTGCGCGATCGGCCCTTCGCGCCCTGCCGAACCGCCGCTGCCGATGGTAATGATGCTGGCCAGGCCCTTGACCCACGGCACCCGCGCCCGCACCACACCTTGCAGCCGGTGGAACGAGCGCACCATGGCATCGGTGCCGTGCCCTTCCGCCTCCGGTGCGAAGGTGTACACCAGCCAACCGCACACCAACCCTCCCAAGGCCGGCACCAGCAGCACCGCCCACCACACCACGTTGAGGCTGACAGTTTCCGAGATGTTGTGTGTGCCGGCTCCGGGCGGCACGTAATTCATAATGCCGCCCATCAACAGGTGCGACACCCAGTTGAGCACCGTGACGAAGAGGGCGGCGCCCAAACCGGCCACGACGCCGACCACGCCGCTATAGACCAACAGCTCGCCCGAGGCTTCGAGGTCGAAGATATTTTTCAGCGCGCTACCGAGCTTGCCGGAAAAGGACCTCAGCAGGCGAAAGACGTGCTCCATGAATTTTACGCACACCACCGGCGGCCCACCGGGGCGCGTCGCCGTATTGTTACTTGAGCCTCAGAGTGAATAGGCACGCGGAGACGCGCGGGAGCCAGTTTCATGCGAGTGCTGATCCCTCTGCCGTGCACGTCAATCCTCCGCGCGTCACGAAACGCGTTGCCGGGCCGCCTCGCTCGTCGCGTCGGCGGCGAGCGCCTGGCCGTTGTTCAGGCAGGACGGATCGATCGCGGCCAGCTCCTCGGCCGTCGCATCGACCGCCGTGCGAATCTGCTCGTCGCTATGCAGCGACGTTACGAAGAACCGCAATCGCGCTTTCTCCTCCTCCACGGCCGGGTGGACGATCGGCAATACGTTGATTCCGCGTGCGAAGAGCGCTGCCGACAGCCGCAGCGCCGACACCGTGCTGCCCGTGATGACCGGCACGACCGGCGTATTGTTGGAAAAGCCCGTGTTCAGCCCGCGCTGCCGGGCAAGCCGCAAAAACAGCCGGCTTTTGGCCTGCACGTCGGCGACGCGCCGTGGTTCCTCTTGCAACACGCGCAAGGCTTCGAGAGCGGCCGCGGCGCTGGCGGGAGGCATGGCGGTGGAATAAGCGTAACCGGGCGACGTGTATCGAAGGTACTCAACCAGTTCCGTCGAGCCGGCAATGCAACCGCCGCAGCTCCCCAGCGACTTGCTCAACGTGCCCATCCAGATATCGACCTGGCGTGGGTCGACACCGAAGTGTTCACAGAGGCCCCTTCCGGTCTTGCCCATGGTACCCAGCGAGTGGGCCTCGTCGATCATCAGCAGGGCCTTGTAACGGTTCTTGATCTCCAAAAACCGCGGTAAGTCGGGGAAATCGCCGTCCATGCTGTAGAGCCCCTCGAGCACCACCAGCACGCGACGATACGCCAACCGCAGCTCGCGCAACAGCTCGTCGAGCGCCGCTGCGTCATTGTGACGGAAGGGACGGCGACGTGCTCCCGACAGCTCAATCCCCTTGATAATGCTGTTGTGGGCCAGCGCATCGTGCAGCACCAGGTCACCCGGACCGAATAAATGGCCGATGGTGGTTTCGTTGGCGGAGTGTCCGCCGGGGTAAACGACCGCGTCGGCAACGCCCAGGAAATCGGCCAACCGCCGTTCCAATTCGCGATGCACGGTACGCTGGCCCCCTTCCATCGGCGTGGCGCTGGCGCTGGCGCCGTAAACGTCGATCGCTTGCCGGGCTGCCTGCGACACGCGCGGGTGGCCCGACATGCCCAGGTAGTTGTAGGTAGAAAAGCTGATCAATCGTCGGCCGCCGATGGTGGTGGTGTCGGCGGTGAGCCCCTCGTGCACGTGGAAGTAAGGGTTGGCCAGTCCGGCCGACGTCAACAGGGCCATCGTCTGCTTGAGCCTCTGAATTTCGGGCATGTCGGCGAAGCGGACGAAGGCCGCGGGAATGCGGTCGCTGATGCCCTTCGGCTGAGCCACCGATCCGTCGGCTTCGCGGCGGGGCTCGTCGCCAATGTACTTTTGCACGGCGGCGGCCACCTCGCGGCAGGTTTCGATCTCGGCCAGGACATCGTCCGGAAAACGGCCCCCGAATGTCTCTTCCAGCGAGTTGGCGATCTGCATCCGTTCCAACGAGTCGAGCCCCAGGTCGACGGCGATATTGGAGTCGGCGGTCAGATTCTTGGCACGCTCACGGGCCACGCGGCGCACGTGCTCCATTACGATTTCGAGCACTTTGACAGCAGCGTCGGGCCGCGGTCGGCCGTTTGCGCCTTTGCCTTCGCCAGCCCCGACAGCCAGTTCATTGGTCTGCCAGGCCCGCCACTGCGCCACCACCGAAAGCAAATCGCCGAGGAACTCGTCGCGGCAGGCGTGCCGCTGAATCTTGCCGCTCGACGTTTTAGGGATGCTTCCCGCGCGCACCAGAATTACCGCATCGGGCGGAAGATCGTGCTCCTGGGTTACCTGGCGGCGAATGGCGTCGATCACCTCATCCCAGTTCTGATTGCGCTTGCGCTCGACTTCACACACCACGACGAGCCGCTCGCGCTCGGCGATGTCGGCGGCAAAGGCGGCGGCGGAACTGGGCCGCAATAGCGGGGACGATACCTCGACCGTGGCTTCGATGTCTTGCGGATACCGATTCACACCGCGGACAATGATCATGTCCTTCAGCCGACCCGTTACGAACAGCTCTTCTTTCGACAGGAAGCCCAGGTCGCCCGTGCGCAAGTAGGGCCCCCTGCCATCGGCGGTCGTCGCCGAGAAAGTACGACGGGTTTCGTCGGGCTGGTTCCAGTAGCCGCGGCCGATGCTGGGACCACGTAACCAGACTTCGCCCACTTTGCCGTCGGGCAGGGGCTCGGACGTGTCGGCGTCGACGATGAGCACCTCTCCATCGGGAAGTGCGGTTCCGCAGCCGACCAACTCGCGTGCCGCGGGCTCCTGCGGGTCGATCTCAACGGCAACGTGGCGGTCGAGCAAGGCGCCGTCGAACGCGCGAATGACCGGCTGATCGGCCTTGCGCCCCCCCGTGACAATCAACGTCGTTTCGGCCATGCCGTAGCAGGGATAGTGCGCCTCGGCGTGGTATCCATAAGGTGCGAATCGCTCCTTGAACTGGCGAACCGTTCGGGGGCGAATCGGCTCGGCCCCGTTGAATGCCATGTCCCAGGTGCTCAAATCGAGCCCCTCGCACTCTTCGGGCGTGAGCTTCTCAACGCACAAATTGTAGGCGAAATTCGGCCCCCCGCTGATCGTCACGCGATAACGCGTGATGGCCCGAAGCCAGCGAATCGGCTTCTGCAAAAACGCCATGGGCGACATGAGCACGCTGGGACGGCCGACGTAGATCGGGTTGAGCACCCCCCCGACCAGGCCCATGTCGTGGTAGGTAGGCAGCCACGCCATGCCGATTCCCTCGCGGCTCGGCTCAAAGGAGTACGTGATCACTTCGCAGTTGCGTATCAGGTTGGCATGCGACAGCATCACCCCTTTGGGCGTTCCGGTCGATCCCGACGTGTACTGCAAAACGGCCAAGGCGTCGGGATCGACGTCCGGCGCTTGCCATGCGTCGGCTAGAGAGTCGTCCAGTTGGTCGGTGGCGATCCAATCGAGCTCACGCAGGTGGGGCGCTTCGTCGAGCAATCCCTGCACGCGGTCGGTGACCTCATGCCGGCTCAGTGCCACTTTCGCCCGGGCGTCGTCGGAAATGGCCTGGATGCGCGTCATGTTGCGGTTGCGGCGTGGGGGAAATGCCGGCACCGCGATCGCCCCGGCGTAGAGACAGCCGAAGAACCCCGCCACGAAATCCAAGCCCGGCGGATACAACAGCAACGCTCGCTCGCCGCGCATGCCGAGCGATGTCAGATGCGCCGCAATGGCCCGTGCCTTGCGGTCCAACTCGGCGTAGGTATATCGCTCTTCCTCCTGCTCGCCGTCGACCAGGTAGTAGAACGAAATGTCGTCCGGCGTGCGGGCCGCCCAGTACTTCAGACGATCGATGAGCGTAGTGTGCGGCGGGTCGTGCGGGGCCAGAAGGTGGGCCAGGCGCGTGTGCAGCTTCGAGGTTGGGCTAAGCATGGCGGGCATCAGCAGGGGCTACGGCTAGTCTAAATCCCGGCCGGCCGCGTGCAAGGGCAAACCGGGCACGCGGGCCGTGGCTGTTCCCGTCGCAGGGCGGCGATCGCTTGGCGTAACATCGCCTCTGGAAACGGGATACCCAAAACGGATCGCGACCGCGGCTGTCGGCATCGCCGGCTGCGGCCAACGGCCGCTGCGGTGGCGCCGACGGAAATCCGATGCGCAGTTGCGGCACAGGAGGCCGCCTTGTTCCGCCTTGGCGACCTGCTGGGGCGCGGAACCCTCCGGCGGCGTCCGGCGCGAACCGTCCTTCATCCTTTTTTCGACAGACTAACAGGCCGACTCCCACAATTCAAACAAACTGCCCCCCCAGGTGGCTCCCTTGCGCGGGTCATTTGCCGGGATTCCGTCGGATCAAAGGACGGCCATTACACCCCGCGGTGGTAGTGAGCTGGTGCACCCAAGAGCTGCCAAGGGAGCAAGAAAATGGCGGAAGTGCATGGGAATCGAACCCACCAGCCGCGCGGTTAACGCACGGCCCAACGGTTTTGAAGACCGCGGCCACCACCAGGTGTACAAGCACTTCCGCTGGGAAAGCGATAAACTCGCCACGAGTTGTTTTGGCCAATCGGCCGGACCGGCGTGGGGCGTAAGATTCCGGCCGACCCGGCCCGCGGGCGCGACTCAGGCCCAGTCCATTCCCGTCTTGTGCCGGACCCTCTCCTCAAAGGCGCCGAGCAAGCCGCCGATGACATCCCACCGGTCGGGGCGGCGCACCTCGATGTCGCCCTGCGGGTTGATTCTCACAATCGAGTCGTCGTCGACACCGGCGGAGCGCAAATTCTCGACGTGTAGTTCGGCCTCCTCAACAATCTCGGCCAGTGTCCGGCCCGTCATGTGGATGAATTTCATGAAAGCAGATTGTAACTCACAAAACACGGTCTGCCGAGTCGTAAAGTGGGTCCCGCTTGCCGAGCGGGACCTTGCCTGCCGTTCGGCGCGGGTCTCCGTTCGGCGCGGGTCTCCCGACCCCGCCGACGCACCGACCGAAGGTCTCCAGCGTTGCGACCAGCGGTCGGCTAACGTGGCTCGGTCGGGAGACCGGCCATAACGCAGTTCGGTTCGGTCGGGAGACCGGCCATAACGCAGTTCAGGTCCCGTCCGGCAGACGGGACCTACTTGATTTCGATCTCGCGACAAAGTGCCAGCAGCGTTTCCACATCCAATTCCTCGGCGCGCGCCGTGGGCTTGATCCCTAGTCGCTCGAGAATCCGATCGGCTTCTGCCTTTTCAAGGTTTGCGGCGCTTGCCGTGGATAACACTCCCCGCAACAACTTGCGGCGGTGCAAGAACAGCGACCGCACCAGCGCGTGAAATCGCGCAACATCGTCGATGCGGTTCCGCTTCTCGGGCCGCGCGACGACGTGAACGATTGCCGAGTGCACTTTCGGCTTGGGCCAGAACGCGGTGGGGGGCAGAAGGCGCACGATCTCGACATCGCATTGACACTGTACCCATACGCTCAGGGCGCTGTAGTCCTTGGTTCCCGGCCGGGCCGTAATCCGCTCGGCCAGCTCCTTCTGAATCGTGACCGTCATCGAAACGGGAACGGGGTCGGCATCGAGCAGGTTCGAAATCACGGGCGTGGCAATGTTGTACGGCAGGTTGGCCACCAGCTTGAAGCGTCGCGCTGGCGCGGCTGCCAACTGCTCGCACACGGCGGTCAGCACGTTGGGGTGCAGGTGATTCTTGTTCTTCAGGGCATCGTGCCGCAGCATCGTCACGTTCGTGCAATCGGCCAACTCGTCGGCGGCCAGCTCGTACAGGCGCGGGTCCCGCTCGACCGTGATCACGGCCGCCGCCAGTTCCGCCAACCGAGCCGTGAGCGAGCCGGTGCCGGTGCCCACTTCGAGCACCAGGTCTTCGTGTCCCACGTCGGCGGTGCGGACCAAAAGGTCGAGCAGATTCAGATCGATGAGAAAGTTCTGACCGTGACGCGTGTCGGGCGTGAGCCCCGCCTCGCGGAACCGCCGCACGAGAAACGAGGCCGTCTGGCGAGTCGATGACATGCAGGATTTCCCTCGCTTGCGCTTCGGGCTTCTTTGGCGGCCTATCGTTCACGTTTCGCGTCACTGCCTCGACCGGCTGCTAGCAGCAAGCACTCGGCTGGCGACGAAAGCTGTAGCGGTCGCAGCGATTTTACCGAAGTAAAAGGATCGGAGGGACCCGCCTGCCAAGGCGGCGGAGCAGACGGTCGCCCGACCCCAGGTGCTGCACCATGAAGGTCATTCACGGCAAAAAGGCGCTCGTGACGGGGGCCGCTTCGGGAATCGGCCGGGCCATCGCGCTGCGACTGGCCCGCGAAGGGGCCGACCTGTTCCTGCTCGATATTGACGAGCCCCATCTCGCCGGTGTCGTCGGCCAGGCACGCCGCGTCGGCGTCGAAGCGCACGGCCGCCGCTGCGATGTGAGTCAATCGCGCGAGATTTCGCGGTCGGTCGACGCCGTTCTCAATCGATGGGGCACGCTCGACATCCTCGTCAACAACGCCGGCGTGTGCTACTACGGCCCCACGACGTGCATGACAGCCGAGCGCTGGGAATGGCTTCTGGCGGTCAACCTGCAAGCGCCGGTGCAGTTCATTCGGCGGCTGCTCCCCGTGCTCTTGGACCGTCCCGAGGCCCATCTGCTCAACGTGGCCAGCATTTATGGACTGCTGACGACGCCCCGCTGCGCCGCCTATCACATGACCAAGTTCGGGCTCGTCGGCCTGACGCAAGCGCTGCGGCTGGAGTACGCGCGAAGCCGACTGGGCGTGACCGCCCTCTGCCCCGGATTTGTATCGACGCGATTCTTCGAGAACGCAGCGTGTGGACGCAAAGGTCGCCGAGCGCCGGTTCCGCCAGCCTGGCTTTGCACGTCCGCGGCCCGGGTCGCCGACAAGGCGATCGCCGCCATCTACCGCAATAAGCGGATTGTGCTCGCTTCACCGATGACCTATGGGCTTTACCGCCTGCACCGTTTTGCGCCGGGGCTGTTCGACTGGTTTGCGACACTCCGGCACCCACGGCTGATAAGAAAGAAACACAACAACCGGGCCGGGCCGGCGTCGGATGTTCTACCGATCGCCGATGCGAAGCCCGCTTTCCGGGTTTTCCCCGATGAAGGCACTGCGGCGTCGCCGTCGGTCGAACAGCCGCACCCCACGGTGGTAAGCAGGGCGGCTTGAGCGACTCTTGCCAGGCGCGATCGCATGATTCGGCGACCGTGAAGCGCGTAACTTCGGCGACGCGTGCGTCGACGTCACAAGGAGCGACACATCTCATGCAAGATGACCCCATTGAGGACCGAACGGGGCGCGTGTGCGTCGTGGGGGCGGGCAGCTCGGGACTGGCCGCGGCCAAGAATCTGCTCGAAGGGGGCTTCGAGGTCGACGTGATCGAGCGCGACGCCGAATTGGGGGGCAACTGGAACTACGGGCGACCCGGTTCGCGCGTCTACCGCTCGACCCGCATGATCTCGTCGAAGTCGTTCACGCAGTACAGCGATTTCGCGATGCCCGATCACTTTCCCGATTATCCCCATCACGAGCAGGTGATCGATTATCTTCGGGCCTACTCGCGGCATTGGCGCATCGACGAGCGCACCGAGTACGAGACATCGGTCGAAAGCATCGTCCCGTCTTGCGGCGAATCCCATGGCGGTGCGGGAACGAGCGGCGCAGAACCCTGGGACGTGGCCACGAGCCGCGGACGCCGCCGCTACCAGGCGGTGGTGATCGCCAACGGACACAATCACCAGCCCCGGTGGCCCGACTACCCGGGCACGTTCGATGGCCAGGCGATCCACTCGGCGCAGTATAAAACGCCCGACATTCTGGCGGGAAAGCGCGTGCTGGTCGTCGGCGGGGGCAACAGCGCATGCGACATCGCCGTCGAAGCGGCCCAACAAGGCTGTACGACGCTGCACAGCATGCGGCGGGGATACCACTACGTGCCCAAGTACCTGTTCGGGCGGCCCAGCGATCGGCTCTCCGATCGCCTGGCGGCGCTGGGCTTGCCGCTGGTGCTGCGGCGATGGCTCATTGCCGCGATCTTGCGGGTTATGGGCGGTCCCGCGCAAAAATCGGGGCTCCCCGCGCCCGACCACCGGTTGTACGAAACGCACCCGGTGGTCAACTCGCTGCTCCCCTATTACGTGCGGCACGGGGCCGTTCAACTCAAGCCCGACATCGCCGAGCTGGCCGGACGGGAGGTCCGCTTCGTCGACGGTTCGCGCGAGACTGTCGACCTGATCGTGTACGCGACGGGCTATTGTATAGACTTCCCGTTTATCGAACGGCGATATCTGAACTGGCGCGACGGCTGCCCCCGCTTGCATTTGAACGTGTTCCATCCGGAGCACGACAACCTGTTCGTGGCGGGCCTGATCCAACCGGACAGCGGCCAGTTCCAACTCGTCGACTGGCAAATGAAGGCCGTGGCAACGTTTCTCCGTGCTGCCGAGAGCAATCATCCCGCGGCCGACAAGCTGCGTGGGCTCAAGCGCGACGCAGGCTCGCACGCGCGAACGTCGATCCGCTACCAGCGTACGGACCGGCACCTGCTGGAGGTCGAGCACTGGGGCTATCTGCAGGAGCTGAAGCGGCTGGTGCGCTTGCTGAAGCACGAGCGTCCGAGCGCGATGGTCGCCACCGAGCCCACGATCCTCCCGATGAGCGCCAACAGCCGCGGTCGCTCTCGGCGCAACGACCGAGTGCGACGAGCCGCGTAACGGCAGAGGGTCGAACGCTAATTACGATCGAGCTGCCGCTCGACGTACTTGGCCAGGATGTCGGTCTCCAGATTGACCTGGCCACCCGTCTGCAAGGCGCCCAGCGTCGTGTTCTCGAGCGTGTGGGGGATGAGGGCCACGCTGAAACGGTCGTCCTTCACTTCGACCAGCGTGAGGCTGACGCCGTCGACTGTGATCGAGCCTTTCTCGGCCATCTGCCGCATGAGTCGCGGTGGTGCGGTGATCCAGAACATCGACCAGTCCCCTTCGTCGTGGCGGCTGGCGAGCGTGCCCACGGCATCGATGTGGCCGGTGACCAGGTGCCCGCCCAGTGCATCGCCCAGGCGCAACGAAGGTTCGAGATTGACAAGGGCCTGTGGCGCGAGCCGGCCCAGGTTGGTACGGCTGAGCGTTTCGCTCCCCGCGTCGAAGGCAAGGGACGCACCTTCGACCGCGACAACCGTCAAACAGCAGCCGTTGACGGCCACGCTGTCGCCCACCTTCGACTTGCCCGCCAACTCGGACTGCGCGATCACCAAACACACACCGGCCCCCACGCGCTCGATGCGCTCGACGGTTCCCATCCATTGCACGAGGCCGGTGAACATGAAATGCGTGGAGCTGTCAGCTCTTAGCGATCGGCTGTCAGCTTCGGAGTCCGCTTACCGCTTTCGGAATTCCTCGCTTTCGCGCCGCCTTACGAATCGTGCCCATTATCGTTCGCCGACAGCCGCCTAGGCAACGGGCCGCATGTGGGACAAAATGGCGCCTCGCCGCCGATCGCGGCCTCGCTGTTCGTCGGCGACTCGCCCTTGATCGGCGCTCGGTACTTCGTCCGCATTTCCATGTAACCGCTACGACAAAACAAGCTAAGCCATGAGCACCATTTCCCACATACATGCCCGACAGATTCTCGATAGCCGCGGCAATCCCACGGTTGAGGTCGAAGTGGGGCTGGCCGACGGTTCGCTGGGCCGGGCCGCCGTTCCCAGCGGCGCCAGCACCGGCCAGCACGAAGCGATCGAACTGCGCGACGGCGACAAGGCCGTATACCTGGGGCGCGGCGTGACCAAGGCAGTCGACAACGTGAACACGCTGATCGCCGAGGCGCTGATTGGCTGGGAGGCCGACGACCAGATCGGCATCGACCAGCGGATGATCGAGCTCGACGCCACCGACAACAAGGGCCGGTTGGGCGCCAATGCCGTGCTCGGCGTTTCGCTCGCCGTGGCCAAGGCGGCCGCCTACTTTTCGTGTCAGCCGCTCTACCGCTACTTGGGCGGTGTGTCGGCCAACCTGCTCCCGGCGCCCATGATGAACATCGTCAACGGCGGGCAGCACGCCGACAACTCGCTCGACGTGCAGGAGTTCATGATTATGCCGCTGGGCTTCCAGCGGTTCAGCGAGGCCCTGCGGTGCGGCGTCGAGGTATTCCACCACCTCAAGATGGTGCTCCACGACGACAAGCTCAGCACCACCGTGGGGGACGAAGGAGGTTTCGCCCCCAATCTCGATCGCAACGAAGAAGCGCTCGAGCTTGTCATGAGCGCCATCGAGGCCGGACTGAGGAGGCCCGTCTCGCAGCCGTCGCCCCGGCCCTCAAGGCCGCCGGCTATGAGGCCGGCAAGCAGGTATACATTGCGGTCGACGTCGCCGCCAACGAGCTGTACGACAAGAAGAAGAACGTTTATACGCTCGATAAGAAGCCTCTCGACGCCGCGGCACTGATCGACCTGCTCACCGGCTGGGTCGACACCTACCCCATCTGCTCGATCGAAGACGCGTGCAGCGAGGACGACTGGGACGGGTGGAAGCTGCTTACCGAGCGGCTCGGCGGGCGCGTGCAGTTGGTGGGCGACGACCTGTTCGTCACCAATACCGAGCGGCTACAGCGCGGCATCGATGAAAAAATAGCCAACAGCATCCTCATCAAAGTGAACCAGATCGGCACGCTGACCGAAACGATCGCCGCGGTTAAACTGGCCGCTCGACACGGCTATACCAGCGTGGTGAGCCATCGCAGCGGCGAAACCGAGGATACGTCGATCGCCGATCTGGCGGTCGCCCTGGGCACCGGCCAGATCAAAACCGGCTCCGCCTCCCGCACCGACCGCGTGGCCAAGTACAATCAATTGCTGCGGATCGAAGAAGAGCTTGGCGACGGCGCGCTGTACGGCGGTCCGCTGTTTCCCCGGCGATAGCGAGCCCATCGCGCGGCGAGGAAGAATGGGGCGTGCGGTGTCATGCACGGATGCTGCCGCCGGTCCGCCGACGAGAACGGGCACGGCCTCCGCTAGCTCGAGCAGGCACACGTCATGTCCGCATCGCAAACGTCGCGCCGCGGTCCGATCACCGATTCGCCCTGGTTCTGGTTCTATCTCTTCGCCACGGCCGGCCTGATAGCGCTGGTGTTGATGGGACCCAAGTTCGGAAAGCGGCAGGCCGAGATCGAGCGGCAATACCAGGGGCGCGAGCGAGCCATGCAAAAGCAACTGGGCCAGGCGCCCACGGAGCCGCTGTCCGATGAGGGGCACACGATCTATACGTTGCGGCCGCTTTACGTTGGCCTGGGGGCCGTGCTGATTGTGGCATGGGTCGCGCTCTGGTGGCGACATTTCCGGCCCGGGTCGCGATCGGCTCCGCTTGAGAAAGGTGACATCCTGACCACCGATGAGCCGCCGCGCGGCATCAGCATGCCCCCACCCAAGCGGGAGACACTGAAATGAGCTGGCTCGTCGAAGATCCGCTGTGGATTGTCGTCGTCGGCCTGGTCGCGACGGCCATTCTGGTCGTCGGCTGGCTCAAGACGGGACGCGCACCGATTCTCTACGCGGCGATCGGGGCCGTGGCACTCACCGCACTATTGCTCGCGGTCGAGCGGCTGGTGGTCACCGACCGCGAAGCGGTGCAGCGCGCGCTATTGCAGATGAAGGTCGACGCCGAGTCGAACGACGCCGACCGCCTGCTGGCCCACGTGCACTCCAACGCACACGAAATTCGCGCCGATATCGAGCGGTACTACGGGCTCTACCGCGTCGATCGCGTTTTCATGAGCCCGCGGCTGAAGGACATCGTCGTCGACACCGAGAACGACCCACCGGTGGCCACGGCCGAATTCAACGTGCGGGTGATAGGCCGCATTCGCGGGGTCGAAGAGCAGCAGCAACTGGCCAAATTCCTCATCGTCACGCTCTACCTGGAGGACGGCGAGTGGCGCGTGGCAGATTATGAGGTACACGACGCGATCGAGGGCGTACAGCAGCGGGAAAAGACTCCATTGCCCGGACAATGAAAAACCCCGGCCTTCCGGCCAGGGTTATTTGTCGCAGCTTAGTTTTGTGATGTGGAAAAGCTCGTTCCGGTCGCGACTCAAGCGATGGCTTACTTTTTCAAGGAACTGTCAACCGATTCCGCCTCGCCAAACGGATCGTCCAGTTTAGGCGCGACAGGCGCGTCGCCTTCCGCGGGCGCTTCGCCTTCCTCGATCGCCACCACAGGCCACTCCTTGGCCAGCCAGACGATGGCCGTGGCGTCGCGGCTGGCGGTGAGGGCGTACCGTCCGTCGTCCGAGAAGCTGACCGAAGTCACCTCCTGGTCGTGGGCCTTCAGCGTGAGCACCTCTTTGCCGCTGGTGGCATCCCACAGCTTCGCGGTGAAGTCGGCGCTGCCGGTGAGCACGCGTCGTCCGTCGGGCGAGATCGCCACGGAGTTGACCGACGCGGTGTGACCGGCCAGGGTGAAGAGCACCTCACCCGTCTTCGCATTCCAGATTTTGGCCGTGTCGTCGCCGCTGCCGGTGACGATCAGTTTTCCATCGTTGGAGATGGCCGCGCACAGTACGCCGTCGGTGTGTCCCTGGTCGCCTTTCAATTCGACCAGCATCTTGCCGGTGGCGGCATCCCAGATGCGGGCCGTCGAGTCTCGTGAGGCCGTGACGACTTTCGTGTCGTCGTCCGAGAAGATAGCCCAGGCGACTGCGCCCGAGTGGCCTTCGAGTGTCGCCAAGAGACTACCGTTGTTTGCATCCCAGATTTTGGCGGTGCGGTCGTCGCTGGCGGTGAGGACGCGCGTTGCGTCGTGCGAGTAGACGGCGGAGTTCACGCGCGCCGTGTGCCCCTCGGGCCCTTCGAGCTTGATTTCGTCGCGACCGGTGTCAACGTTCCAGATGCGGGCCGAATTGTCCCAACTGGCTGTGACGATGCGACTTCCGTCCGGCGAGAAACCCGCCGAGGCAACCGATCCGTGCGGGCTGAAGTCCATCACCTCGCGATGCGTTTGCAAGTCGAACAGGCGTGCCTCGTCGCCGCCCACGGTAGCCAGCGATTTGCCGTCGGGCGAGAAGGTGATCCCGCGCACGGCACCGGCGTGGCGCAAGTCGAACAAGGGGGCGTTGGATCCGTCCGCGGCATGCGCGGCAATCTCTTCACCCGTTTTCAGATTCAATAGACGCACCGTGCGCCCGGCCGAAGCCGCGATCGCCGCGCTCTGCCCGTCGGGAGCGATTTCCACGCTTCGCACGACCGACTTTTGCAGCCGGGCCACGCTGGAATCCAGCGCGCCCGCCAGCCGAGTAAGCTCGGCGTCGGCTACGGCGACCATGGCGCGGTCGGCGACGATGTCGCGCATCCGCTCGACGGGAATCTGCGCCAACTCGGCCAGGTGTTCGATCGTCCAACTTCGCTCGTTCATCAGAAACCGCAAGTTCTCGGACAGCGTGGCGCTGCCGCTGTGCGGCGTAACGGTCCACAGAAGTTCGGCCGTGTCGACGTTCCAATAGCGGAGCTCTCCGTCGGCACACGCCGTAAGTGCAAACCGCCCGTCGTCGGAAACGTCGATCGCCGTCACCGCGGCCGGATGCTTGAAGATGCGCCCTTGGATTTCCTCGCCGCTCGCCAGACCCCACTGCGTGGCCGTCTTGTCGGCACTGGCGGTGAGGAGCCGCTTGCCATCGGGTAGGAACACGGCATCGACAATGCGGCCCGTGTGAACGCTCCACGTGCGAATCACCTCGCCCGTCTCGCGGCTGTAGAGCGTGCACCGGCCGTTAGCGTCGCCCAGGAACAGTTGGCTGTCGTCGAGCGAAAAGGCGACGGCGGTCACCTCGGCTTTGTTGCCGGGCAAAACGCGCACGGGGGCGATCGGCTCGCGATCTCCCTCGGCGGCTGCCCCGGCGTCGAAGTGCACGCCGGACACGTCCCACAACTTGGCAGTCTTGCCTTCGCCGCCGGTCAATACCCAGCGTCCGTCGTGGGAGACGGCGACCGCGGCGCTGCGGCCCGTCCCTTCGAGTTGTTCGATCTGCGTTCCGCCGGCCAGGTCCCAAATGCGGACCGTACTGTCGACGGCGGATGTGACGAGCCGCGGTTGCTTGTTGTCGGGAATGAAGAGCACGCGAGTCGCCAGGAACGCGTGACCTTCTTCAAACGTGTGCAGAAGCTGCCCGCTGGCAAAGTCCCACGTACGGGCCGTGCGGTCGCGGCTGGCGGTGACGATCTCCCGCCCGTCGCGCGAAAACGACGCCGCCAGGATTTCGTCGACGTGCCCTTCGAGAACTCGCCCCTTGAGCACGCGCAGCTCTTCGTATCCCTCGATGTCCCACAGCTTGGCCTTGCGATCGTAGCTGCCCGAAAGGGCCCACTTGCCGTCGGGCGACAGATCGCAACTGCGGACCCAGCTTCCGTGTCCGCGGAGCGTCTTGTATGCGGTGCCGGCGATCGCGTCCCACACGATGAGAGTATTGTCGTGGCTGGCGCTGAGGATCAGCTTGCCGTCGCGGGAGAAGCGCAGGCTGCGAACCGCAGCCGTGTGACCCGACAGGGCGGCATAGCTCGCGGTATCGCCCGTGCTCAGTGCGCCGCCGGAGCTGGCCGTGTCGCCTGCCTGCTCGCGGGCGAAGGCAGCGGCCGCCGCGCGGTAGTCGTACTCCTGGAGCTCGTCCGGCCGCCAAATGAGCACGCGCTTGTCGTAGCCGCCGGTGGCGACGTACTGGCCATCGGGCGAGAAGGCGGCCGCATACACCGGGCCGCGGTGACCGCGGAACGGCGGCAGCTTTTCTCCCGTTTCTACCGACCACACGATCGCCGTGCCGTCCTGGCTGGCGGTGACAAACTGCGTTTCGTCGGGCGAGAACGCGACGCACCACACGAGCCAGCTATGTCCCTGGTAGGTTCGCAGCAGCTCGCCGTTTTCGACGTTCCACAGCCGTGCGGTGCCGTCGGCCGAGCCGGTGAGAATGCGCTTACCGTCGCGAGTGAAGGCGAGGCTGTAGACGGGGCCTGTGTGACCCTGCAACACCTGCACGAGCTCGCCCGACTTCGCATTCCAGATCGAAGCGAAGGCAAACGGATCGTCGCTGCCGCTGGCCAAATACTTTCCGTCGTGGGAAAAGGCGACGGCGGTGACGCGGTCGCCGCCAGCTTGAATCGACAACAGCGGCTCGTCGTTGCTTTCGGCATCCCACACCCGCAGCACGCCGCCCCAACCGCCCGTGACGAAGCGCTCGCCCTGGGAATCGAAAGCCACGGCTTCGATCGGCTGCGAAGCGTCGCCGCGGTCAAAGTCCACGACCTTCTGATCGCACAGGTATCGCAGACGGCCCCATTCCCAGTTCTTGAACTTGTCGGGGCAACTGTCGAGAAGTTCGCGGGCGATGTCGTAGGCGTTTTCGTCGATCTTGGCGGCCGCCAGGCCGATCTGCGCCACGTAAGCCTCGTACTCGGCGGCGTTGCGGGCGATTTCTGCCGCATCACGCTGCTTCTTGGCCTCGTCTTCGGCGGCGACCGCCTTGAGCTTCGCTGCTTCTTCCAACTCCTTCGCCTTGACAGCGGCGAGACGGGCCATTTCCGCCGCGTCGCGCTGTTCTTTGGCCTCCGTTTCGGCGGCGACCGCCTTGAGCTTCGCCGCTTCTTCCAACTCCTTCGCCTTGACAGCGGCAAGGCGGGCCATTTCCGCCGCGTCGCGCTGCTTCTTGGCCTCCTCCTCCGCCGCAACGGCCTCGAGCTTGGCCGCTTCTTCCAGCTCCTTCGCCTTCTCGGCGGCAAGGCGGGCCATTTCCGCCGCGTCACGCTGCTTGGTTGCTTCCTCCTCGGCCGCAACAGCGGCGAGTTTCGCCGTCTCTTCCTGCTTACGGGCCTCAATGGCGGCGTCGCGCTGTTTTGTAGCCTCGGCTTCGGCCGCAATGGCATCGTCCCTGGCCACTTGCGCCTTGTTCTTCTCGTTCCAGATCACGCCGGCGGCCACGGTAACGACCATGCAGAACACCGCCACGCCGGCCACCAGCGCCCGACGCAGAACCTTGATACGGCCATGCCGCGCGTCGCGCTCGTGCTGAGCCGCCCGAATCTGTGTCAGCAGCCGCTCGTGGTCCGGCTCGCTGGCGTCCAACAGGCCCGCACCCAAGTCGTAGTCGCCCTTGTTCATCGCGCATTGGGCATACACCAAGCTCGCTTCGAGCACGCCGCTACGAGCTCGCGCGTTCCCTTCCCATAGCGCGACCGCCTCCTGGAAACCGAACAGAGCGCGGGCATAGTCGCGGTAATCGTCCGACTTGCGGGCCTGCTCGAGGTCTTCGGCGGCGCGGGTCGAGAGGGCAATACTCTCGGAGTGGGCCAAGTACTGCCGGATCGCTTCCTGAAACTCCAGCACGCTGCCGTAGCGATCCTTGGGATTGGTCGCCATCGCCTTGCGGGCAATGTCGATCAGCTCGCCTTCGTGTTCGGTTGGCTGGATGTCATTCTTGGCGGCCGCGAACAGGCACTTCATCACGTCCTTGCCGGTGTGCGGCGGGCGGCCCGTGACAACCTCGTACAGCATGGCGCCCAGCAGGTACACGTCGCTGAGCATGCTGATCCGCTCGAAGGGACCAGCCGCCATTTCGGGGGCCATGTAGGCGGGCGTGCCCCCCATGCTCGTCGACGGCTTGAGGCCGCCGGCCTGCCGAGCTTGCGACGTGGCAATGGCCAGCCCCCAGTCCATGACCAGCACTTCGCCGTACCCGCCCAGCATTACGTTTTCGGGCTTCAAGTCGCGGTGGATCACGCCCCGCGAGTGGGCGAAGGCCATCGCGTCGGCGACCTTCATGAGAATCTCGATGTTCTCGTGCAGCGACTTCTCGTGGACCACATCCATCCAGGGCGTACCCTGCACTCGCTTCATCGAGTAAAAGAGCGCCCCCTCGTCGTTCATTCCCAGGTCGTAGATCGGCACGATGTTGGGGTGTTCCAGATCGCCCGTCACCACCGCCTCGGCCAGGAACTTGTGCCGCTGCACCTGATCGGCCGCGGTGTCGGTTTTGAGCATCTTGACCGCCACGGTGCGGTCGACCGACGCCTGCCGGGCGGCGTACACCATTCCCATGCCGCCCTCGCCCAGCATCTCCAACAGATCGTAGTCGGCGTTGATCGCCTGGGCGTGCATGGCGCGGCGGAAGACGCGCGGCTGGATCACGAGCGTCGACCGGCCTTCGCCGCCGCCGATCTCCGCCTTGAGCGAGGTGCGGGGGCTGGCCTGCTCGTTGATCGTGCCTTCCCACGTGGCGCGAACGCGATCGACCATCGCCGGCGCCAATTCCCCGCTGTCGAGCGTGGCGGCAATCCGGCGATCCGCCACAGTGCCCGGCTTCTTCACCGGCTGGTCGGATTCGCCGGACTGATACTGCATTGTCTGGGCACCGTGTCGCTCGTCGACCGTGCCCTGCTTCTTCGGCTGTTTGCCCTCGTCCATGGTTACCGAATCGACCGTCTGGGCGATTTCGTCGTGGACTGTCCCCTTGCCCGGCGGCTTGGCGGCGCCTGGCGTCTGCACCGAGTCGATCGTCTGCGCGATCTTGTCGTTGACGGTCTTCTTGTCGGGCGGCGTCACGGGGACGGACAACTGCGCCGAGTCGATCGTCTTGGCCAGCTCATCGTCGACAGTACCTTCCTTACGCTGGGCCTTGGCATCGACGACGTGGACGGAGTCGATCGTCTGGTCGAGCGGCGTTTCGCCTACCGTGCCCGAATCGATGAAGGGATCCGGTTCGGCGGCCACGGCCTTCGTCGCCTGGTCGTCATCAATCGTGGGCGTCGCGCGGGGATCGCGCGGTGGCTGCTCGGGAGTCTCGGGCACGGTAGTGAATTGCGCCGGCGAGCGCGGTGGCGCGGCCTGGGGCTGATCGTCGAGCGTATCGCGCGAGGCGCTAGCCGGCTGGCGCGGCAATGCCGCGTCGTCGTCGATCGTGCGCGCGGCACCGCTCGCGGCTCCTTGACCCGATTCAGAATCAGGGCCGGGCTTCTGCGTGGCGGCCAGAGGCTTCCGACAGGCGGGACAACGGCCCGCACGAAGATCGGAGTCCAACAGAGGAGTCTGGCAGTGGGGGCACTTCGACATGGCTGCGCTTCCCAACAACAAAAAAGGGGTCGTTACTTGATTCTGCGATTGGATCGTTCAGCCGGCGTGGGGATGCGTTTCATCGATATTTCCCACGCCGGCACAGGTTCATCGTACTCCAGCCGTTTCGCGGCGAAGCCGACGGCACAACCGCGCGGCCTTGCGATGCGAGCCGCGATCGTGCTGCATGGCCTCTTGGACGCGCTGCTGCCACGGGGGATACGCCGCGGCACCGACCAGTCCGGCGGCCGCAACAGCGGCGCCGCCGACCAAGGCGGGCAGCCGCAAGGCAGGCAGTTGCTGTTGCGGCGAGTCGACTGCGTCCGGCTGTGCGTCGCCGGCGTCTCTGGTCGAACTGAATTCGTCCGTCGGATGCTGTGCTGCCGACTGCTGTACCGCACGGCCCGCGGGAGCCGCCTCGACGGCGACGTCGTTCGTTACGGCTGAATCGAAGATCGCCGAGTCCGTCGCGGAAGCTTCGGTCGCTACCTCGTATTGCGCGACGAATACTGCATTGTCAATCGCGGCGTCGATGGCCGCACTCTGCGCGAGGGTGCTGTCGACCGCCGCACCGACCGCCACCGCGCCGTCGGACACCGCGTCGATGGGCACGTAGGGCACGAGCTCCGCACCGGCATCGGTCTCGGGCTCCTGCTGATCTCCCTGCTCGTTCATGAGCTGATAATTCGGCGGCACCAGCCGGCCCTGGTCGACGTTCAGCTCGAACAACACCAGGATCTGCTGGCTACCCGCCTCCTTGTACTTTATCAAATACCGCCCGTTGGGGAACCGCTTGAACAGCTCCAGCAGTCGATCGCCGGCCAAAAGATCGAGCTGCAAGTAGATCGGATCGCTCTCGTTACCCGACACGTCGACGATGGTAAAGAAGAGCAGCGCCTCGTCCTCGAGCGACTCTTCCTGTACGGCGACGACTTCGAAGAACTCGCTGCTCGACGCGACGACCGTAACGGTGGGCTCGGGCTGAGCGACGGTCACCGGCTCCTCGCGGGTTACCTGCCGCTCGGCGCCGCCGGTCTGGAACACGATGAAGCTGGTAATTCCTTCACCCGGCACATCCTGAAGCACGTCGACGACGGTCACGATCTGGTTAATGCGATCGCCGCCGCGGAAGAACTGAATGCCGTTGTCGGTGTCGCCGGTGGGACGGAAGTCGTAACGCACGGTAACCTGCGCCGGGATGTCGGCCGACGGGTTCTCCGTGTTCGGGCTGCCGAAGATATAGAAGTGCCCGAACTGGTGGATCACGAGGCCGTTGTAAATCGCCGGCAAACCTGCTCCCTGGTTGCCCGAGTCGTTTCCCTTGTCGGGCGAGGTGTTGAACTCGGGCGGGTAGTTGTCGATCGAATCGGCCGCGGGCACGTCGAGCCAGTTAACGATGATTTCATAGTTGATGCCCAGCGGGTCGAAAATGGTGACGGTAAGCAGGGCGAAGCCGTTGGCCCCCACCTGGTCGGCCGTAACGGTGACGATCACGTCGAGCAGGGCCATCTGGCCGGTGTCGGTTCGCACGATGACCCCGGCGGCCAGAATCACGTCGCCCCCGGCGAGACCGATGATCTGACCACCCCCCTCGGTGAGCAGCTCGGCCGCCGGCGCAACAACCATATCGTTGACAACCAAGTCTACGGCCGCATCGAGAACGATGCTGCCATCGCCGCCGGCGTTCGCGATCGGCGCATTGAGCGTCAAATCCCCCGTGGTGAGCGAGGTCAGCCTTGTGTCTCCGCCGCCGTTGTTTTGAATCGCCTTCTGCACCGTGAGCGGGCTGGCGTTGGTGACGACAATGGCGCCGGGGCCGTTGTCGATGATGCCCGACAGGCCGTTCACATCGGTGATGAACAGCTCGGCTCCGCCGTTGCTGTTGGAGATTTGGATGCTGCCCGACGTGTTGTTGAGCGCCGCGATGTTGGTCACGGCGGTGTCGATCGCGTCGTCGAACGAGGCGCCGGTGCCGATGCCATTCTCGGCCTTGAGAGAGGTTTCGAAGGCGGTGATGTCGGGTCCGCCCGCGTTGCCGCCATCGAGGATCGCGCCATCCGAGTCGATGGCGACCAGGTTGCTGGGGGCGGAGGTGGTTCCGGTGAGCACCACGTTGCCCGACGTGTTGGTCGTCAATTGAATCGTCCCCTCTCCATCGGCGAAAACGGAACCGCCGACGATCAGGTTGCCGCCGTTGTTGATCAGCTCAATGTCGTCTTCGCCGGCGACGGCGCTACCGTCGCTGGTGGTGGAGACGGTGGTAAAGCTCACGCTGCCGCCGCCGGACTGCTCGAAGCGGATGTTCGACCCGTCGACAGTCGTCAGGCTGTTGACCGTGGCGGAAAGCGCGATCGAGTTGTTGAGCACGACGTCGCCGGTCGTCAAATTGTCGGCCGTGATCGACCGGGACGAAAGTTCGAGCGGCTCGATGTTGCCGATGCCCGTTTGCGCGTTGAGCACGACGGCGAACGAGGCGATGTCGGTCAGGACGTCGGTGGCGGCGTCGTTGATCGACCCGCCGGCGATGATCTCGACGGTGTCGTTCACGGCGTCGGCCGACATGGAGCCGACGAGCACGCTGGCCGAGGTTCCGCCGGTGTTCTCGATGCCGATGTTGCCGTTATTCGCCGCGGCGCTGGTAATGGTCAGCAGCTTGTTGCCGTTCTGCAGGTAATCGATGTTACCCGTGCCGGCCGAGGAAATGCTGTTGATAACGACGGCGGTCGTCGGGGCATTGAACAGGTCGATGTCGCCGGTCGCGGTGTCGGCGTCGATCTCCGTGGTCACCAACTCCAGCGCCTCGGTGTTGCCGATTCCCTCGGCCGCGTCCAAATCGACAGCGAAGGCCGTGATGTCGGTCGTCGTATCGCTGGCCGCGTCGTTGATGGCCCCGCTCGACTCCACCTTCGCCGTGTCGTCGGTTGTGTCCGCGATAATCTTGACGATCGCAATGTCGGCGCCGGTGCCGCCGGTGTTGGTGATCGTCACGTCGCCGTTGCTGGTCTGGGCCAACGTCAACAGCAGCGACTGGTTGCCCGTCTGGTCGTACGTGATGCTACCGGTTCCGGTGGTGAGCGAGTTGACCGTGACCGAGGCGGTAGCGGCGTTGTTGAGATCAATGTCGCCGTTGGTCGTGTCGGCGTCGAGACTCGCCGTCGACAGTTCGATCGCCGACGTGTTGCCGATGCCCTCCACGGAATCCAGATTGATATTCCGGCCCGTGATATCGACGCCCGCGTCGTCCAGGGCAACCTCGTTGATCGCCCCGGTCGACGTAAGGTGAACCGTATCGTCGGTTGTGTCGGCGGCCACGTTGTCGATTTCGATGTCGGCGCCCGTTCCACCGGTGTTGGTAATCGTGATGTCGCCGTTAGTGGTCGCAACGCTGGTGAGCGTGAGCAAATTGTTGCCCGTCTGGTCATAGTCAATGTCGCCGCCGCCGGTCGTCATCGAATTGACCGTAACCGGCGCGAATGCGGCGTTGTCGAGGTCAATGTCGCCGGTCGTGGTGTCGGCATCGATCTGGGCGGTTACCAGCTCGAGCGCCGCCGTGTTGCCGATTCCTTCGCCGGCATCCAGATCGACCGCAAAGGCCGTGATATCGGTGAGCGCATCGGCCGCCGCGTCGTTGATCGCACCACTTGCGGATACCTTGGCGGTGTCGTCGGTCGTGTCGGCGAGGATCTTGACAATGGCGATGTCGGCGTCGGTGCCGCCGGTATTGGTGATCGTGATATCGCCGTCGGTGGTCTGAGCCAGCGTCAAGAGCAGCGACTGATTCCCGGTTTGGTCGTACGTGATGCTGCCGGTGCCGGTCGTGAGCGAGTTGACCGTAACCGAGGCGGTGGCGGCGTTGTTGAGATCAATGTCGCCATTGGTGGTGTCGGCATCCAGACTGGCCGTCGACAGTTCGATGGCCGAGCTGTTGCCGATCCCCTCCACGGCGTCCAGGTTGACGTTCTTGCCCGTGATATCCACGCCCGCATCGGCCGGGCTAACCTCGTTGATCGCTCCGGTCGATGTGACGTGGACCGTGTCGTCGGTCGTGTCGGCTGCCACGTTGTCGATTTCGATGTCGGCGCCCGTACCGCCGGCGTTTTGAATCAGGATGTCGCCGTTGCCGGTCACGACGTTGGTGAGCGTGAGCAACTGGTTGCCCGACTGCTGGTAGGTAATGTCGCCGCTGCCGGTCGTCATCGAGTTTACGATTACCGCGGCGGTGACGACGTTATCCAGGTCGATGTCGCCGCCCGTGGTGTCGGCGTTCAGGCTGGCAGTGGTGAGATCGAGGGAACTCGTATTGCCGATCCCCTCCACCGCATCCAGATCGACCGCGAAGCCCGTGATGTCGATGGCCAAGTCGCCGGGTGCAGCCTGGTTGATCGCACCGGTCGACGTGATGTGGACCGTGTCGTCGGTCAGGTCGGCCGAGACCTCGTCGATGTCGATGTCGGCGCTGGTGCCGCCGGTGTTGGTGATCGTGACGTCGCCGTCGTCGGTCGATACCAGCGTTAAGAGCAGCGATTCGTTGCCCGTCTGGTCGTAGTCGATATCGCCGACGCCCGTCGTCATCGAGTTGACCGTAACCGAACCGGGCGCTGCGTTGTTCAGGTCGATGTCGCCGTTGGTCGTGTCGGCGTCGAGACTGGCCGTGGAGATTTCCAGCGCAGATGTATTCCCGATTCCCTCGACTGCGTCCAAATTGAGATTCCGGCCCGTGATGTCGACGCCCGCGTCGTCGCTGCTTACTTCGTTGATCGCCCCGGTCGATGTGATGTGGACCGTGTCGTCGGTCGTGTCGGCTGCCACGTTATCGATTTCGATATCGGCGCCCGTGCCGCCGCTATTCTGGATGAGGATGTCGCCGTTGCCGGTCACTACGTTGGTGAGCTTGAGCAACTGGTTGCCCGACTGCTGGTAGGTAATGTCGCCGCTGCCGGTCGTCATCGAGTTTACGATTACCGCGGCGGTGACGACGTTATCCAGGTCGATGTCGCCGCCCGTGGTGTCGGCGTTCAGGCTGGCAGTGGTGAGATCGAGGGAACTCGTATTGCCGATCCCCTCCACCGCATCCAGATCGACCGCGAAGCCCGTGATGTCGATGGCCAAGTCGCCGGGTGCAGCCTGGTTGATCGCACCGGTCGACGTGATGTGGACCGTGTCGTCGGTCAGGTCGGCCGAGACCTCGTCGATGTCGATGTCGGCGCTGGTGCCGCCGGTGTTGGTGATCGTGACGTCGCCGTCGTCGGTCGATACCAGCGTTAAGAGCAGCGATTCGTTGCCCGTCTGGTCGTAGTCGATATCGCCGACGCCCGTCGTCATCGAGTTGACCGTAACCGAACCGGGCGCTGCGTTGTTCAGGTCGATGTCGCCGTTGGTCGTGTCGGCGT